>NZ_JACJEK010000012.1:0-161324 GCF_014164015.1 Pseudoalteromonas sp. SR41-1
CTCTTCAAATTATGAACTCTACGCTGATTTGAGTGAGAGAATGATGACGGTCATTAATCGTTTTTGTGATGACCATTATGTTTATAGTATTGATGAGTCATTTTTACGTTTTACTGGTTTTTCTAAAATCATTGATGACTGGGCTGACTACGGACACACAATACGACGAGCTGTATGGCGTGAGACAGGATTGCCTGTTGGTGTAGGCTTTGGCACTACGCCTACGTTAGCTAAAGCAGCCAACCATGCGGCAAAAAAACTCTCTGGTTATAACGGGGTTGCTGTTATTCACGATGATATCTCACGCCAGGAAGTCCTGATGCGTATGGATGTTACCGATGTCTGGGGTATTGGCTCTCGACTCGGTAGAAAACTTAAGGTAATGGGGATTAAAAGTGCATGGGATTTAGCAAACCAAAACCCTAAAGCTATGAGGCGCATGTTCAGTGTTGTCGTAGAGAGAACTGTTAGCGAATTAAATGGTATTGTCTGTTTAAGTTGGGATGAAGTAAAGCAAGATAAAAAAGAAATATACTCAACTAGAAGTTTTGGTGAAAGAGTCACTGATTTAACGACATTAAAATCGGCTTTAGTAACGCATGCCGCAATTGTTGGGCGAAAACTTAGAAGGCAACAATCATTAACAAAGCGTATTGTTATATTTGCTGCCAGCTCGCCACATGAAGATGTGCACTATAAAAAATCACTTCTATATGAGTTTCCTATACCGACATCAGACACCAGCGTTATAGCTAAGGCTGTGTCTATGGTTATTGATGAAATTTATAAACCGGATACGCGCTTTTATCGCTGCGGTATAGGAGCGATAGAGTTAGAAAGTGAATTATTTAAACAAGCCGATATGTTCTCTGTGAGTGAGGATAAACCTAAAATGATGGAATGCTTAGATGCGATAAACAAACGCTATGGCGTAGGGACTTTATCAATAGGCAGTGAAAAGCTAACACAGAAGTGGAATATGAAGCGGGCTTTCTTATCGCCACATTATACGACTCGTTGGACAGATATCCCTATAATTAAATGTGATTGAATTAATTAGGTTAAACCAAGTATTGAATATAATAACAGCGTAATTGTTCTATACGAACACGGAGAACCTTTATTAGTATTTTCTTTATTAAAAATCTATTTTTATTTTGTGCATTAACTTAAACATTGCGATTAGTGAATACTGATAAAAAAGTTAAACTTAGCTTTGTTTTAATACTTGAATTCAAGTATTAAGTGCAATCATTATTAACCACCTTTTTGTGAAAAATAACTGGACTTAAAGTGTAGTGGTGGCAGTTGGAAAACCGAAAGTTCAGAGGCTATAGTTTACTGATTAATTGTGATGAAAGCAGTTGAAATTATAGATTTATTAAGTTTTACTAAACCTAATAAAAGGAATAAACAGGATATATTATGGAAAAAGTATTTGCAGTTTTAGTTGATGGTGAAAATTTTAAGTCAGAAGCCTTTTCACGAGTGCTAGCCGAAGTTGGAAAGCACGGCTCAGTAGCACTGAAGTGGGTATAAGCTGACTGGACGAACGGTTGTAGTAAATCATGGGAGAATGTTCTAGAAATAACCGCTTCTCAGCCAAAACAACAATTTCACTATACTAAAAAAGGTGATGCTGACCATGCCTTGATTATGGACGCAATAGAGTTAATTAATAATAACAAGCGTATAAACTCTGTGTGTTTGGTAACCAGTGATGGCGGTTTCGCTAGTTTAGCCCAACGTATAAGAGAATACGGTATTTATAGTATGGTTATAGGTGAGAAAAAATCACCTAAGAGATTAATTAGGGCTTGTGAAAACTTTGTCGATATAAATAATATAGATTTTGACGATACAATTGAAACTGACAAAGATCTCGATTTAGAGGCTTTATTAATAAAAGTATATAACCGTGCCGAAATTGATGGAGAAGCTTACCTAGGTAATTTTGGAACTGCAATCAAACGAATTGACCCCTCTTTCGACTATCGTAATTATCAAGTTGCTAGTCTCAAAAAGCTTATAAAAAGCTGTGATGATATTTTCCATATTACCCAAGAGACTAATGATCGCTTTTATTTCACTCTTAAGATGAAATTAGAAGGTGTCGAAGGGAAGCTTACCAAATGTTTTAAAGGTCAAGGGTATGGTTTTGCTAATTATAATAAAAGTAAGTTTTTTGTTCATAAAAGTGAATTCATTAACCCTGAAGATTGGAAAAATGTAAATCCAGGCTCAATAATCAAGTTCCAATTTGACGAGAAAAACTCGAAAAATGAGAATGAGATCCGTGCTTTAAATATATCCATCGCTAGTTAACTAAACAGTCAAAACAATGCTTTTCGACTATATTTTTGGCTTATGTCATTTATAGTCGTAAGCCCAACTACTTTTTATAGTAAAAACAAGCCGTAGTTTTTATAACAATCAATAGCTTTAGACTACCCATATCGCATAGTTCAGCTTAGAGCGATAAGCGGACGGTCGGGTAAACTCGTTTTTGGACAAAAATGAGTTAGAGCCGAAGGACGGCTCTGTGCCATGAGCGGACTGTCGTAACCTTAGACTCTTGTAAGTGCTCTATTGCTCAACATATTTAAAGGTATCAGCACCATCGAAAAACCTAACATGAACGGACTTAAATAGCTCAGGAGTAGCCATTCTAGTGTTGATTGCGACCCTATTTGTACCGTCATCTCTTTTTTGTGTGTAGTGAGTCGTACAACCACAAAAAGTGCAAGAATGATATGAGCGAACTTTGCTACCCCACAAATAAACAGTAGCCTCTGACTTTACTTTAATATCAACTTGATCGACAGTGTAATAAGCCCAAAGAGCACCCAGCCGGTAACACATTGAACAATTACAACTGGTAATGGATTCTAGTAGCATGTCTGCTGTTATAACGATATTACCGCAATGACAAGTAGCTTTGACCATGTTTCCTCCTTGAACACTCAACGCCGCAAATAAACGGCAAAATTAGTTGGCTAAAAATTTGTGAGGTACGAACAAAGCCAACTAGTTTTTGTCCGCACTTTTTAATTTGCTTTGTTATATGCCGATTACCAATTCGCCTGCTTAGTTTTTTTATAACCTAGCCACATAGTAATTGCTAGCGTTAAACATCCCAACAAAATGAAAATAGCTGTTACATTTGGGGACTCTTGCACAATGCCAAGTTTTCCATTTAACCATGCAGGGAAGAATATACTAAACGGGATGTAGGTAACGATAAACAACAGAAACCAAATATATTGGCTGAACACGTTTAACAAACTACGACGATTAACCAGTTTAAGTTTATCTGCTAAATGTTTATGGAACTTTACGATACCCAAGCAGAGCCAAACATAGACCACAAATGAAACTACAAAAATAGTAATATTCACATAACTCTCTTAGGCATATAACATTTTAGTATTTATGCGACACGCTGTTTGTGTTGCATAATCGCTTGTTGGACTGAGCCGCTACCTGCTCGGTGTGTCAGAGTTGGTGTTGTTTATGCTATGGGAATTTGCTTTTTAGAGGCTCTAGCTAAATCAGCTAATTTAATAAGCTTACCTATTATAATTTAAGCTTTCCCTGCATTGCTCAGCGTTTATTATCTATTCATTAAACCGAATGTTTAACCGTTAAGCAAGGATATTTTTCGCTCGCACAGTCGCTATTAGCCTGAGCAATTAAGCAGGTTAACTTATTGATTTGATGCAGCAAGCAAGGCTGCTAACTCGTTCGCGCTATTTTATTTGTCGCCTCACCTAAATTCATCACACCAATAAATCGTAAGGTACCCGTCTTGCATGACTGGCAAGACCAATGGGGTATTAATCGTTCTTGCTCTACCTTCGGCTTCACCGCTTTGCATGGGGTTGCTGATACTTGAGCCTTTATTAACCCTAACTTTCGCTTGCGACATGCATTAGCTAAAAAGCCATAGTGGCGAATGCGCATAAACCCTTTGGGCAATACATGTTGTAAGTAGCGCCGTAAAAATTCATCACAACTCAGAGTCATGACTTTATCGCGGTTGTTATCTGCATAATCGCGATATTTAAAGCTCACTGTTTCTTCAGTCGCTGACACTAATCGCGATTCTGACATCACGCCTTTTCGGGTATAACGTGCAAGGTAACTGACTAACTTTTCACTGTACGTTAAACAGGCTTTGCTATACACGCACCATTTGGTTGGTGTGCTTACCTTCGCGAATGAACTATCGCATTCATTGAGCGCCGCGAGCATTTTCCCTCTAAACACTGTTGATAATGCTTTAACGGGGTATAAATAGCCTTTTTCTATTTCATGCCAGTGCGCTTGATCAAGCGCGCCTGCGGGTATCAAGCAATGCAGGTGAATATGCTGACGATTGAAGGTGTTGGCAGACTCGTAACTGTTGATAACTCATTATGTGGTGCTGCCGATAATTCCCAAGGCCAGAATTTAAAATATCAGCGAGGTGCAAGCCGCTCATTGGTTCCCCCAACTTGCGAGTAAATCAATACCACCATGCCCTGATTCAGGTAACCAGTGTAAGTAACTTTGCGTGGTTCTAATGTCACTGTGACCAAGCTGATGTTGAAGTTGATGAAGCGGCATCCCTAACTCAAGTTGATTTGTTGCATAAGCATGGCGTAATACATGTGGATTACAGTGCTTTAAACCACACATTTGTGCATGTTTTTTCAATGCCTTTCTGAAGCTTGAGGGTGACATGGGTTTATCCATTAACCATCGTGAATAAAACATCCAGCCCGTTGGGTGATACATTTTCCAATAGCAACGTAATTGATTTAGCACGCTATCTGATACAACAACATAGCGTGACTTATCTCCTTTACCATGTTCAATTAAAATGGTTTTACGCTGTCCATCGATGTCTTGCACTTTGATGCGCAGCAGTTCGCCAATACGCAAACCACATCCATAACACACCACTATCAATGTTTTTAAGCGCATATCCGTGCAACTTTCTATAAGTCGTCGAATATCATCACGCGATAAATAAGTAGGTGCCCGAGGTTTCGCTTTAGGCAAGGCTATGTCTAAGTTCAGTGGGCGGTGTAAAATATTCTTAAACAAAAACCAGATACTGTTTATTTGTATTTTTTGACTCGCTCTGGAGAGCTTGCGAATAGCGGGATCTTTAAAAAAGATATTCAGCTCATCATCAGTAATTAAATCGAGTGGTTTATTAAAATAATGGCTGAGTTTAAGCAAATGCTCGCAGTAGCTTTTACAGGTACTTTGTGAATAACCAAGATAGGCTATTTCAGTTTTGACTTGTTCAATGAGTGTATTCATGACTTACCTCCAAGTTATGGGATAACCCCAAGGTAAGTGTGGCTCAAATGGTCAGAATAGGATCTCCGCGTAGCGGCTTAGTTCAACAATTTAATAGTGCGCTCGTCGCGCATATTTCTGCCGACTTAACGCTCATTTATCTACTTTATATAGTTTTAACAAATTACCTAAGGCATTACTATCACTAAGTTTTCTAAATTTTTTAGGTAAAGTTAAACGAATCAATATGCGCGCAGCGCTCATTTTCATGAATATATGCGCAAAAAGTAGTTTGACCAATCAATTAACGACTATATTTAGCCAATATCAATGACTGGTTATCGCTCATGGCTGTCTGTCAGATGAAGTCTAAACTTATTCTCTTAAATTGTAAGATCAGATATGAGCTAGGAAAGATTAATTTAAAGCAATAGTTGGTTTGCGTTTTTTCTCATTTACTCTTAATTCATTTCTCTTTGTGCCATATGTTTTGTCTTTGCCAGAATAAAACGAATACTTTCAACTTGATGGTTGAGGCAAATTAAAGTTAACGATTCATAAAGAGGGTAAGAGGCGCTGCGCTTTTAAAGCAAAGATTAATTGAATAATTCTTAACTATTATTTCAGATTTGATTTTTAGATTTTGCTCAAATCTGATATTCGTATATGTGGCATGAGCAGACATCGAAGGTTTTTAATGTCTGAAGTCAAAATTTGACCCCATTCACTCCTAAAACGAATTAGGTTAACGTGTTGAGTTAAAGACGGGGTTGGTAAAACCCTCAGATTTGATTGAGCCTGCACGTTAACCGCTCTTATTTAAATGTTGGGTAACCCGTCTATATTCGTCTACCTATTAGCGGTAATATATTTTGCTAAGTGTTTCACTGCCTCATTCGAATTTATTACTTCGTTCGACACATAAACATCTGGTTCGATAGGTTGCTGACAATGCTCTTTTCCTGATGGGCGAGTAAAGATAAGTGTCGGCATGGTTAGTTCTAAATTAGAACCAGACAATACATGAGTTTGTATACGTCCAGTAGTGCAAGACCTTACATTTGAATGACCCGCGATGACAGCCTGACGAGAGTCCTGTAGTGAGGTTAAAAACAAAATAGTGGATGAATAACTGAGCGGCCCCATTAGTAAATATGCCCGTCCAGGTATCTTTAAACCCTTATGCGCGTCGACAGGCACTAATTGATTAAATGTGCCTTCAATAACCTCACCTTGATTACCTTTAATAGGTCCTAGTTTGATATTTCGTTCCGTCATACGAATTTTAAAGTTTGACAGAAATGGAAATGGCCTGCTCGCAATGTATGGTGCAATACCTTGCTGCCAATAGTGATCGGTCCCCCCAGGGTTATGGCGAACGTCGATAATCACATCTTTGACGTTCGCATCCTTAAACGCCTGCCACGTTTCATCTAGAAATGTGAAAAAAGGTTGTTCTTGTTCTTGAGAATAAAAAAAGCGATCGACACGCAAATACCCTATGTCATTGTCTAGTATTCGACTTTGGACAAATTCCCTCACATCAGCATTGTGATTTTCCGGCTCATCAGTGACACCCATTATAGAGAATTGCTTGCGCTTATTTTTATGCATAAACTCAATTTGATAATCTTTGCTACTACCAAACAGTAACCAGTAGATTTTTTTAAATCGACTGGCAGTAAAAGCAGCCCTAAACTCTAATGAGTCGCCATACATTCTTGCCAACATAGTTTCAATTATTTTTGATGCCCTAACTCCGTTGACTGAGGTAATCTCATCACCGATTTTAATATCTGAATGGCCCTCAATAGTTTCCGCCACAAGCAAACGTTGGGATGCATCTATCATTACGTCAAATGGAAATAGCCGACCACCGTTCTGAATGTGGTTCTTAAATTGATCATCAAGCTGTGGCGAAGCAATTAGCATGTGTCCATCTTTAAAGTAAGGATTCAGCTGAGAGAAGTATTTCCATGCTTCATAATGTGTCATGGGTGAAGTTATACCTTCTGACAAGGACTCTATCTGCGATTTAACTTCAGATACATCCATAGTAAAGCCCGGGTCTGGGTGGATCGTATCAAGGCGTTGACTTAGCTCAGTCAGGTTGCTTTTTAATGCCTTAATGCTCACTATCTTGCCAGATGAAGGCAGGTTAGTATGAGTATTCCCTTCTTGCGTTTTTGTGTTTTTTGTAATTGACTTTGGTTCATTCAGGCTAGTGCAGCCAATTACAAACGCAATAAAAAAAGTTAAAATTATAGTCTTCAATTTTTGTCCTCAATTCTATTTTCCACTAATTAAATCGTCTGATGAATATTGTTATCCACGGCGATTAGAAGCTGCATTAAAGAGGAGTCTAAGAGAAAAATCGTCTGATTTGGACGAGTTGGACGTGCGATTCGGTCGATTCGCACTCATTCGCTATCGAGTTTCAGCTGTTTCCTATACTGGCTTGGGGTCATTCCTTTGAATTGCTTGAAAACGGCATTAAAGGTACTTTTTGAGGAAAACCCAGCAGATAGAGCTAGATCAAAAAGTCTCTCGTTGGGATTAGAAGAAATTTGAGAACAGACTGTTTTTATTCTGTATTCGTTGACAAATTGATAGAAGTTCTTATTTGCTTGTTGATTGAGGATTTCAGATAAGTGATGACTACTTAGGTTGGTATACTTTGCTAGCGCGTCTAAGGTAAGTTCACTTTCTAAATAAGGTTGCTCATCTTCCATATACTGAACGATGTTTTCTAATAATTTGGTTTTAGTTTGAGAGTCAAAGTATTGTGGTTTGGTTGTCGAGTTGAGAACTTTCGTTGGAGTTTCACTCAAGTTATCAATCGTAAATAAGTTTGGCTTACGCCATTGAGCCATCGAAACGCTGTATATCAATGTAAAGGCTATGAGATCACTTACAATACCCAAAGAATAATTTGCGCCGATTATTATGCTGACAGTTTCTGTCAAGAACATCCCTGCGTACAAACTTAATACTATCCATAACCAAGTAAATATTTTGGGATTAAAGTTGGAAAGCGTGTCACGTGCATGGCGTCCACTTTTGGTTATCAGTTTGACACTCAATGCTAAATAAAAAAATGCCTGTACGAACATAATAATCTGAGTCAGCAGTAGAATGTTTTCTTTATGTAAGGCGTTATTGGCGATGTTGATTTTTTCAGCAGGGGTGGAAAATAAAAAATCTATATTTAAGAGAAGACAAAGTAATAACGGCGTAGCATGAATACAATCCTTTATATGGAATGACTTTTTAATTATCGATGACCGAAAATACAAATATAAAAATGCACCAAAACTGGCGGGAACAAAGTAGCCCCATCCAATTAAATTGGCAAAAAAAGTATCATCAGCATGCACTACAATCAAAGGGCTGCAGAAATAAAATGCTTGAAAAAGACACCAAACGCCCATTATGCGCCCAGCATTGTTAACGCCAGCACTAAACAAGAGCATTGCTGCTAATAAAGCCCCTTGGAATGTTCCGATGGCATGAAGATATTGCATTGGCAAGGAAATAAACAGCATTGGGATAGTTGTAAATAGAAATCAGATATATATTTAATGTTCCTAGATTAGCAGATTGCTAAACTTATTGTTAGCTGTGTCTGACATATTATTCAGTTTGAGCTGTAGAGGTAATTCCAGCGAACAGAGCAAACGAGGCTCACCCATTAGAAAGTTCCTATCAAGCAGACATCTGTGTTTACTTTGTCTTTCATTTAAAAAAAACAAATGTTCTTACTTTTTGAACTCACTTTAAATATGGATATATATCTAGTAATGGCGTCGATTGGTGTGAATATGCACCAGTCACTCATATGAATTAAGGTCAGTGGCTTTCGCCTCAGTCATTGTTGATTACCAATGTCAGTGCACTTTTGGGCTGAAAAGCCGAGGATCAAACCTTGACTTCAGCATCAAAGCTTTTGATTGACTGCTTCTCGCTCATAGCAGTCTGTCTAATGAAGTCTAAACTTATTCACTTAAACTGTAAGATCAGATATGAGCTATTACAAATAATGAATTGATTTATTTGAACTTAGAAAGTTATAGTGCCAACAATCTTGTCAAAGCATCATTTTGTTATAATGCTCTTCAAAATCTGTTCTGATAAATACATCCTTAAATTTGGCAATAAATCTCTCTGAATCGATTTCTCCAAGATCTGTAATGTTTACGGAGTCAGAGTGAGACTCTCTATTTATGAACCTGAAGAAAGGTGAAAATTGTGCATCCGTTTCTTCTAATTCATCCAAGGCGGCTTTTAAAGCATCTGTCTTATGTACAAAAGAAAAGTAATACTCGAGAATATTTCTCATAATATTAGGTAAAACAATGTTATTTGTAGTGCCGTTTTGAGCATCTTTTATGATCTGCCAATATGATTGGTAATCATTTTTTATATCACCTTTCTCCATAGGTAAAATGTTACTGTTCGTATTTTTTAATACCCTAAACAAACTACATTTGTTATCAAACTTGTCATTACCTGCATTATCTTTCCCTTTAGGTAAATATTTCATCACTTCATGCAGGTAATAGAGGCTATGAGTAAGTAAGATCACTTGTGCATATTGGTAGCCTTTAATAAGTCTTTTGTGTGTGAGAGCGCCTATTTCATATATGTAATTATGAGAAAGGCTCGATATAGGATCGTCTACAACAATAATTTTCTTATTTTTTGGGGTTGAGGAGTCACTGTTTACACTTCCCTGGCACAATTCTAAAAAGTATAGATAAGTAATGAGCGTTTTTTCTCCTTCACTGAGCGACTTATATACGTCGTGACAGCTCGAAGAAACACCTCGACATAAGTAATAATGGTTACTTTCTCCTGGTTTCTGTTTAATCTCGAAACCTTCTAAACCTATCGATTTTATTTGGTTGTTTATGCTGATTACGGACGTTTCAATATTGGTAATTAATTTACGATTTTCAGCGATAACGTCATTTTGAGTTTGAATAGCTATGGTGAGGACTTCTTCTCCCCCTTTAACTGTTTCTACATCAGTTTTAATAGATTCAATTAAAGTATCGTGAGCTTTTATAGCTACATCGTATTTTATACGAACCAAAGACCAAAACTTCTTTTTAATAGCTGCGAGAGACTCTTTTTTCTTGCTGAGCTTAGTGTTGAAAGCCCTTCTAGAAGTGTTTTTATCATTAATAATATCATTGAGAGCCTGAACTAAACCAGACGTATATTCCAGGCTAACTTTGATGCTTGGATCATCTAACTTTTGTACTAGCTTAGTAAGGTTTGCTTGCAGTACACCTGAAAGTTTTTCTTTTGCCAGGTCAAACTTTGTATCATTAAGAGCTGTATAGTGAGTAGCTGATAATGCTTCGTTTAAAGTTTCGATAGATTGTTCATATCCGCTTTTTAGAGTCTTTAATTCATCCTTTTTTCCTTCATATGATACGTCAAAAAGGTTGTTTATATTTTCAATTAAATCCTCATCTATAGCTTGTTGGCAGAACGGGCATTTACCTTCAGCATCATCGAGATAAATGCGCCCTTTATCAACCCAGGTAAAGTTTTTTAATTTCTTCACTAGCTCCGCTAGATAGCTTTCACTAGAGCCAACAATTACCTCAGTTAAAATGGTATTTGATTCACTTGATGCCAGGTTTAAAACAACATTAGGAATCATACTTTTTGGTACAGCACTTTTATTATTTAACTCTTTAGATTCAGTCGCTAAACTTTCAAACGTGTACTCAGGTGTTTCGATGAGGTCTGTTTTTAGAAGTTCATCATAAAACGCAGAAGCCGAACCTTTAAAGCCAATTAAACAGTGGTCCAGATCTTTTTTGTCATGCTTTTTTTTAATCTCAAAGCAATTATCTTTAATTGTTTTAACTTGAGCTATTTCTTTATCTTCGTGCTGTTTTTTAAGCGTTTGCTTTAGGGTTCTTTGCTCTTCTAATCTTACTATTTCTTCTTCAGCAGCACTTATAGTCTGTTCAGCCGTTACATTTGTTTTACCTAAAGTAAACACTCCCTCAAAGCTATCTTGAGAGAAGTTTTTTTCAACAAAGTCTGTGTTATAAACCTGAATTTGATAGTCTTGAGCGTTGGGTAACACATGACTGCAATTGCTATAATTACTGTGTGTTGTGTCTTGCAAATATCTTGCTACTGTAGATTTTCCAGTACCGTTATGACCATAAAACAATACTACTTTTTTATTTGTGTTTAAAGATACAGAGGTAGGATTTTGAAAGCTCGCTACTCCTTGCATAGAAATTGATTCGATCATATACCTAATCCTTGGTTACTACTAAAAGCGACGTATAAATTTAACAAAAAAAATTACACATATATGTGTTGGAAATCAAGTTCTATAAGTTTTGGCAGCATATGTAGATATTAGAAACAAATAAAGGTTTAATTTTTTAATGAACTAAACACGTCTTGGGGCAGAAATGAGCTTGGACTTCCCTGCTTTCACTAGATACCGGCTTATAATCTTAAAGTACAAAACGGAAGTTAGCTTCCGGTTTGTAAGCCTATATTGCTATATTACGGAAGCAAACTTCCGTTTCTAGGACTTCAAAGGTAGTTATCGGAAATATACTTCTGTTTTTTGCTAACGTTAACCTAGATAGCTATATGAGCAACCTTTAGGGTCTTATTTGAGCGATGAGCAGACGGTCGGTTAAACTCGTTTTTGGACATTTCTGAGTTAGATCATCAGCTCTATTTTTTGGCTTCAAATAACCTCTGATATTGCAAATAACCAGTACTCGTTGCTGAGGCTGACAGTTTTTCGCTCGTTATTGGACAAAAAGAACTTAAGGTTATTATATTAATCAATAGTAATACTCATTAGATTTTGTAGGGGAAACGAGGGAACTTAGCTGATTACCTCGCCCTGATTAACATTAGCTAGTACTGGTCAAGACTAAAATTATATTCATCAATATTGAAATCATCATAGTGATTTTCTCGAGTTAAAACTGATACAGAACAGAGATAAATATCTGGCTTATCTTGTAACTCTCTTTCTAACCATGCATTATTATTGTGATCGAATATGGTACACGTGCCATAAAGTGATTTGATTTTTTTGGGGTGAGATAAAGAATGTACTGAAGGCCAAAATATAGATTCTGCAATCTGTTTCTCACCCAAAAAAAGTGATGTTTGAAAAGCATTATGCTTAGCGCTGATTTTTTCATCAGTAAGCGGTATATACAGCCCTCTCGATTCAAGATCAATTTGCCAATACCCTATCCTTGTAAGAGGATGAATAGTACCAAATAATGGGTGGCAGTTATCATACTTACTGTAAGAGCTAAGTTTGGTCTTAAATTGTAAATCAGTCCTTAGTTTATCTCCAAAACTAAATCCAATATCACCACGTGATATATTAAAATCCACATCATATTGATTTGTTTTTTTCGCTAAAAGAATCGTTATATCGATCCACTTGTTTGAATCAATCTTGAGAGGAAACGACAACGCTCCAAGATCCAAAACCTCACTATAATTAGTTATACAATTACCTAAATATTTACGTATATTACTTTCAGATACATCTTGACCAAACTCCCATTCAGGTAGCCAAACTGGCTTATTCTGAATAGATGTTACATATACAGGCTCTACAGGAAAAGCAAGAGTAGAAACAGATTCTGAATAATCACGAGGCATGCCAAATACGTTTTCCGCTATATTTAGAACATTGAGAAATGCTGACCGACCTCGATGACTATTACGAGTAAAAAAATTACCAGTACTTTTACGATCACTACTCAGGAAATAATCAATATTATCCCAACGAGGTTTTATTCGCTCACAACTGTTTATCCATTCTGAGTGATATAAAATCAAGAAAGGAATTCCAGTTTTTTCTTCTAGATTTTCTAATTTAGAATGGAAAGCTAGTGGTACTTCGGTTCCTTGCGCTTTCTGAAAGCCAAAATCATTTGCATAATCATTAAAATCAGGTACGAGTTCTTTTGCATATTCACCATAGCCATCAATTTTCAACAGTATTACATCTAAAATCATATCTGAGAGTCTAGAGCGAGCTTTTATATAAAAAGCTATATTTTCTTTTGCTTCATAGCCTTTCTGCTTTGCCAACCAGAATACCACGAGTATTTCAACAACTTCTGATTCTAATAATTTTCTTGCTAATTCAGCAAGCAATAGCCTCTCGATGTTAACTGTATGAGTTTTGTCACAGAGTAAACCAGCTATTTGGCTAGCAACTTGGAGTTTAATTTTAGGTACAGGCCAGGCAAGTCGACTAATCAATATATTTGCATTTTTTAAATCTTCGGATTCCCCAACCACCCATGACCAATTAGGTTGTACTAAAGGTAAATTAGCAGTTTCTTTTTCAATTTCACAAATCATTGATAAAGCTAATGAATTAGCTTCATCTACTCTATTAGCTTCGGCTAAGAGGAATGCTAATGTTTTATTAGGGATGATTAAATTACCTACCTCTTTGCTCCAAGGATCAATCTGAGTGGTAGTTTTAGACAAGAATTCATTAACTCTGCTTGGATAATGTTTAGCCACCTTTTTAAGTCTATCAAGTGAAGCTTCTGAAGTCTCATACCAAGAAGACCAACCTCGCATTTCGACTTGAGCTTTCACAAGTACGTTAAACGCTTTCCGAGGTCCATATATTTGTCTACAACTAACAAATAAAGGGTCTAGAAGATATTTAGAATTCCCTAGATCTAGCTCTTTTTCCAATAAAATAGAATATAGATGATTTACTAACTCTGACTCTTCTCCTCTAGTAAGCCAGAAGTTATACCACATTAAATAAAACTCTTTCGAAGGTCGGCAAGTTAACAGAATATCAAATTGGCTAGGAAGATAATCAGCAGGATTTAACTTACTTTCATCCTTCGCTACATCTTCTTCTTTATTTTCGTCTATGGAAATTTCAATACCAGAGCGGTTTAACTCGTCAATTATATTTTGAGCAGATAAATCCCCATCACCTGCTCGACTCGATATGATTTTCAACTGGTCATTCGTTAACCCAGTGAAAGAAAGTGCTTTCGCGAAAATTGATGAAAGATCTGTGTACTTCAAAAAGTATTCAAGAGAAGTATCTGCGTGATACCACTCTCCGTCATTGACTTCTTGATTGTATTTTGAAGCTATTGCAGAAATATTGTATTTAGCGCTAATCCTAGCAATATCAGATAAAGCAAACCGAGTATGGTCACCATCAGTAAACTCGCACACATTAAAGGCTAAAGGAGCTACCCGCTCTAATAAATTGACAGCCTTGTCAAGATCTCTATCCGCAATGTATTCTATAGCTTCTATAGTATCATTAATCGTCATGTCTTTATGGTGTACATAGCCTAATACGTAATCCCATGACAGCTTAGTGTGCCATTTCATCGAATCATAATTAGCATGACGTAAAGCAATTGAAGCTAGTTCCACATTTCTATTTGTTCTTGCATTCGTATCCTCTAATGTATGAGCTTGGTGAGTAATATCTTTTTCAATTAATAGATTTACAGCTTCATCAGTAAGTAAGTTGTCTCCACTCTCATAGTACCAAAGCCTAAACCATTCAATGTCTAATACATCAATTTCGAATGCATTTTTTAATATGGTATAATCAATCTTACTTCGACTGAACACTACTGCACAATTTGCTGCGATACGTATCCAATCTCGCTTAAATTTAATATCTTCTCGCCTTATGTTCCAATTTGTTGAGGTGCTTTCTTCTATAGCAGTGCTCATGAAACATAAGTCATCAAAAGTTACTTCTCCGTGTTCTATAAAAATCTCAGAGAACATATCAGCAAAAATACAAAGCTGTTTGTAATATTTAGACAGATCGATTCGTTCACGTTCTACGTTTACAGAAAGCCAGCAGAAGTCACCACAGGCATTTAAGCGAACAAGTAAACTTTCATAAAACCACTCATCGTAAGAAACTTTAGGCGTTATATTACCCCCCCCGACACTGTAGATTGTAGAGATTGGTAGTTGTTTAACTTTACCTACTTCCTTATATAAGATTGATAGATGACTATGTTTAAAATTATTAAATTCTTTCCAAGCTGTTAAATCTACCTCTTCCACAATACTTAACATGATCGTCGCAGTTTCGATTAAATATTTAGTGTTTTCATTGGTAACCTTACTATGCAACTTGATTAATAATCTTAAGTCACCCTTAATTTTTAAAGCAGTAATAAACTCATTTATATATTCGGTAGGCCATTTAAGTATGTGTTCATTATTGCTTAACCATGCTCCATCAAAACACTCTGTTATCACAGATGCTCGAATAAGAAGTAAATCGTCAGAACGGCTATTACTTTGCATTCTCGAGCTATATATATCTAATTCACTGTGGTGACGACTAAGGGCTAGTTCAGTAATTTTTTTAGCATTATATTCATCCTCTCTATACCAAAGAGTAATTGCTAAGATAGACAGCATCTTAGGTGAATACTCAGCTTTCATTGCTATTAGTTCATTTATCAAACACGAATGAGCAGAAACTAAACTGCTTATCTTCAATTTTGATAAGTCCTCGAGCTGAAAATTTGGACCATTAATCAACCGCGCTTTTAAAGAACGATGGCTATAAGCTTCATCGAACTTAAACTCCATAAACGCATAATGCTCCGCGCATTCAAGTAACCTTAAAATACTACTGTCATCATAACCTTCAGATAATCGTTCAAGTACCCACGTTCTAGTTATGCCTTCTCTAAGAGGTATTTCGTCACCTAAACGTCCTTTACATAGCCAAAGCCAGCATGCATTAATATGTTCTGGAGCACTATTTTCAAGCCAATGACATACTTTGGGTAAGAGCTTATCAACTCTAGCTTCATGTTCAGCAACGGTTTTAACAAATACAATTAAACTTTCATGAAAAGGTCTCAAGCCAGATAATGAATCATGAAGTAAATGTACAACGCTATCAACACTAGGAGTGTTAAGAGGGTTCTCTTCCAACAGGTCAGAAAATGAATTCTGTGGCCAAAGAAAATTAAAGTCACAGCATAAGTGTAAAATATCTTTTTGAGGACCATTCAATGTACGCCAAATCGATTTGTAATAAGTTTCAATTTTACCGTCTTCACATGGAGGAAGCTGTTCTATTGCATATTTAGAAAGCCCATTTCCTGACGAGATTAAATATTCACACGAATATATAACATGCAGTGGGTAACCATTTGTAATTGATGTGAGAGCTTCGGCAGATTCGTTTAAAACTTCACCTTTGATTTCCTCATGGAACGTTTGCTTAAGACGATTTGATTTTAATTGATACTCCAAATAGCATTTTATTGCATTACCTGTCATTGCAGGTAACTCATCCCATTCACTTTTTGGGCATTCTCTAATCAATGAATCTGGCAGCATGGCTTCATTTACAGGTTGCGTGCCTATAACTAAAACAACATTATCATGGGTGGGAATTAACTGATTGAATAACTCATCAAGTGGTTTTTTGTTTTTATTATTATCCCGCCACACATGATCTAAACCATCGATAATAACCACAAAAGGAGTTTTGTTTTTTTTGTTAAAATCGCCACATTCTTTTAAAGCTAAATTTAAATTTTCCGATTCATATTTATTTAAATCTACAACATCATATTTACTCGTAATTTGAGTCATCAAATCTTCAGAAACTATCCTTGGACTTAAACGGTCATTGGTTCGATCGTCTAACGAAAGAAAATAGTGGTGTCTCACATATGGGATTTTATGCTCTTTTAATTCCTCACAGAAATAACTTAAATAAGTGCTTTTCCCCTTACCAGGGGAGCCTGTAAGTACATGTATATTCGATTCAAGTTGGATGATTTTTTGTAGAAAATATTGGTGAAAATCTTCATCCGGTAACACATAGTGCTCTGGAATAATAAAACTTTGAGGTATTGGTTCTGGACGTTTCGTAGATATCACGCCCCTTATATCTTCGAGCGTAATCCAACCACCTTCAGTCGGCTGATTTTTAAATTTAGACCAGTCCCTAGATTTATTAATTAGGCGGTGTACGCCAGCCTCATCGGTTAACTTTCTTAATGATTCTTCTATATCGATACTTAATGTTTTATAACTTAGGTCACTGTGATGAACGTCTAGAACAGAAAATAAGAGTCTAGCTTTTTCTTCACTACCAAGTTGCACTACTATTTCATCTTGTGTTTCTATTGGTATTAGATCGTAAATAATTTTATTATCATTTAACGCACATTCAACGTCTCTTTCTGGTATTTTGTTCGTGAGTAAAATAACGTTTTCTGTGTTTTCAATTGAAATATCATCAATTGCATCTGAAAATTTTTGAAGTAAAGTACGTGACCTTTCCGTTTTTCCACTTTTTTTCAGTAACCACTCCCAAGAAAGCAGATTATTATCAGTATTTGGGGTGAATTTCACTTGTATATAATCACGCTTTAAATTTTGTCGCTCACAAACGATGTCATCAATACCTTGGGGAATACAGTCTTCAGAGTCATCGACCTCGAAACCAATGCGCTTGTATCTAGTTGGAGAATTTAACCAACTAGCTAACAATTTAACACCATGTAGTGTTTGATATTCATATCCTGTATAAGTTATTGCGCTTGATTTGACCTCGAACATGCCACTTCCTAAGGTTTTACTGAAATTAATAAAAACATTATACATTGATTAATAGTCGTAAATAATCAAAGTTATACTGATGTTCCCTCGATTCTGTGAGCACCTTACATACATGAGGAAAACTTGGTCAAATTGCGGCTTGTTGAAATGAGACATTAATCAGTCTAAACACAGAAAGGGGCAGAAACGAGTTACGGCTAATAGTCGGCTTATGGCACAAACCGGAAGTAGCCCACTCATCATTAATTCTATATTTATACATTAAGGTTTCTACAGCCTTAATGTAATTAATTTAATCATTCAACTATCTACTAAATCTAAACCATTTAAATTTAAGGTGGGCTCTATTAATAAATCTCAATCTGTGTGCAACACCTTGCTTAAAATTCAAAATATTCTCAAGCTGCCGCGAATTCTCAACTTAAGTGGCGCTAGCCATACATCAAAGTAGTAAACATTCATTGTTTCTGCAATTGTGTCACTTGACTTCAAAGGCTTTCGTGAGCATTTACAATTGTTTTAGAGATGCTATCACCTCAACTCACTGAGCCCCAAGGCGATAGATTCTTGTTTAAATCGACCATAAATATTAACGACTTTCTCATATGAATTTGTTAAAAAATGTTCTTCCACGGTGCTACTAGTTTCGTCAAAGGCTTGATGATTAATAACTTTATCAAATACACTAAGTACCAACTCAGTTTTAGAGCTAGCTTTTTTCACCTTGTCGAATGTAACTTGGTCTGAAAACTCTGAGCCATCATCATTATCAGCACTGCTTTTCATCTTCTCAAATTTAACCACATCAGCTTCAAAAGGCACATCTTGCTTAACACGATATGCATATTCCAACAGTTTAGGCTCAGCAGGCATATACATAACTGCTTCTTGATTCTCTGAAAATGTTATTCTTAAAATTCGTCCTAAAATCTGCCGAAAATGCATTTCTGTTTTTATATTAGTCAGATGGCAACAAACCTGTAATCGAGGGATATTAGTTCCCTCGCTTATCATTCCTACGGAAATAATCCATTTAGTTTTTGCATGTCTAAATTGTTGAATAATGCTTGTTGGCTCATTTTCTTTGTACGTAACAACAACAGCATCTTCGTTGAAGCAGGCATTCATTAACGCTGCAATTTGCTTTGCATGCTCAACAGAGGAGGCAACAATCAATCCGGCCGCTTCAGAGTTTTTAATTCGAATTGCATTTAGTTTTACTTGAGCCGAAGAAATTACATATTTAATAACTTTCTCATTCTCTAGAATTTCCTGATACGGAATGATTGATTGCGATAATAAGCATTTAAAGCTAGTAAATATTTTAGTTTCATCGTCATCAACAACAGAAATGTTATTATTATCGATAGCGACTATCTGCGGAACACGGCAAACTTTATCTTTAATCGCCTCAGAAAGCCCATAAATGTAATCACATGATATTTTACTATCAGGGTGTAGGTATTTAGAAAGAACGATAGGAGCAGTGTCTGAGCGCCAAGGTGTTCCTGTTAACGCTAATGTATATTTAGCTTTATCTTGAATGTTTAATATTATTTGTTCGCCCCATGCATTTGCATTATCAATAGAAGACCCAGCACAATGGTGGATCTCATCAAAGATCACGAATACGCGATGCCTATGAAATAACTGCCAAAAATTTTCATCGAGATACTGTAAATTTTGGTAAGTTAGTGAATGACCTTTAGCCCCTAATAAACCATCAAATCGTTCATTAATTCTCAATTGCAAGCTTTGACTGAAGTCTTGAGAAACAATGGATGAAGGTGAAAAGCAAATGACTAAATCAATCAAATTACTTTTTAATAACTGATCGGCCAATTCAGACGCCATCAAAGTTTTTCCTGCGCCAGGAGTGGCTAAGGTTAAAAAATGACTATTACCATTCAAGTATTGTGTTAACGCTAAATTTATACTGCTTTTTTGCCATTGTCTTAGTTTCATATGTTCTCTAATGCTTTGTATTGTTTAAGTAAGCCTTCTATCGCTCTAATTTTTCCTAGTATTCTCGTGTTGTTGTCCCTCGCTTTATTATACTGCGGCTGTATATCACCAACGAGATCTGGAAATTCAGAATACAGCTCTTTATATGCTTCAGACTCCCCTATATTCAACAAAAGTTCTGCTTTATAATGGTTCAATTTACTAAGTAATTGTTCCTGCTTATCGTCATGTTGCTGAAGTAAATTCGATGGCTCACATTTTATTTGTAATGTTATTACTTCAACGTCAAACAACGCTGTTTTGTTAAAACGTGTCAACCCCTTCTTTTTCGATATATTTTTTTTAAGCCAGCGTTTTTTCACCAACTTTAAAAGTTCAGCATAAATTTTTCGTCTAACAGTCGCAGGCTCTAATGTAGAGTCATTTTTTAGGACCAAATAAGCTGATCGGACATCGCTCGTCGTGAAATGGTCAAAGTTTTTACCAACGATAATTTGAGCAACAAAAGGGTCTAATTTCAAAGTAAATCCTGATCAACTTAAAATAGTAAAGGGTATTATAGGGCGTGGTTCTTTAGTGCTCAACATGAAATTGTAATCATTTTGCCTAAAGGAAAAATAAGGTGAGTGATTTAGTTAAAGAATTTGGTAAAATGCTGCGTATAAAACGTAAAGCTGCTGGGTACTCTCAAGAAGGTTTTGCCGCCTACGTGGGTATCGAAAGAGGCAACTACGGCAAGATGGAACGAGGCTTAGTTAATATAAAATTAGAAACGTTGTACAAATTAACTAATGCATTAAATTGTGAATTTGATGAAATAATGCCACCAAGATTAAAACATAAAATTAATTTAGATTAACGTAAATCTACTCAATTACGCACTGGTTACATATTCATGGTTATTTATATGATTAAAATAAGTTTTTTTCAGGTATATTTACCCTAATGAATTATTAAAAAATAAGCTATCGAGTCTCTTTCCGATAACAAAATATCGTAATATTTTCTCACTCAATAGCTAACAAGGATTTTACCAACATGTTTGAACAAGTATTCAAAAATATAGATGACATCTTCCATAAAAACGCAGGTTGCACCTCCGAGCTAGATTACACCGAACAATCATCATGGATGCTTTTTTAAAGTACCTTGACGATCTTTAATTTATCAACTCTCAAGAAACTGAAATGATAATGGAAAGCTATGAATAGATCATCGACAAATCTTATCGTTGGAGCGCATGGGCAGCACCAAAAGATGCTGATGGCAAGTTCGATCTCAAAAACTCCTTGTTTGGTTCACCCATAGCAATACGTGACACGTTTGTTGGGTTTCAGAAGTATTTTTATGAGTAGGGAATAATTTATGCCAGCCATTACGCTTGACTTATTTTGTGTGCGTTTAAAACTAATGAAGAATTTCAGTTTCGTTAGCACACATCATTTTAATAAATAATGGCAGAAAATAATTACGTGCTTTATGAGTAAAGTACTGACCTTCGCCTTTAATTGGAGTAGTTAGTTTGTAGTAACTCAAATTTGAACTGACGCTTTAAAATATTATATCTGTCAGACTGCAAAATTTTCATGGAAAGCGATGGTATTTTTAACTATGACAAGTCAGATACTAATATTAAATTCCTATTATGATAAAATAGGTGTAGCTACATTAATTTATAAAATATTGTTATCACAATAAAACTTGTCCGATATACTTCATCTTTTATTGAGGATAATAAATATGACAACATATATAGCTATAGATCAAAATGGTAAAACGATTCATGTATCCACTTATACCGAAAGTGATGCCCGTCAGAAGTACTAGGTCACGGAAATATTGTCAGTCTCACAGAAGTTTAAAGTATCGGTTTACTAGTTTATATATTGAGTTATTTAAGAATAAACCTTCTCAGTATTTCAATTATTATTCTGATGATTTTTGTAATCAACAAAAATAACTAGTGGCCAGCGCCACTTAAGTTACTTTCATTAATCAGAGATTTAAACGCAGCATTGCAATAAAGTGCTGTCCCACCTTGCATGCAGGATTTAAAGAAAAGATTTTTGTCTGGTTTAAATGATAAGGTTTTGAGGCCATCCTCAATACCATTTAGGTAAGCCTTTTCAATGAGAGCTTCGTCTTCATCTTCGAAAACGAGAGGGTTAAATTAAATTAGCTTTTTATCACACCTGAGAGGTGTAAATTCCCCGCAAACCTTTAAATAGTTTCCTAGAGCAATATACGCCTTTTCGTTCAAAACAAGGTAATTCAAAAATAAGTTTACGTCGTAGGCTTGCTTTAAAGCTTCTTTTTCAACTTTGCAGCTAAACCCTTTTTTGACTATATCCGCTATTTTAGTTTTGCCGCTTGGAAAACCAAACTTGGCTAATATTACTGCTTCTTTAAAACTGAGATGATTTTCTTCGGCAATTTGGTCTGCCATCGATACAATATCTAGGTCAATAATATCGTATGTTCTATCTGGTTTATGTAATTTATAAATATCGAGTTCCTTTCCCATAAGTAATCCTTTGTGAAGTAATATTTGTGCTTATTAAAAATTATTGAAGCCAGAATATCAACATCTTCGGCAAAGCGAGCCAAATCTCATTGGATATTAGCCAAATTTTATTAGGCTGGATTACTATGGGAGTACGCGTTAGTTATACCTATACTGTATTCATTCATTAGCTTTTACTGTATTCATTCATTAGCTTTTAATGTAGAACTAGCAATATTTACATCATAAAATTTCTCACCTTTGCTTACCAAAGCCCCTAAGTATCTACAGTTATGTAGAGCTATGACCTTCAAAAGTAAAGTAAATAGACAGATTAGAAGGCGCTAATCGCCTTATTTATCTTCCATAATATCTTTAAGTGCAATGCGCTTTAGCTGAGTGCCATCGCGATACCCTTTTACTAAAAAATCATCTAATACAGCGCCAGTGTAAAAGGTGTAGCCATTTTCTTCATCAACGGGAAGCTCGTATACAGAGCCTGATATTTGAGACCAAATCCAATAATTCCCGCATTGTGATAAGTGAGGTAGAACCATTGAACCTGAGCTTACTCTCCATTCATTATCATCTCTCCACGAACAAAACAACACATAGCAGGGTTTACTATGAATTGTTTGAAACGTTAAAACAACCCAGCCTTCTGGCCTGTGTTTCATATGCAACTCCATCTCTTTAACATTAAAAATAAGTTCAAAATCTCCATTAACCTTAACTTAATCACCGAGAATAACCCCCCTTTTATCTTAAAAAAGGTATAAAAGAGCAACAAGAACAAATTCAAACTGCATTAATGATAACAATAAAACATAATTTTCGGCGATTTTACAAAGGAAATTAAAACATTTTAAAGAAAACACCTCAAAGGTCAGACTAACTCATTATTCTTTGGTCGAATTTATTTTTACAAACCTTCGGTCTAATTGGTTCAATTGAATTGAAAAAAGCTCCAGATATTTCCTATATCGTGGGAACCACATAAATCAAATTTAAGACTGACTCCTTTTAACTTCGATATTTTTATAATTTCTTGAATGGCACCTTTTAATCTTAGTTCAATTGAGTGGCGCATATTAAAACAAATTGGATAAATTAGGTTATCAACATTATCACCGTGTGAACTCATAACTCGTTGAAGTAAAATATTAGCAGCAAACGAGAAACCTTTTGAGTAATGGACGTACCCCGGATTCCCATTATCTCCGACGCGAACATTAGCCCATACAGGTCCACTTCCTGTAAAATTAGAATTACTGATAATTACCTCTCAATTTATGATGAAAATATAACGAGCCTGTTAAGAGGGAAATTTAATTGGCTAAAATATTGAGGAACGAAAAATAGCCATCTTATTATGTACCTGTTGAACAGCTTATATGTTGTTTTCTCTTACCAATTTCTTTATTTCGCAAAAGAAATCATGTTGCGTTGTTAATGAATCTAATTAGGGCGAATCCTATGAAGCATTATATTAGCCGAATTAAAAATAGCATTCTTTTTAGCGTCCATAATAATCGCCTCTTGCCGATCATGATAGAAATTATCGACTTCAAAAAAGTACTTTAGGTTATGCCCATCACTAGGGTCATAAATAACAAAATTGACAACACAAAAAATATAATTCACGCTGTTCGGCGTTTAAATGTGGAAAAATTTGATCTTTTTCAAAAATATTACAGTATGCTACATTGGGTACCCCAAAGACTGTGTTGGCCCATTTTAATTAAATAAATTAAAATGGGTCTATTGTTCAAAAATGTGATTTGTAAATGATTTATTATACTTATAAATTTGTAACATTATGGTTTGTACCAATTTCAAAAATAAATGATATTTCATTTATTTTTTCCTTTGCTTTAGTGTTACAATATTGCAATGTAACAAACAATATTTCTCGTGATACATCAAATGACAATAGTTACTTTATTCTTAGTGGGGTTCAACCAACCCACCCACACGATGTTACAAAAAAACACGGGCTATAATAAAATATAACTGCTGATTTTTATTTTAAGCGGGCATTTAGCCCGCTTTTTCTGATAGTTTTTTGAGTGATAAACATGTCTTATACTACTTTTAGCCGAAACCATAATAACCAAATGCAAGAGCCAATGTTTTTTGGCCAAACTGTAAACGTATCTCGTTACGACCAACAAAAATACCCAATTTTTGAAAAGTTAATTGAAAAGCAACTGTCTTTCTTTTGGCGTCCTGAGGAAGTAGATGTAAGTAAAGACCGTTTAGACTTTCAAGCATTACCAGATCACGAAAAGCATATATTTTTAAGCAACTTAAAATACCAAACACTGCTTGATAGTGTACAAGGTCGTTCGCCAAACGTGGCTCTACTTCCAATTGTATCGCTACCAGAGCTTGAAACATGGATAGAAACGTGGGCGTTCAGTGAAACAATTCACAGCCGCTCATACACGCATATTATCCGTAACGTAACACAAGCACCTGAGCTTATTTTTGATGACATTGTTAGCAACGATAAAATTAGCGAACGTGCTGATGCCGTAACTAAATACTACGATGACTTAATTAACTCTGTATCGCTTTACAACTTATACGGTGAAGGCAAACACGAGATTAACGGTAAAACAGTTATCATTAATTTATTTGAGCTTAAAAAGAAACTTTACCTGGCTATGATGTCAGTAAATATTCTTGAAGCGATTCGCTTTTACGTAAGTTTTGCATGTTCGTTTGCATTTGCTGAGCGCGAGCTAATGGAAGGTAACGCTAAAATCATCAAGCTAATTGCACGCGATGAAGCACTTCACCTTTCTGGTACTCAGCATATTTTAAACATTATGCAAGACGGTAAGGACGATCCAGAAATGGCGATTGTTGCTGCCCAGTGCCGCGACGAAGCAATTAAAATGTTTGTTGATGCTGCAGAGCAAGAAAAAGAGTGGGCTGAGTATTTATTTAAAGATGGTTCAATGATTGGCTTAAATAAGCATATTTTATGTCAGTACGTTGAATACATTACCAATGCACGTATGACTGCGATTGGCTTGCCAGCACAGTTTGAAAATAACAGTAACCCTATCCCGTGGATAAACTCGTGGTTAGTGTCTGATAACGTGCAAGTAGCACCACAAGAAGCAGAAATAAGCTCATACCTTGTTGGTCAAATAGACTCTCAAGTTGATGCATCAGAATTTGGTGATTTTGATTTATAATGAGTGACAAGTCTACTGCAAGCATAACGCTTGCAGAAAACAGCCAGTGTATAGAATTTATCGCTGGCTGCCCTTCTCTTCTACACTGCTTAGAATCCATGAAAATAGACGTCGCATTCCAATGCCGTGAAGGCTATTGCGGCGCTTGTAGAGCAACTTTAGTGTCAGGCAGTGTTGAGTATAACGCAGAGCCACTTGCGTTTGTACGCGAAGGCGAAATACTGTTGTGCTGCTGTAAACCCAATGGCAATGTAAGTATTGATCTGAAATAAAAATCAATACTTACATCTATCGTTTATTAAACTTATCAATAGTGTGGAACGAACCGGTAATGTCCGGTAATTTTATAATCAAAAAGCATATCGCTTTTTTGCGGACCACGCCCTATATTATGCACAATAAGTGGGTTACCCGTATCTTGAGATAACTCATTAATCACCATACCTATATGAGGTAAATTACCTGGTAACATCCACGTTACTATATCGCCGGTTTTATAATCACTCACTTTGTTGGATTTACTCAATACGTTTGCATGGCGCTCAAAGTAAGCTTGTAAATTTGGAACACGTCGATGATCTATATTTTTATCAGGCTTAGTTAAGCCCCAAATACGTTTAGATGGATACAGCGCAAAGTTTTTTTGCATGTCTTCATGCACGAGCTTCTGTAAATCAACACCTAACTTTCTGTAACTTCTAATTATTACATCGGTGCACACACCTATATTTTTAGGTACATCCCCACCAGGGTAGCCAATAGAGCGATAAGCGCCGTCGTAAGTCACATCATGAGTTGTACGCTCAAGCAGAGCTGAAACAATATCTTCTTCAAACGATGCTGCATTACTATTTATACACGCTAAAGTAAGTAAACACCCAATAATTCTGTACATATAAACTCCTTTAAATCTAAAATTGAGTTACAGCGTTTGGGCTACGTGCCTAAGAACTTCTATTTTATTGCCTTTACTTGCAAATTGCGTATCCAGCGCATATGCCATTTTTTCAAGCGGAGCGTCGTTATATCCTACATGTTGGATTTCGCTAATGTAACGCATCATAAACGCGTCAGGACCAAGTTTAAGCCACTGCGCTACATGCACAAGCTCATGAAAATGAACCCTCAAATCTTTTGCAACCTCAGGAAGTAGGTAATAGGTATTTTTATACGTTATACCCGCCGCGTCCATATCGACAAAATCACCTAGACCCATTTCTCGCAGACCCGCAAAGTCTGGCTTTGGTATTTGGTCTACAACAACGTAATACGCGTTTTTTAAAAACTCGCTAGAATAAAACCCATAAAATTCATTACTGAATTTATCACAACTCACTTTTTGACTGCTGTATTTTAAATTTGTAGCGTCAATCCAATTTTCTATTTGTTCTAGCACAGCTCCTCTCCTAAAGTACAAATGCAACACACCATGTGTAAACCTTAATCTAATATTTTAGTAAATTTTTTAACCAGCACTTTTAGTATTAACACCTCGCAACTAGCGAAGAAAATAGAACGCATAGAATATCTAAACAAAAAGCTCTAAATCAAAATTATCATATAAGCATAACCGGTCTATAAACAGTAAAAACCTTTTTTATACTTTTTAAAGTGTTATTATTTGTAACTAAAACAGTAACACTTAAAATCATGTATAATTTTACTAATACACTCTTTCGTATGAAAATAATGCGTTTCAGTTCCATTGTCTTACTGGTCATATTAAGTAATACAGTAAATGCTGAAAATATAAAACCGTTCACATCAGATGGCTGTAGTGTTTTTCCGGACGGCACCACAAAAGATAAAAAGTTGTGGCTTGCATGTTGTAAAGCGCACGACTACGCCTACTGGCAAGGTGGCACTTATTGGCAACGTTTAGAAGCAGATAAAGCCTTGCAACAGTGTGTTATTGAAGCCGGCGAAACGAGTATAGCGAACATTATGCTTGCTGGAGTTCGATTTGGTGGCAGCCCTTATATACCATCGACTTTCAGATGGGGCTATGGTTGGCCCTATCCTAGGTTATATCAAGCATTAACAGCTGATGAAATTAAGCAAATTGCTGCTTTAAAAACGGTATTAACTCAAACCAATTAACACATTGTGAAAAACTGGGTTATGCAAATAATATCAAAAGGAATTGAATCACTATGCTTATACTGTTAAGTGTCATTTTAACTTTGTTTCCAACGGTAATATCTTATTTTGTTTCACGTAATTACGCTAAAAAGGCTAAAGCGACTAATAAAGGTGCTTACATCAGAGCTGTGCTTTGGCCTAGTGTTTCTCGTGGACACTATTTGCTGCTGTTGGGCACGGTGCAATCACCTTCCCCTTACCTTCAACGTTTGCGCTCGCGTTATATATGTTTCTATATGACGAACGTGGTATCTATTTCCATCCTCACATATTTTTAAGCCCAACGATTCCAATAGCCGTTTATTTAATAAGCTATTTCAAATACAAAAAAGCGGCCAATAAAGAGCTAACGCCCTAGCCCACTATTGGCTCATCAGTATCTTGTAAGGTCCGAAGCTGCACTTACTCCAGCTGTGCACTTCTTTGCTGTGAAACTACAGCGTTATTATCTGAATATAAATGTGTAAATAACAGGTCTGGTAAATAAAGCGACATTACCAAAAATAACGAGTTTACCTATGCCCCCAGATATACAAAAAAGCCTTAAAGTAAAACCTGCTCACATCGTCTCATTTATTGTGTTTTTATTAGTTTCAATATCTACGTTTACCGCTCAAGTATATGCCGCTGATGCTGTATGGCCTTCAAAAACCACTTACAAATATGCAAATGTAAATGGTAAAAAGATATTTTACCGAGAAGCTGGCGCGCAGCATAAGCAAACCATTGTACTTTTACATGGGTATCCGTCGTCTTTACACAGCTACCGAGAATTCATCCCACTCTTATCAGGTCGTTATCATGTGATTGCACCTGATTATTTAGGCTCTGGTTATAGCGCACGCCCAAACCCAAAAACTCAAAAATATACTTTTTAATTTCTAGCTCAATACGTTGAAGGATTACTAACAACACTTAAAGTAAAGCACTACAGCCTTTATATACAGGACTTTGGAGCTCCTGTGGGCTTTAGAATGTTGTTAAATAACCCAAATAAACTTGATGCACTTATTGTACAAAATGGTAATGCGTATTTAGAGGGGCTAACCCTACCGAGGCAAGCTTTTTTTAAAGCCGCGAATGAGGACAAATCACAAGCGCAGAGTGATAAAATTTATTCGTTCACGTCTAATAAAGCCATTATTAATAAGCAATATTTACGAGACGTACAAAGTAACCCAGAAGTAATGAGCCCTGATAGCTGGACGCACGATCTTCACTTTTTACAAACTAAATCCGATAGAGTAATTCAAGTACAATTGCTACAAGATTACTACAATAACCTTCTCGACTACCCTAAATGGCAAGCTTATTTACGCAAGTACCAACCAGCAACATTAATTGTATGGGGTAAAAACGACCCTGCGTTTATAGCCGCAGGCGCTAAAGCATATTTAAAAGATGTACCGAACACTGAAATACATTTACTCGATTCAGGACACTTTAGTGTTGAAGAAAAACCAGTTGAGATTGCAAAGTACATTGTGAACTTTATGGATAAGCTATAAATAGCGGAAATAAAAAACGCTGAGGGTATAAACCATCAGCGTTTCATTAAATTGTACTAACTTAAGCTAAATCCAAAGAAATAGTATTTAATATGGGTAACTGTCAGATCAAGTCTGAGCTAGTAAATTTTAAGTATTTAACCTTCTTCTTCAATAAGTAACTCTAGTAGATCGTGTATTTCAGCTTTAAGCTCTTTATCTTCAATTTTATTAGCACTAACCTTAGCATTTTGAAGATTTTTAATAGCCTCGTCTTTTTGACCAAGTTCTAGCTGCAGTGTAGCCATTGAAAAAGAAACTGATGACATGTGATCTTTGTTATTAATCGCAACAGACTTTTCTAATGCTTTTTCATAAGTCGTGATTGCCTCTTCTAGCTCTTCGGTAAAATCAGCCAAAGTTTCCCATTGTACTGGGTGATCTTTTGAGGTATTTTCGTTTTCAATACAAATCGCTTTTAATTGAGCAAATAAAGATTCAAATTTTTCTCGGTTATTTTTGTTAGACGCCGCCATTAAATCTTCTGCTAGGTCATGTACCGCTTTATATATTTTTGTATTCATCATCACTGGTTATCCTTTAGTGCAACTAAACTAATTTACTGACTCAATTTAGCTAAAATGTACCATTACAGTCATTATAAAATGTATTTAAACAACTGATTTATTTAATTTGGTGTATAGCGTAATAATACATTAATAATGAACATCGCGTAGGCGTTAAACACACAGTAATAAAACTTTATCGCAATTACTCTTAGTAACCTCACACACTGAATAAACTTGCAACCCAATCCAACGTAAAGATGGTCGTAAACACTTTAAGTGCAATGACAACTATAAATAATAAGATGATTGCCGCTTTGGCTTTGCTACTTTTGAGGTTGTTCCAATATAATAACTTTGCATTAAATTCTGTTTTTAACTTAGTAACAGCTTCTTTCATAATTACATCCTACTTAGGGATCCCGCTCAGCAACATTTAATAACTACACAGCTGCCCAAGCAGGTTTCATAATATTTTTCGCCACCTTAGAGTAAAGCATTAAATAAAGCCTGTACTATATAAAATGTAACAAGGGGTTTTAACTTAAGTTATTGTATCTAACTTTTTTACACACCCAAAAAGCAAACAATGGGGCAATTCAGTAGAGCGTTAATAATAAATTTGGTGCTACACTAATAGCTAACTTAAATGTGTTAACAGCCAACTAAATTAGCAAATTATGAAAGAGTGCAACCAGTGTGGTAAATGCTGTATTAAATATGGTGGCGGCGACTTAAGCGCAACGAAAGAAGAAATAGATTTATGGGAGCTCTTTAACCCCGAAATTTATGAGTACGTTAAAAACAACGAAATTTGGTTTGACCCAAAAACAGGCTTAAGACTTCAAGTGTGCCCATTTTTAGAAATTGCGCCTAAAAAGGAGCCTCTCGCTAAAAATATGTATACCTGCAGTATTTACCTTGACCGTCCAGAAGACTGCCGCCACTACCCTAGCCTTATTTCAGAGATGATCCGCGACGAATGCGAAATGATTGAATCTATAGATATAACAAACCAGACAAGAGCGCAGCATAAACTAGATTTTATAATGATAGATAGCCGCTCTTAAATACCCAGATAAACCTACAGCGCTATGAGTCTCGCACTTAAATAAATAGGTATTTCTATTAACATACCTATTATTATAATTTTTATAAAATTGGTTTAATCGTCATTTTTAGATCATTCATCGCAAAATACAAAGTTATACTATAACATTGTTGATTCACTGATTTTGCGGTGTTATATTATATCACAACATAATAACCGCGAACCAATATATCCATGACAAAGTTAACATTAATCTCCTCTGCTATTTTTTCTGTTTTATGTTCTCAATCAGCTTTGGCTGCCACTGTTACTGGCAAAGTAATGGATGATAAAAATCAACCAATTAAAAATGCCTCAATTCATGTGCATGGTAAAAACCAAAGCGTTAAAAGTAATGATTTAGGCGAATTTGCTATAGAAATCGATGCAAATAGCCAATTACATATTAGTAAAGACAACTACGTAGACTCTCGTATTGCTGTTAGCGAATCTTCAAACAACCTGTCTGTATCGCTTAAACCAACATCAGTTGAGACAGTGGTTGTTTATGCCTCTGCACTTCATAAAAATAGCCTCGAGATGATATCGCCAGTAAGCGTGCTCTCAGGTGATGAATTAAGAAATAAATCTAAACCAACTCTTGGTGAAACGCTAAAAGGTTTACCAGGCGTAAATGCAAGTTACTTTGGCCCTGTATCATCAAGCCCAATTATTCGTGGTTTAGATGGCCCTCGCGTTAAAATCACACAAAACGGATTAGATGCCAGCGATGCATCACGTATTGGCCCAGACCATGCGACATCAAGCGATAGCCTAGCAGCAGAACAAATTGAAGTATTACGTGGCCCAAGTACCCTACTTTATGGCTCTGGTGCAATTGGCGGTGTTGTAAACGTGGTTGATAACCGCATTCCTACAGACAATATCGACGAGCTTACGGGTGCTGCTGAATACAGCCACGATACAGTGTCAAACTCAAACACAGTAGCTGCAAAACTAGAAACAGGTAATGAAGGCTTTAACTTTCATTTTGATGGCACTAAGCGCAGTGGCGATGATTACCAAACACCTACCTTCACTATTGCCGACGATGATGGCGATGTAGAAACAGAGAATTCTGTAGAAAATACTTTTATTGATAGCGAAACACTTAACTTTGGTACTAGCTATGTTGGCGATCATTTAACGATTGGTTTTTCGTACGGTAGCATTGATACCGATTACGGTATTCCTGGGCATGAGCATCATCACGATCACGAAGGTGAAACTGAAGAAGAGCATGCAGAACATGAAGACGAAGCAGCTGAAGAGCCGGTTTATGCACATTTAGAGCAAGATCGCTGGCAAGGGCTTGTAAGTTACGCCCTTCATAATAACTGGATTGAAACCATCAACCTACGTGTTGGCTACACAGATTACTCGCACAGCGAAATTGAAGATGGCGAAATTGGTACTACTTTTAAAAATAAAACGACTGAAGCACGTTTAAATGTAGAGCATAAGTTTGCTGATTGGCACGGAATGATGGGCTATCACTACAGCGATTCTGACTACGATGCAATTGGTGAAGAAGCCTTTACACCCGCAAGTGTAACTACAACTAACGCATTATATTTACTAGAAGAGCGTGAATTTGGCGACATTACAATTGAACTTGGCGCACGTGTTGAAGATTACAAAATTGAAAGCCAAATCACGGCACACGAGCATAGCCACGATGAAGTAGAAATAGATCACAGCGACGAAGAAACCATTGGGTATAATGAAAGTTTTACCAATTTAAGTGCCTCTGCTGGTGCCATTTGGCAATACAAGCCGGGTCATAGTATCGCTACGAGTATTTCTCATTCAGAACGAGCACCACTTTCGGCAGAGCTTTTATCTAACGGTTTACACATTGCAACTGGCACTTACGAGCTAGGCCTTGGTTACAATATTGAAGATAATGAAGCGCATTTTGAGCCAGAAAATATCAAGCAGGAAACTTCAACAAACTTAGATTTAAGCTTTAGACGCTTTAGCGGTGATTTTGGTTACACCGTTAACTTTTTCTATAACGATATCAAAAACTTTTATTTTCAAGAAAATACGGGGTTAGTTTACGATGAAGAAGATGGTTTAGAATCAGCTATTGGTGCACATGACGATGCTGTTGCGGTTTATCAGTTTACAAGTAAAGACGCAGAGCTTTATGGAATTGAGTTTGACGCGCATTACCAAGTAACACCAAGCGCTATGGTTAAAGTATTTGGTGACTCAACTCGTGCAAAACTAAAAGACGACGAAGGTAATTTACCACGTATCCCTGCCAATAAATTAGGCTCTGAGTTACAGTACGATTTAGGTGACTTACAACTAACATTAACGGGTACTCATTACTTTGATCAAAACGATGTAACTGCCTTTGAAACTCAAACTGATGGCTATACGTTATTTGATGCACAAGCTAATTACCAATTAGGTTTAGGCAGTGTCGATGCACAGCTGTATATAAACGTTGATAACATTACTGATGAGTTAGGTTTTGTACATAGCTCATTTATTAAAGATAAAGCCCCACTACCAGGCAGAAACTTCCGCTTTGGTGTTCGTGGCTATTTTTAATAATTAAAAGTAGTTTTAGTTTATAAACCGCATTTTATTAATGCGGTTTTTTTATTTTTAGAATATATAATATCGATCGGCAATAATACTTGATCAATTCAAGGGATTAAACTTTGCGCTAACTGCGTAAAAAATTATGATATACGACTGCATGGATGCAAAAGGTAGAGCAATGCAGGAGCAATTAGTGATAACAATTAGTTAAAAAAGTTTTTGCCTTGTTATCAACCCTATTTTCTTAGCGCAAAATAGATCACTTAATTAATCGAATTGGTATAAAACACTTAGATTACAGACACAAAAAAGCCGTATTCAGATTGAATACGGCTTTTTAAACTCTTAATTTTAAAATTTATTTAAATTAAGAAATGATTTCGTGTAGTTCAACGTCAAATACAAGCGTTGAGAAAGGTGCGATTGCAGCACCTGCGCCACGTTCACCATAAGCAAGCTCATGAGGAACGTAGATACGCCATTTAGTACCTACAGGCATCATTTGTAATGCTTCAGTCCAGCCTTTGATCACGCCACCAACTGGAAATTCAGCTGGTTGACCGCGCTCGTATGAGCTATCAAACACAGTACCGTTAATTAGTGTACCGTGGTAATCAACACGTACTGTAGACTCAGCTGTTGGCTTTTCGCCTTCGCCAGTCGCTAGTACTTCATATTGAAGACCAGACTCAGTTACTGTGATTTCAGGACGTTTTGCGTTTTCTTCTAAGAATGCAATACCTTCGGCAGAAAGTACTTTAGATTCTTCTTCACGACGAGCTTGGATCTCTTCGTTAATCTTTTCGAATGCAGCTTGAATCTCAGGGATCTCAACTTGAAATGCGCTACCAGCGTACGCATCTTTCATGCCTTCAAATACTGAATTTAGGTTTAAGCCTTCAAAAGGATTAGACTTAAGTTGCTCACCCATTTGTAAGCCAATACCGTAACTTGCTTTTTCAGCATCTGTAGTAAAATTATCTGACATAATGTGTTTTTCACGTTTTGTTAGTTAAAAGACACGTATATGCTATCACAAAATAAACCCCGTTTGGGGCTAGTTTTTGCTGAGTTTTAGCTTAATTAGGCCAACAATATAACTACAAAGCGGTAAAGTGAATAAAATTCCAACAAGTAAAGGAATAGCTAATAATCCAGATTCACCAGACAATAAAAATGGCACTGCAACTAAGCCTACTAAACCAATAAAAGCAGAGCCAATTACTGGCCAATGTTTATCATATTTAGTAATAAGATGGGCAGCCAAAATATTAAAACCAAGACCATAAGCAAAAGCGGTAATTAATGGATATTCTGGTTGTGCGTCGACCGCCATTTTTGCCAACAAGCTAATAGCACTTTGATAGCAGTAACCAAATACCACCCATAATAAAAGATGTTTTATTAATAGCTGTGAGGTTGATAGGTTTGTTGCTTTAGTCATTAATTAAACTCCACAAAGCAAAAAACCGCCTATAAGGCGGTTTTTTTAAATAATGGTGGAGAGATAGGGATTTGAACCCTAGATGGGCTATAAACCCATGCCGGTTTTCAAGACCGGTGCATTCGACCACTCTGCCATCTCTCCGTACGGCGCGAATAATATGGTTAAACGTGTTACTTGTAAAGAGCTAAATATAAATTAATCGTAAATAATAATTAAACGATTAAAAACAAGTCACATTGCTCTTTTGTTAAGCTAATTACTTCAACACGCTTATTAATTCAATACTCAGTAATATTGTTTAGGCCTGCGAGCAATCCAAGAACAAATTAAACAAGCCAATAAACTCAATGCCGCGAATGTTACACTTTGAAAAATTAAGTCAAATCGATTTAAATCATCACTTGGCACTATTACAAACATAAAAGCGGGGAGTACACTTAGCGCTAAAACATAACAACACACTTTAAATGCCCGTCCAAAGTCAAAACGTTTAGACTGTTGCATCCACAAAGTTAACAGTATTAGCATACCTATTGCAGAGCCTGCTATAAAATGCGCTGCATTTGTACTCATTGCAACATACAAGGTTACAAAAGCACCAACAATTCCCCAAATTGACCACGCAAGCCAGTTTTCTTTTTCCTGTAAAAATAAATTTCCCATTGTTTTCGTCTTCTTTATCGTTATTTTTATTAAGACTTTCCATAATGTATCAAAAAACAACCGATTAAAAAACAAACTGAAGAAGAATTATTAACTTTTGTGCTTCCAAGCGCTTCTCACAGCCAAACCACTAACTCTTTTATATTACTCTTTGTAACCTTAATGAATTATGACTATGCAAATTGCATAAAGTTCATACTATTTCACAAATTACTAAAATAATGTTCTGGTTTATGGCGAGGTGACTTTTTACACTCAACTTGAGGAGTACCTATGTATAAGTACCCTACAATTTCATCTTGCTCATGTAAGTTAAGCGCTTTTTTGACTGCTCTACTTTGTGCAAAGTAACCTGTGCGCCAAACACCACCTAAACCTTGAGCAAATGCAGCTTGTTGCATTGCTAATACACTGCAGCCTGCACTTTGTACCTGCTCGATACGAGGAACTTTTGGGTGTTCTTGATATTTAGCAATTGCTATTACAATCATAGGCGCACGAAGGGGAAGCTCTTTAGCACGGTTAATTACTTTTTCTGTCTGTTGCTCTGCCACTGCACTTTGATGGTAAATTTCACCCAGTATATTGCGTGCATCACCTTGAGCAATGATGAACTGCCACGGTGCTATACAGCCATGATCAGGAACACGTAATGCTGCTTGCTTAATTATGTCGAGCTGCTCAGGCGTAGGGCCCGGCTCTGTTAGTTTAGAGTCTGATTGGCGAGTAAGTAAAAGCTCGATAGCGTTCATAACGATTCCTCAAAATTCAAAACGATAGAGTAACATTTAAAACCTTAAATAATAAATACCGAGAAATTAAAATGCAAAACGGCCGCAAAGGGTCAACTATGCAGCCGTTAATAAAATACATTTAATGCGCTATTTTTTTATAACGTTTCGCTTTAACCAGTAATCAAAACTAACAAAACGCCCACCGCCCATAAAAAATAAACTTAAGAGCATAGCAAAATAAATTGCCGAAAATTCTATGCCATTATTTAAAATAGATGGTTTACCTTTTTCGTATAGGTAATCAGGAAAGCCGTGCTCTTCAACTAAGTCTCGAATTTTTCCTATCCTGTCTTGTACTTCTAATGAGTTTTCGAGGCTTTCTTTTGCACCTGGGATAGATAACCAATCAAGTACTTGCGCAGCACTTGTTTCTGGATTAGTCGGCGCTATTGCAAACCACCCGTTATGCCAATGTACTGAAGTAGCCGCTACAACCATTGTGAACATAAGCGGGATACTGACTAAGCGAGTTAAAAGGCCAAATAATAACAACCAACCACCTAAAAATTCACTCCATCCAGCTAAGAAGGCTAGTAAATCAGGAAATGGTAAGCCTAAACCCCATTCACTATTACCAAACCATTGAACGACATCAGGCGATGCTAAAAAGTTATTTAGAAAGCCTTCTGTTTCAGTACTTATAGCAAGTTTGTTATAACCTGCGATGATCATAACGGGAGCTAAAATTAAGCGAAATAGTAAAGCAGGTAAACCATCTAAAAACGATAGTTTACCCAATATTGTGTTATAAAAACTGATTAGTTTATTCATGCGTATCCTGTGTGTTCAATGTTTATTAAGTTATAGACTATAAACAAAAAAGACCGTATAGATTGATAAACTATTTCAATTTATTTACAAAGGTTAAATACTTCTCGCCACTTGTAGAGCTTCAAAAATAGCGCGTTTAGCATCAATTGCAGCAGCCAATTTAGCTCCGCCTATCACATGCACTTTTGCGTTATCTGTGTAACCTTCTAGCACTTCGCTATTAGAAACCTGACCAATACACGCAATAACAGTATCTACCGGCAGTACTTGAACTTCTCCAGCAACATTAATTGTTAACCCATTCTTATCAAAACTTTGATATTGGCAGTCAGCAATTTGTTTAACACCATGCTGTTTAGCAACTTGGCGATGTATCCAACCAGTGGTTTTACCAAGCTCACTACCAAAACGACCCGAACTGCGTTTTAACATATACAATTGGCGCTCGTCTTTATGAGGTTGTGCATCACACTCAATCCCCCATTGCGTTTTAAACTCGCTAATAGATTGTGATTTATGTTCACTTAAAAAAGCAACCATATCAAAACCAATACCGCCAGCACCTAAAATAGCGATTGATTTGCCCAGTTCTACTTCGCCGCGTATGACTTCGTCATAAGCAAACACACGCTTATCATCACTACATTTAATAGAGGCTTCACGCGGCCTAACGCCTGTTGCAAAAACAATATCATCATAATCTTTAAGCATTGAATCGTCGTAAGCTTTACTAAGCTCCACAGTTACTTTTAATCGCTCGAGCTCATTAGTGAAGTAAGTAAGTGTATGGTTAAAGTCTTCTTTACCCGGTACTTGCATGGCTAAATTAAATTGACCGCCCATTTGCGATTTTTGATCAATTAACGTGACGTTATGCCCTTTTTGAGCCAAGTAACAACTTGCTGATAAACCAGCAGGACCTGCACCGACAACTAATACATTTTTAGCTTTAGCTGCTTGCTCTAGCGGGTAATCTAGCTCAAATGCAGCTTGTGGATTAACTAAACACGTAGCACGTTTATTTTTAAATACGTGATCTAGACAACCCTGGTTACAGCCAATACAAATATTGATTTGTTTAGATTGATTGTTTACGTACTTATTAAAAAACTCAGGATCAGCTAATAATGGACGTGCCATCGAAATTAAATCAGCCTCGCCCGCATTTAAAATATCGTTAGCAATTTCTGGAGTATTAATTCGGTTAACAGCAATAACTGGCACGCTCACCACGTCTTTTAAACGTTTTGATGCTTCTTTAAATGCACCCGGTGGCACCATACTCGCAATAGTCGGTACACGCGCTTCGTGCCAACCAATGCCAGTGTTAAATATATCAACACCCGCTTTTTCAAGTTCGGTAGCCTGAATAACAACTTCCTCTGGTGTTGAACCGTTTGGAATCAAATCAATGACCGACAATCTAAAAATAATTAAGAATTTTTCAGATACTTTTGCTCTTACAGCTTTAACTATTTCAAGTGCAAGTCGCATTCTATTTTCTAAGCTGCCACCAAACTCATCATCGCGTTTATTGGTATGAGGCGCCATAAACTCATTAATCAAATACCCTTCAGAACCCATGACTTCTACGCCATCGTAGCCGGCTTTTTCAGCCATATAGGCAGAATGCGCAAAGTCTTTAATTGTTTTTTTAATCGAGCCAAGCGACATCGCATTAGGTTTATAAGGATTAATAGGTGCTTTTATTGCACTTGGTGCTTGATTGAAAGGATGGTATGCATAACGTCCAGCATGTAATAATTGCAAACAAATTTTTCCACCGTGTTTATGCACAGCATCTGTGTAAGCGCGATGCTTAAACACATCGTAATAACTATTAAATGAAGAAGAAATTGGTGTTAGCTTGCCACGTAAATTAGGGCTGTATCCGCCTGTAATTAACATCGCGGTGCCACCTTTTGCACGTGCTTCATAAAATGCACGTAAGCGTTTGCGGTTATGCCAGCCCTCTTCAAGGCCTGTATGCATTGAGCCCATAACCAAGCGGTTACGTAATTGTGTGTGTTTTAGTTGTAATTGTTGTTCTAACATCTTGTGCCCCGTTAACTGGTCTAACCTGTATACATTAGCTAATTCTGCTTTAATGGCAAGTAATAAGCAATATGTGCATGCATTTAATTAAAAATAGCAGTAAAAACTTACGTTTATATAGGTTCATAAACACTTCGTTACGATTTAGCAGTTAAATTTATTTTTATTCTAGGCTAAGATGGAACTAATGTATTAACTGTACCAAATTAAGGAGCTATTTTGATAGCAAAGGTATTTAAAGGTATTTGGGCTGGAATTAATTTTTCTCGTCGCTTAATACTAAACATTTTGTTTTTATTACTGGTAATTGTTTTCTTTGTGTCACTCTCAAGTGACGATGATCAAATAATAGTTGAAAATGGCTCTGTACTCAGGCTTAACTTAAATGGCCCTATTGTTGAAGAGAAAACATATATAGACCCAGTTGAAGCCGCAATTAGTGATGCAACTTCTGGTTCTGAAGCACCAAGCGAAATATTACTCGACGATATTGTTGAAGTAATAAACGAAGCGACTAAAGACGATCGTATCTCGGTGATATTGCTTGATTTACAAGAGATGCCTAAAGCACATTTAAATAAACTTAAGCAAATTACAAAGGCTATTGATGCCTTCAAGCAAGCTGGCAAAAAAGTAATTGCATCGGGTTATTACTATACTCAAGCACAATACTATATTGCATCGCATGCTGACGAAATAGCTATGCACCCATACGGCAGCGTAGGTATTGAAGGTTATGGCATGTACCCGCTTTACTTTAAAGATGCACTTGAAAAGCTTGAAGTCACGCAGCATATTTTCCGTGTTGGTACATTTAAGTCAGCAGTAGAACCTTTTATTCGTAACGACATGTCCGATGCAGCCAAAGAAGCTAACCGCGTTTGGTTAGGCGCTCTTTGGAGCGAATACAAACAAGATGTTGCCGCTGTTCGCCCGTTTGATGAGTCAAATTTTGACGAAACAATGGACGTATATCTAGAAAAAATGAAAGCTGCCGATGGCGATGCAGGTAAATATGCACTTGATCACCAGTGGGTTGACTCTTTAAAAACAAATCAGCAAGTTCGCAAACAATTAATTGATTTAGTGGGCACACAAGAAGATGGTAAGACATTTAAGCAAGTTTCATTTCGTGAATACTTAAGCTTAATTAAACCGCCTATTGAAATTGATAACCCTATTACCGAAAAAGTAGCGGTAGTTGTTGCTAAAGGTACGATTGTTGATGGTGAGCGTAAAGCGGGCGAAATTGGGGGTGACTCTACAGCTGCCCTACTTCGTAAAGCACGCCTTGATGATAAAGTTAAAGCGGTTGTACTACGTATCGACTCTGGTGGCGGTAGTATGTTTGCCTCTGAAGTTATTCGTGCTGAAGTATTAGCCCTTAAGGCTGCTGGTAAACCTGTTATTGCTTCAATGAGTTCTGTGGCTGCATCAGGTGGTTATTGGATTGCCTCTGCTGCAAACGAAATTTGGGCAGCACCAAGTACAATTACAGGCTCAATTGGTGTATTTGGTACCTTTATGACATTTGAGAAAACCTTATCGAAAATTGGTGTTTATTCAGATGGCGTTGCAACAACTGAAATGGCTGGCTTTTCTATCACTCGTCCACTAAATGAAAAGATGGGTCAAGTAATTCAAATGAACGTTGAGGAAGCATACGGTCGCTTTTTAAATGTTGTTGCTGATGCGCGTAATATGACGCCTGAGCAGGTTGACAAAATTGCCCAAGGCCGTGTATGGATTGCATCTCAAGCACTTGAACTAGGTTTGGTTGATAAGCTAGGCGACAAACAAGGTGCGATTGAAGCCGCTGCTGCACTTGCCAAGCTTAATCATTATGAAGTTAAAACTATTAAACAAGATTTAAGCTCGCAAGAAAAAATGATTCAAAACATTTTTGGTAATGCGTCTATTAAATCAATGCTTGGTTTGCAAACACAAAAAACATCTGTGTTAGCAACACAAGCTAATTTACAAAGTGTTATTAACCAATTAAGTACTGAAGTTGAAAACCTTAAAGATTACAACGATCCACAAGGTGTATACGCACGCTGTTTAGTGTGTAACGTTGCACAATAAAAGTGCATAGCTTCACCTAATCAGCTGTATTTAAAGCTGCTTAACGTTATACTAGGCCCAGTTTTTTTACTGGGCTTTTTTTATGAAACGTAAACGCATTTATATCGCTTATACTGGCGGTACTATAGGTATGAAAAAATCGAGTCGAGGCTATATTCCAGCTGAAGGTTTTTTAACAGAAACCGTAGTGAATAACGCAGAATTTAATCGTGATGAAATGCCTTTGTTTGATATTCACGAATACTGCCCTCTTATAGATTCTTCAGACATGTCACCAGAGCATTGGCAACTCATTGCTAATGATATCAAAGATAAATACCAAGATTATGATGGTTTTGTGGTGCTCCATGGCACTGATACTATGGCGTATACAGCCTCAGCGCTGTCATTTATGTTCGAAAATTTGACTAAACCAGTGATTGTAACCGGCTCACAAATTCCGCTCTCACAATTACGTTCTGATGGCCAAGTAAACTTACTTAATGCCATGTATTTAGCTGCAAATTATCCTATTGCTGAAGTAAGTCTCTTTTTTAATAACCAACTGTTTAGAGGTAATAGAGCAACTAAAGCACACGCGGATGGGTTTAATGCTTTTGCCTCGCCGAATCTAGACCCTCTCGCGTTATCGGGTATTAATATTCAACTTATTAAAGGTCAGCTTAGCCCATATGTTGAAAATGAGCTGCAAGTTACACCTATTACACCTCAACCTATCGGGGTGCTTTATTTGTATCCTGGCATTAGCCAAGAGGTAGTTAAAAGCTTGGTCAATGGCAATATCAAATCACTGGTGCTACTGAGTTTTGGTGTAGGTAATGCACCACAAGATCCGAGCTTTTTGTCAATACTCGAAGAAGCAAGTAAACGTGGCGTCGTAATTGTTAACTTAACTCAGTGTTTAAAAGGTCATGTAAACATGGGTGGCTATGCAACAGGTAATGCGCTATTAAATATTGGTGTAATTAGTGGGTACGATATGACCCTTGAAGCATGTTTAACTAAGTTACATTATTTATTTAGCCAAAAGCTTGAAATCGAAACGATTCGTCATTTAATGCAAGATAACTTACGTGGTGAGTTGAGCCGTTAATTTTTACAGGCTAAAAATACAAAAGGCACGCTAAATAGCGTGCCTTTATAGTTTTAAACAACTGTTTTTTATCTAACTTTAGCGTCTATATCTACTAAATCAGTTAAATGACACATTTCACCACTGTGGGTTTTTATGCCGTGCTCACCAAAGTAATCACGCTGGGCTTGAACTAAATGCCCATTACTCGGTGTAGTTAATGTTGCTAAATACGTTTGTGTAGCTCCCAATACAGGGAATGCTAAACCAGTCATTATTGCTTGACCGGTAATTTTTCGCAAAGAGTTAGACTCTTTTTCAAGAGTGTCAATAAATTCAACACCTTGTGCAACGCTATCAAGGTAGTCAGCACGAATTATACAACCAGCGCGCCACGTTTGAAGCGTTTTAGATAAATCTACTTTCCACTGATGAGTACGTGATGCACCTTTAATTAGCGCTAGACCTTGACGATACGCAAGTAAGCTTGCAAGTAAGAACGCGTCTTTTAGCTCTTCTAAATCAATTTCAACATTGTTCGTTGATTTAGATGCATATGTCATCTCTTGTGCAGCCGTTGTGTTGCATGCATTAGTTAAATGACGAGCTTGAACAGCAGCAACAAGTGAAGGGACAGCAATACCAAGTTCGAGTGCATTTTGCGCAGTCCAAAGACCAGTGCCTTTAGCGCCAACTTTATTATCAATTAAGTCCGCAAGCGGTACATTATTATGATTTTCAAGTGACAATATATGGCTAGAAATAGACAGTAAGTAACTATTTAATTGACCTTCTGACCAGTCATTAAATATCTCAGCTACTTCTTTTGGAGAACGATTAGTACCTAAACGAAGTAATTGGTACACTTCTGCAATAAGTTGCATCAGTGCGTATTCAATACCGTTGTGAACCATTTTTACAAAATGACCACTTGCTGATTGGCCAACACGTGCAAAACATGAATCGCCATTATAGCTAGCAGCTACTTTTTCAAACCATGGCTCAATACGTTCCCAACCACCTTCAGAACCACTTGCCATCATTGCAGGACCATGGCGAGCGCCTTCTGCACCGCCAGAAATTCCCATAGTGGCAAATTCAAATTTATTTTGGTATTTGAGTTTACGCGTTATACCGTCTTTATAATTACTATTGCCGCAATCGACTATCATATCGTTACAATTAACGCCGGCCTCTACAAGTTCATTACAAACTGTATCAACTAACTCACCAGCTGGAACAAGTAATAAAATAGAACGAGGTGCCTCTAAACGCCTTACCATGTCACTTAAATCAGAGACAATGTGAAGCCTATCAGCCATGCCTTGTGATTTGGCACAACTTAGTAACTCTTCACCCGCATGTGGGTTTTTATCATAAGCGACTAGCGTTATCCCTTTTTCAATCAAGTTTAGGGCAAGATTTTTTCCCATAACGCCTAACCCTACTAATGCAACTTGCATCTAGTGTCCTCCTCGGTAACAACTATTTGGTTAGAAAATTCAGTGTATAAATTAAATAATACCGCGTGCATTATACTCATACAGTCATAAAATACTAACTATGAGCCCATACAACATGCTTTTTTATTACAGATAAATAAGCTACGTAATTATATCAAACATCAATGCTCTCGGGGTGACTAAAAGCAACGCTAATTGAAATTAAGATCATTGACGCATTCTGACACCGGTGTCATAATGATGACACAATAGTTTTGTATAAAATAGTGGCAAACCTTTGAAGTTTGCACATAATTAAAATATTTTAATCTAATATAGATATTTTAATTCAACAAAATAACGTCAACATGCTTTCACCAAGCAAACAGGAGAAATTGATGCTAAGACGCACGAAAATAGTCGCTACCCTTGGACCTGCTACCGATAGAGATAACAACTTAGAAAAAATTATTATCGCTGGGGCTAATGTAGTACGTTTAAACTTCTCACATGGTGTTGCCCAAGATCATAAAGACCGTGCGCAAGCTGTACGCGATATTGCAAAAAAATTAGGCAAGCATATTGCTATTCTTGCTGACCTTCAAGGCCCTAAAATCCGCGTTTCTACTTTTAAAGAAGGTAAAGTAACGCTTTCTGTGGGTGCAAAGTTCACTCTTGATGCAAAAATGGAAAAAGGCGAAGGCGATGTTAACTCTGTAGGTATTGATTATAAAGAATTACCTAACGACGTTAGCCCTAACGACTTATTACTCCTAAATGACGGCCTTATTCAACTAACTGTTGATGAAGTAGCTGGGCACTTAGTACATTGTACTGTAACTGTTGGCGGTGTTTTATCTAACAATAAAGGTATTAACCGTTTAGGTGGTGGCTTAACTGCTCCAGCATTTACTGAAAAAGATAAAGAAGATTTAATAACTGCCGCTGAAATTGACGTAGATTACATTGCCGTATCATTCCCACGTAGTGGCGACGATATGCGCTACGTACGCTCACTTGCTGAAGCTGCTGGTTCAAAAGCACAACTACTTGCAAAAATTGAACGTGCTGAAGCCGTTGAAACACAAGAAGCTGTTGATGACATCATTCTAGCGTCTGACGCTGTAATGGTTGCCCGTGGTGATTTAGGTGTTGAAATTGGTGATGCAGCTCTTATGGGCAAGCAAAAACTAATTATTCGTCGTGCTCGTTCATTAAACCGTACTGTAGTAACAGCAACGCAAATGATGGAATCGATGATCGATAACCCTATGCCTACACGTGCAGAAGTTATGGATGTTGCAAATGCTGTTCTTGATGGAACAGATGCTGTAATGCTTTCAGCTGAAACAGCTGCTGGTGATTATCCTGAAGAAACAGTTGCGACTATGGCACGTGTTTGTTTAGGTGCTGAATCTCAAAAAGAAACGCATGTTTCTAAGCATCGTTTAGATAGTCGTTTTTCTAACAATGCAGAATCTATCGCACTTTCTGCTATGTATGCAGCTAATCACTTAGATTCTGTTAAAGCTATCATCACGCTTACTGAATCTGGTAGCACGGCTAAATTAATGTCACGTATCAGCTCTGGCTTACCAATCTACTCGCTTTCACGCCATGCGAGTACATTAGGTCAAACAGCACTTTATCGTGGTGTTTACCCAGTATTTTTTGATTCTACAAAAACTGAAAAAGACGGTATGGTAAAAGCGGCACTTGATACTTTAGTTTCTCAAGGTTCTTTACAGTCTGGCGATACAGTAATTATTACTCACGGTGACTCAATGGAAACTGTGGGCGCAACTAACACAATGAAAATTGTAACTGTCGCATAATTAATACCAATTCGCTTAATTAAGTGATCTATTTTGAGGATAGAAAAACGTGTTGATAGCTATTCAAAAAATCGCTATTTAGTTGTTCTCGGCAATTGCTCCTGCATTGCTCTACCTTCTGCATCCATGCAGTCGTAAATGAGAATTTTTTAACACAGGTAGCGACACGTTAGCCCCGCAAAATAACTAAGTATTGTTGCGGATTGGTATAATTACTAAATATAAAAAATGCGAGCTTAGCTCGCATTTTTTGTACCTGTAATAAAAGCGTTGGCTTTAACTTGCTAATGCCGCTTTAACCTTATCTCGATAGCTACGGCTCACTTTTAATTCTTGTCCGTTTTCAAGTACTAATAAATACTCGCCACTTACTTGTGTAACCAGCTTACTAATTTGTTTTGTGTTTACTATCGCACTGCGGTGTACACGCACAAATAACTGAGGGTCTAGCTCTTGCTCAAGCTCTTTCATTGTTTTACGAAGTATATGCGTTTGTCCATCTTCACAATGTAAACACATATAGTCACCTGCAGCATCAACCCATTGGATAGTCGCTACAGGTACCCGTATAATTTCACCCTGCTCTTTTACTGCAAGCGATTCTGGGTAACGTCTATCTGTTAAGGTATCGCCAGTGGCTAATTTTTTTAATATTTCTTCGCAATTATTACCAGTAATACCTGCTACAAAACTCGCTAGTTTTTTCTTATGGGCGTTGTCTTGCTGCGTTTTTAAATAAGTATGCACTTTTTCTACCGCCTGTTTTAATCTGTTATCATCAACGGGTTTTAAAATGTAATCGAGAGCATGAATTTCAAATGCTTTTACAGCAAACTGATCAAAAGCAGTTACAAATACAATAGCAGGTAATACTTTTGTACTTTCGCTAAGCGCTCTTGCCACCTCAAAGCCATTCATACCTGGCATCTGAATATCTAAAAAAACCAAATCGATTTTCTCGCTTTGGCACATTTCAATTGCATCAGCGCCTGAACTACACAATTTAATTACTTCAATATCAGAATATTCTTCAAGTCTTACCGCTAAACCTTTTCGCGCTAACGGTTCATCATCAACAATGAGTGTTTTTATTTTAGTCATTTTTCACAGCCTTCTCAAAAGGTACTCGCAGATTAACTTTTAATCCACTTGGCGTATTATGTGATAATACAAACGAATAATTATTTTCATACAACGTTTTTAATCTATCTTTGGTGTTAGCAACACCTACACCTTGAGCGTTAACTAATTGGCCATCAAGTATTTCAGTGCCTGGGCCGTTGTCACCCACTTCTAGTAATAATTCATTCGCAAATACTTGTGCTTTAATATCAATTACACCACCTTCTGTCAGATGGGCAATGGCATATTTAATCGCGTTTTCTATAATTGGCTGCAAAATTAAGCTCGGTACTAAAGCCTCTTTTGCTTGCTCGCTAATATCTACATTTACTTTCAATCGCTCATCAAAACGGACGCGCTCTATTTCTAAATAAAGCATGAGAGCATGTAGCTCTTGCTCAAGCGGTACTTTTTTAATTGGATCGGTATTAAGTGTGTAACGTAAAAAGTCACTTAACCTTGCTACCATTAAGTTAGCATCTTTGTTTTCTTTAACCAAAATTAAAGTAGAAATAGCGTTAAGTGTATTGAATAGAAAATGGGGGTTGAGCTGATACCTGAGCATTTTTAGTTGCGCTTCGTGTGCCATCGTTGTGGCCTTTAATGCTTTTTGTCGCTCACTTTGTAATAACTGATAATATTTAACGCCAAAGTACAAACCACTCCAACATAAAATAATATAAACCGAATCTAAACCTTGCTGCAGGTAATAAAACCACTCCTCTGGTCTATAACCATGGCGGTATATTTCCCATAGATTGAATTTTTGAACGACAGCCCATAGAGTGCCCGTTATATAAGAGGCACCAAATACTACAATCATTAACACCCAAGGCGAGGCATTCCAAATTTTACGGTAAATATACCTAAGCGGCACTGTCATCAAACAACCAGCGTAAGCATTCAATAAAATAACAAATACATATATATCACGCATTTCAAATACTTTAGAGCCGATATAATTTACTAACGCGTAACCAATCCAGCCCGCGATTTGCAAAAGCCAAAAAAAACGTTGCCTGTTATCGACTAAAGATTGCCAGTTCAAAATAGATGTTTACTCCGTATGGTTAAAGTTAAAGCTAATTCCATAAAATAGGCGTTTGTTATTTTTATTATTTTTACCTATGTAGGGCTAATTTTCACAAAATTAGGTAGTCTTATTATATAGATTTATGAGTTTGCATAGCACTACAGCTTGCCTTGCTTTTTAAGAGTCTTACCGCAAACAAATAGTCGAGACACTAAAAAAGCGAAAGGTTATCCGCCTTCCGCTTTTTAAATATCAATAGCCTTGTGTAAATTAAGCTAGTTTATCTGATGCTACTTTGTAGGTTGGATCTTCAATCACATTCACTTCAACTAAATCTCGTGCTTTATGAAGCAACTGCGTACAGTCTTTACTTAAGTGACGTAAATGAAGTTGTTTACCTGCTTTTGTGTATTTGTCAGCAAGTGTATCAATTGCTTCTATTGCACTGTGGTCAGATACGCGGCTGTGTTTAAATTCAACAATCACATTTTTAGGATCATTTTTCACATCGAATAACTCAGAAAAGTTTTTAACAGAGCCAAAGAATAACGGACCATGTAGTTCGTACACCTTAGCGCCTTCCTGATCAATGTAGTTAGTTGTATATATCTGCTTCGCATGCTGCCAAGCAAATACTAGAGCCGATACAATAACACCCACACATACAGCAATCGCTAAATCAGTAATAACCGTCACGCCCGACACAAGAACAATTACAAATGCATCAGATAATGGTACGCGCTTCATCATTTTAAAGCTTGCCCATTCAAATGTACCAAGTACTACCATAAACATAACACCAACAAGTGCGGCTAATGGGATCATTTCAATTAAGCTAGAGGCAAAAATAATAAAACCAAGTAGCATAAGTGCAGCGCTTATACCTGATAAACGAGAGCGACCACCTGAATTTATATTGATCATTGATTGACCAATCATTGCACAACCACCCATTGCACCAAACATACCGCAGGTAATATTTGCAGCACCTTGACCAATACATTCTTTATTACTATGACCACGGGTTTCTGTAATCTCATCAATTAAGCTAAGCGTTAATAATGATTCAATTAAACCAATAGCCGCTAAAATAAGTGCATAAGGAAAAATAATTTGTAGCGTTTCGAAAGTAAACGGTACCATAGGAATATGAAATTCAGGTAAGCCGCCAGCGATTGTTGCTGTTTCGTCGCCTGTCATTCCTTTTAAGAAATCTAATACTGTATGCGCTTCTAAATCAAACCCAATCACTAATCCAGTTACAGTTACAATAGCAACTAGAGATGAAGGCACTGCTGTAGTCAATTTTGGCAAAAAGTGGATTATTGCCATGGTTAATGCAACTAAGCCAAGCATGATAAATAATGGATTACCTGTCATCCACTCTTGTCCGCCCATACCATCAGGCACTTTAAATTGTCCTAATTGGGCTAAAAATATAACAATAGCTAAGCCGTTTACAAAACCAAGCATTACCGGATGAGGAACCATGCGTATAAACTTACCGAGTTTAAATACACCCGCGAGTATCTGCAGTATGCCCATGAGCAATACGGTCGCAAATAAATACTCAACACCATGATCAAGCACTAAACTTACCATAACAACAGCTAGTGCACCGGTTGCACCTGAAATCATACCAGGGCGACCACCAAAAATAGCCGTAATTAAACCAACGATAAACGCGGCATATAGACCAACCAAAGGTTCTACATTTGCAACAAAGGCAAACGCAACTGCTTCTGGGACTAAGGCTAACGCCACAGTTAATCCAGATAGAATATCGTTTTTAGCAGAGCTAGGCGCCCTACTGAGTAAGTTAAACATTGAGGTCCTCAAATGGTGTAATGGGTATCAAAAAAAGCGCTAAATTCTACCAAATTAGCGCTCAGTTAACAATTATCATTATGTGGTTAAGCTAAACTAAAAATGGTTTAGCTTTTAAAAGAAGTGCTTTTACAAAGGAAGGGAAGTACTGCGTTTTACACATGTCATTGTTACATTAGAATGTACTTCTTGGACGTATTCTAAGCTTAGTAAATTATCGCGCACAAAATGCTCATACCCTTCTATGCCTTGTGAAATTATGCGTAGCATAAAGTCCATGGTACCAGCCATAGTGTAACACTCTGTTACCTCGTCGTAGCTCATGATCAGCTTTTCAAACTCAGCAAGATTCTTTTTACCGTGATTTGATAAACGCACATGTGCATATACAAGCATATCAAAGCCAAGTTTTTTCTCATCTAAAAGAGCCACTTTGCTTTTTATATAACCATCTTGCTCTAGCTTAGCGATTCGACGCCAGCATGGAGATTGAGACAAGCCTACTTTATCTGCAATTTCTGCGGTTGATAAACTAGCATCTTGTTGTAAAAGTGCCAATATTTGGCGATCTACGTGATTTAGAGACATTTTATTTCTTATTTATCAAATAAACTGGTTAAATTATACAACCATTTTAAAACTCAGTCTGCTTATTTTTAATGTTTATGCAGTTTGTAAACTTAAAATAAGCAACTTAACCAAACTTACCACTTATAAAAGGATTTGTTTTCTTTTCAAACCCCACCGTAGTGTCGCTACCATGTCCTGCCAATATTTTAGTATTATCAGGTAAGGTTAAAATATGCGTCTTAATCGACTCTATAAGTTGTTCACTGTTCCCCTTAGGAAAGTCAGTGCGCCCTACTGAGCCTTTAAAAATAACGTCACCGACAATAACGCACTCATAGTCTGGTTGGTAAAACACTATATGACCGGGTGTATGCCCCGGGCAATGTTTCACTAAAAAGCTAAGTTTACCTACGCTCACGGTGTCATTATGGTTTAGCCAAATATCCGGATAAAACGGTTCAATGGGTTTAAATCCAAACATCTGTGCTTGCATAGGTAAGTTTTCAAACCAAAAGTACTCATCTTTTTGTGGACCAATAATTTGTACGTTAAATTGATTTCGTAAAATATCAGCCCCACCCACATGATCTAAATGCCCGTGCGTTAACCAAATAGCACTTAATGCTAGTTTATGCTCATTAAGGACCGTTATTATTTTATCAGTGTCGCCACCTGGGTCGATAACCACAGCGTGTTTAGTTTCGCTACACCAAATAATACGGCTGTTTTGTGCAAAGGCAGTGACAGGTATAGTTATGATTTCCATATTAAATTTCTTTACTTTTTTGATCTGGAATAACAACTTCTTCTTCGAATGACATAAGTATTGGATACTTTAAGTAGGCTTGATCATAAAATGGACTTTGTTCATATAACCAGTTTAATCGAGCTTCTGCGTCACTCGCGAATGATTTATCTTTAAGTTTTTCATCAAACTTAAGCGCAAGCTTTGGGTTATCTTTTAGCATTTGGCGTGCATACGGAATTAGCGCATAGTTTTCCATGTACTCGGTACGCTGAAAAATAGTATTAAACTCACCCCACGCAAAAAATGAATCAGGAGCTTCTGGGTGCAATAAATGCACAGCAAGCTCACCTGCTTTTTGTTGAGTATTGACTTGATACCAACCATCTAAATCTACATTTATAGCAGGGACGTAATCAAAAGTTGCTGATACTCTAAAACGCCCTTCAAATGGTGCTTTATCAAACGTGTATTCAGCCACCTTTGCAACTTTCAAAGGCTGTGTGTTTGCCCCTTCAAGTTTATTAATAGAGACACCATGTAACTTTAGTTTCTCAATAATGTTGCTATATACAGGAGGAATAAAAAAAGCTTTAGGTACTTCAACTGTATGCTGTACATCTTTTTGCCAATAAATAAGTAAGTCAGTATATGTATGTGCTTTACCCAAATATTTCACTTCATTTTGACCCGAAAGTGAATTCATGCTTGATGAATATTCAATGCCTTTAAACTGCGCAATCGTATCAGCTTGCTTGGCATAGCCACGCTTTACTATTAGCTGTTTAGGAACAAATTCTTGTTCTTTCTTTACTGCATTAGCTAATTCATGACTGTGCTTTGATAGCGCAGTAATAGCACCATCTAAAAATACATAAGTTCCCAATACACGTTGCTTGTAAGGCTTCAATGAATGATTTTCGACTAAAATAGTCGGCAATGACTTTAAATCCCCCCAACCATTTGAAAAACGTGGCGTAGCAACCCAGCCCGCTAACCCTTTTTTAAAGTCGCGCTTGTCCATAACAAAAACAAGTGGTCCTGGGATGTGTCCTTGCTTCGCTAGCGTATCGTCAATGAGAGGTTTAAAAAACTGGTTTAATGTATCTGATACCGCAGGCGATTCGCTCGAAAATACCGGATTGTAACCATAAGTCACATCGTATTGGTAATCTGCGCCGTCGGTAACGTGTACATCAATGTATAAATTTGGGTTGTAGTCGTTAATAACCTTTAAAACACTTCTAACTTCTGGGGTATCTAATTTAGTAAAATCACGATTTAAATTAAGGTTATTAGCATTTGTTCTAAAGCCCATTTTTGCAGGGCCCCGTTGATTAATGCGATTGAACGCACTGCTACGTTCGTGGCCATCTACATTTAAAATAGGAATAAATAATATGTTTACCTTTTTTAAAATGTCACGGCGCTTACCCGTCGCTATATCTCTGAGTAACATGAACATGGCATCTTTACCGTCTATTTCACCAGAATGTATTCCTGCCTGGATAAAAATAGTTGGCTTAGTGCTATTAGCCATTTGCCTTGCTTCAAAAAAACCTTGCTCGCTGGCAATTAGCATTTTTATTGCACGCTTACTATTACTATAGCCAATGGTTTGAGATTGAAACTGAGTAGGGTTTGCAGCAACTAACCTATCTACAAATGCCATTGTATTTGCATAATCGGGCGACGCTTCACCTGCAGATAACTCAAAGTCAGTAGTTAACGGGCCTTGTTTTTGTAAAAGCTCTACGCTTTTCCCCTGCCACTCAATGAGTGGAGGTAAGTGTGCGTCATACGCCACACTTGCAGATAAAATTAGTAAACTTGCAAACATATAATTCTCTAACAAACGCCTTAATTATATAAATTATATCAACTAAATTTTTTATAATGAGGAAACTGCGGTGATTCAACAAAAAAATGCAGCAAAATACATTTCAATCATTCACACCTGTTTTTTTAGGCTTTATAACCTTATTAAGTATTATACCAATGTGCAATAATACTTAATCATTTTGCGGGGCTAAACATGTCGCTACCTGCGTTAAAAAACTCTCATTTATGACTGCATGGATGCAGAAGGTAGAGCAATGCAGGAGCAATTGCCGAGAACAACTAAATAGCGAATTTTTTACCTAGCTATCAACACGTTTTTCCGCCCTCAAAATAGATCATTTAATTAAGCGAATTAGTATTACTCATTGGGTTAAGTTACTAAATTACAGGCACAAAAAAAGGAGCCATAGGCTCCTTTTTAATACTTATATAAAAAAGCTTAAGCGGCTAGGCCTTCTTTTGCTTTTTCTACAAGCGCTGCGAATGCAACTTGGTCGTAAACAGCGATATCTGCAAGGATCTTACGATCGATTTCTACAGAAGTCTTTTTAAGACCATTGATAAAACGGCTGTAAGACAGACCATTTTGACGTGAAGCAGCATTGATACGTGCAATCCATAATTGACGGAAAGTACGTTTCTTCGCACGACGGTCACGGTAAGCGTATTGACCCGCTTTAGTAACAGCCTGGAAAGCTACGCGGTAAACACGTGAACGTGCTCCGTAGTAACCTTTTGCTTGTTTTAAAACTTTTTTGTGACGTGCACGTGCGACAACGCCGCGTTTAACTCTTGCCATTTCTAAAAACCCCTATTAAGCGAACGGTAACATACGTGAAACTAGACCATGGTCATTTTTATGAACCATCATCTTAGGACGTAGGTGTAACTTACGCTTAGAAGTTTTCTTAGTCAGAATATGACGAAGATGCGCTTGTTTACGCTTGAAACCGCCAGAAGCAGTCTTTTTGAAACGCTTAGCAGCGCCACTGTGACTTTTTAGCTTATAAGCCATTGCAATAACTCCAATTGTATTGCTTTTAAATTAGTAAGCAGGCGTGAGATATATTTCTATAGCTCCACTTTTAGGCCTAACTTACTGCCATGTTCCGGTGAAGACCCAACATAAATGCCGCAATCTTGCTTTAAGACCGGTTAACTCAGGTGAATATTCGCATATTGCTTGCAGACCTGAGCTAATTTCGGTGCGTATTATCGCTTAAAAATTATTTTTTAGCAACAGGCGCCATCATCATAACCATTTGGCGGCCTTCAACACGATTTGGGAAAGACTCAACTACTGCAAGCTCTTCTAAATCGGCTTTGATACGGTTTAATAATTCTATACCAATTTCTTGGTGAGCCATTTCACGACCACGGAAGCGGATAGTAATCTTAGCTTTATCACCAGCTTCTAAGAACTTACGTAAGTTGCGAAGCTTAACCTGATAATCACCTTCATCCGTACCAGGACGGAATTTGATTTCTTTTATCTGGATTTGCTTTTGCTTCTTCTTCTGCTCTTTTAGTTCTTTGCTTTTTTCAAAGATGAACTTACCGTAGTCCATGATTCTACAAACAGGCGGCTCAGCGTTTGGACTGATCTCAACAAGATCAACACCCGCTGCATCGGCCATAGTTTGCGCGTCTTGTAATGACTGAATTCCAGCTTGTTCGCCTTCAATGTCAATTAAACGAACTTCTTGCGCTGTAATTTCTTCGTTAATACGATTTTTTTGAGCTGTTTGTTGCCCTTTCTTGCCGCCTCTAATAGTACGTTCCTCCAAGAATATCAATAATATAAGCGTGTAAATGGCTGTTTGTTAATGCCTTACACGCTCGATTTTTACTGTCGATTTTTAATTTCTTCACTAATTTTAGCTACAAAATCATCAACATTAAATTTGCCAAGGTCTTCACCTGTGCGAGTACGCACTGCTACTTCTTGCTGTTCAACTTCTTTATCGCCAACAACAAGTAAATATGGAATACGCTTCAGTGTATGCTCACGGATTTTAAAGCCAATCTTCTCATTTCTCAAGTCAGCAGCGGCTCTAATTCCAAGTTTATTTAATTTTTGTACAACTTCTTTAACATAAGGAGCCTGTTTATCGGTAATATTCATAATTACCACTTGCTTTGGTGCAAGCCACGTCGGGAATAAACCAGCGTACTCTTCAGTTAAAATGCCAATAAAGCGTTCAATAGAACCTAAAATAGCACGATGTATCATTACAGGTGTACGACGCTCGTTATTTTCTGCTACATAAGTAGCACCTAAACGACCCGGTAATGCAAAGTCTAATTGCACTGTACCACACTGCCACGCTCTGTCTAAACAATCGTACAAAGTAAATTCAATCTTAGGACCGTAAAACGCGCCTTCGCCCGGAAGATAATCAAATTCAATATCGTTTAGCTTAAGTGCATCAGCTAAAGCAAGCTCTGCTTTATCCCACATATGGTCTTCACCAATGCGTTGTTCTGGGCGAGTAGATAGCTTAACTACAATCTTCTCAAATCCGAATGTTTCATATGTATCATAAACCATCTTAATACACGCTGACACTTCGTCCATTATCTGCTCTTCAGTACAGAAAATGTGAGCGTCATCTTGTGTAAAGCCACGTACACGCATTAAACCGTGTAGCGCACCTGATGGTTCATTACGGTGACAACAACCAAATTCAGCCATACGAAGTGGTAAATCACGGTACGATTTTAAACCTTGGTTAAAGATTTGCACGTGACCAGGGCAGTTCATTGGTTTAATTGCGTATTCACGTTTTTCAGACTCAGTGGTAAACATTGCTTCTGAATATTTTTCCCAGTGACCTGATTTTTCCCAAAGTGAACGGTCCATCATCATTGGACCTTTTACTTCTTCGTACTCATATTCGCGTAATTTTTCACGTACAAATTCTTCAAGCTCGCGGTAAATGCTCCAACCATCGTTGTGCCAAAATACCATGCCTGGCGCTTCTTCTTGCCAATGCCATAAATCAAGCGCTTTACCAATACGACGGTGATCGCGTTTTTCAGCTTCTTCAAGGCGCTTTAAATACGCTTTAAGTTGCTTTTTATCGCCCCACGCGGTGCCGTAAATGCGTTGTAGCATTTTGTTTTCTGAATCACCACGCCAATATGCACCCGCCACTTTCATTATTTTAAAGTTTTGGCAAAATTTCATGTTAGGAACGTGAGGTCCACGACACATGTCTACATATTCTTCGTGATGATATAACCCAGGACGGTCATCTTTAGCGATGTTTTCGTCCAAAATTTCTATTTTGTATGTTTCGCCACGCGCTTCAAATGTATCGCGTGCTTCTTGCCAGCTTACTGTTTTTTTCACTACGTCGTAGTTGGTTTTTGCAAGTTGCAGCATACGCTTTTCAATTGCTTCAAGATCATCTTGTGATAGTGAGTGTTCCATATCGATATCGTAGTAAAAACCGTTATCAATGGTAGGACCAATTGCCATTTTTGCGTCTGGGAAAAGTTGCTTAACTGCATGACCGATTAAGTGAGCACAAGAGTGACGAATGATTTCAAGGCCGTCATCGTCTTTAGCGGTAATGATCTCAAGACGAGAGTCATCACTAATTAAATCACATGCATCAACACGGTCGCCATTTACACGGCCCGCAATGGTCGCTTTAGCTAAACCAGGACCAATGTCGTTTGCAACATCAAGCGTGCTTACAGGGTTTTCAAAACTACGTTGACTTCCGTCTGGAAGAGTAATAACTGGCATTATAAATCCTTGCTACAGTGGTGACACCTACAATGTATCACGTGTATTTTTAATAAATTAAATGAGAATGACTCGACAACGCTTTTACGAATAAGCATTGACTAATATATGTAGATGAGGAGTCTATTCAACTACAAAGATATATTGTCGCGTGCCGCGCATTTAATTACAAGTTTAAAGGGGTGAAATCGACCCGTTTTATCCACAAAATGTAGCTTTTAAAGCAAAAAAATCATTTTATTAAAATATAAAAGCATCAATGCATTAATTACGCGCCTACAGCTATACCCACACTCGCATTTTAATGTGCGTTGCGTATAATACTGCGTAATTAAGTTATTTTAGAGAATAGACATGAGAACATGTGGTGTAGAAATTACCGGTAGTGATGTACTACTTTGTATTTTAAGTAAAGATAATGACGTATTTGATATTCGCGATGTGCGCCAAACACGCTTTACCTTAGGTAACGGTAACGACACTGAAGTAATGCGTAAATTTCAATTCGATTTTGCAAAACTAATGCAAGATTACCAAATTGATTCTGTTGCAATTCGTGAGCGTCAGCCTAAAGGTAAATTTGCTGGCAGTGCAAAAGGCTTTAAAATGGAAACTGCAATTCAATTAATTGACAACTTAGATGTACGTTTATTTACTACAACTGAAGTTAAAGAGCAGTTAAAACGCAACCCCATCCCTATTGATTTTGAAGAAACGGGCCTTAAAAAGTACCAAGAAAATGCTTTTGTAAACGCTTACGTTTATATCATGAAAAAAACATACCGCAGCGACGAAATGTAAACTCATTACTCGTTTAAAAACGCGTACTTACATTGTAAGACGCGTTTTTTTGTGTCTAAAAAGTAGTATTAGCTTTTATTAATCTAATAATACATTAGTCTAACTGCACTTCTCTTTGTCGACAATATGTGTTTATTTTAACTTTGTAGTTTACATAACTCACACACATTTTCATGGAGAGAGCAATGCACACACACACTACCCCGGTAAAAGAAGTAGAGCAAACAAATCACTTGCCGTTATCCCAAAGCTACTTTAAAGGTATACAAAGCACACCTTTAACAAATTCAACTATAGGCGAGTACTTTGACTTTATTGTCGACAAAAGGCCAGAGGCGTTAGCTGTTGTAGTTCATCACCAAGATATTAGATTAACGTATAAAGAATTTCAAAAAGAAGTTAATCAGCTTGCGAAGGGGTTACTTGCCCTTGGTGTAAAACCAGGTGAGCGCGTTGGTATTTGGTCTCCTAATAATATTGAGTGGTGCTTAACCCAATTTGCAACGGCAAAAATTGGCGCAATAATGGTGTGCATCAACCCGGCATATCGTCCTAACGAATTACAATATGCTTTAAATAGTGTTGAATGCTCAACTCTAATCACAGCATCAAATTTTAAAGGCAGTGATTACTTAGAAATGCTTAATGGTTTAGCGCCAGAACTTGCAACTTGCGATAAGTACACACTTAATTTAAAAGCACTACCCACTCTTAAAAATATAATCCGCATTGGCGATGAAGCATCTCCTGGTATGCACTCTTTTAATGATGTTATTAACTTGCCAACAGCAGCTCATGAGCTTGAATTAAAAGCAATAGGTGAAAACTTAAATGCTGATCAAGACATCAATATACAATTTACATCAGGTACAACAGGCAACCCAAAAGGCGCAACGCTCACTCATAAAAATATTTTAAATAATGCGCTATTCGTCGCCGAATCTATGCACTTTACGAGCGATGACAAGTTATGTATCCCTATCCCGTTATATCATTGCTTTGCAATGGTATTGGGTAGCTTATTGTGTGTTAGTAAAGGTGCAGCAGCCATTTACCCTAGTGATTCGTTCGATGCAAAAACCACGCTTGATGTAGTTCAACAAGAAGGATGTACAGCGCTGCACGGTGTACCTACTATGTTTATTAGTGAGCTTGAGCTGAGTAACTTTAACGATTATGACCTAAGTACTTTACGCACGGGTGTAATGGCAGGCTCTACATGCCCAGAGCAAGTAATGCGCAAAGTACAAACACAAATGAACATGCATCAAATACTGATTGCTTACGGGCAAACGGAGTGCAGCCCTATAAACAACATTACCGAAACAGACTCTTCAATAGAGCGGCAAGTAACAACGGTTGGCCGCGCACTTGCCCATACCGAGGTTAAAATAATTGACGAGCTGGGTAACATTCAAAAAATTGGTCAACCTGGCGAAGTGTGTAGTAAAGGTGCAGGCATAATGCGCTGCTATTGGAATGACGAAGCTAAAACAAAAGCCACAATAGATGACGAAGGTTGGCTGCACTCTGGCGATTTAGGTGTCATGGATACAGAAGGGTTTGTTACGATTGTTGGGCGTATAAAAGATATGATTATTCGCGGCGGCGAAAACATTTACCCTCGAGAAATAGAAGAAGTACTTTACACCTACCCTGGCATTCAAGATGCTGCCATATTTGGTATAACCGATGAAAAGTATGGCGAAGAAGTGTGCGCTTGGATCCAACCAAAAGAAGATGCTGTACTTGATGAGCAAGCAATTCGTGAGTTTTTAAAAGACAAACTAGCCTACTTTAAAATGCCACGACATATCCGTTTCGTAGAAAACTACCCAATGACAGTAACAGGTAAACTGCAAAAATTTAAAATGCGCGAGCAAATGCAAGAAGAGCTAAGCGACAACGCTTTTTCCTAGTTTCGTCTTTAAGTAACTGAGGCTCTGGGTAGGGAATTTATCTCAGAGCTATGTTCAGAGCTAGCAGCGTTAAATTTACGTATGTTAGGACTAATACTAAAAAGCACAGCCAATTGGCTGTGCTTTTTATGTACTGAATTTATTATAAATTCAACATTCTCTTTTTTAAACGTTCTAAATCAATCGCACTCGAGCGCACTGTTAATTTAATATGGCTGTATTCATATTCTTCTTTAACAACACTCATACTCGATCGGATTTCGCCCACAATACCTTTAGCTGTGTACGGTATAACAATCTCTTCTTCAATCATGTCCTCTTGAGCAATGCCAATAATGTATTTGTGCAGTTTACTAATATCATCTGGATTACGTGTAGAGGTCATCATCGCATCAGGAAACTCATCCATTAGCGACTGCTGTTGATCAGTACTTAATTGGTCTGACTTATTCAGTACTAATAATTTTTTGCTACCTTCTACCCCAACTTCTGCCAGTACTTTATGTACTACTTCAAGTTGTGAGCGAAAAGAAGGATCTGAAGCATCTACAACATATAACAGTAACGACGCATCATGTGCCTCAGCGAGCGTTGAATGAAATGAAGCAACCAAATCATGAGGTAATTTTTTAATAAAACCAACCGTATCTGAAACCAATATACGAGGCTGGGTAATCGGATACAGCGCGCGAACAGTGGTATCTAGCGTTGCAAAAAGTTTGTTTTCGCCTTCTACATCACTACCTGTAATTGCGCGCATCATTGATGACTTGCCCGCATTGGTATAACCAATTAAAGCCACTGAGAATAGCTCAGAGCGCTGCGTACGTCTGTCCATCATTACATCTTGAACACTAACAAGTTCGCGCTTTAATTCTGCTAACTGATCGCGCACCTTACGGCGATTTAGCTCAAGTGTGGTTTCACCCGCACCTTTACCCATTTGGCGTTCTTTATCACCTGTTGATGTTTCACGAAGCCGTGGCGCGACATAATTAAGGCGAGCAATTTCAACTTGTAATTTTGCTGTTTTAGTACGCGCATGACGGCTAAATATTTCAATGATAATACCAGTGCGATCAAATACTTCTACACCTAATTGGTTCTCAACATTACGCAGTTGAGAAGGCGTTAAATCGCAGTCAAATACCACTACATCGGCACATGCAAACTCTAAATCGTTTGATGGAATTTCTGAGGATATTTCGGTTAAAGGGTCTTCATCAAGTAAATCATCTTCTTGCTCGTTTTCAACCATCCCTTTATTGCCTGTAAGGTGTGCTATTTCAGCTAGTTTTCCTGAGCCCAGTACATTAACTTTTTGGGTAGAACTTTGCTTTTGCGATTGTGTACCTACTACTTTAAAGCCTAGTGTAGTTACCAAACGAGCAAGCTCTGCAAGCGATTCTGTTGCTTCGTCGCCTTTAAATTGTGGTGTACTAATAGAAATAAGTAATGCATTAGGAAGTGATGGTTTTGCAGTTAGTTGCATAATTTTTTATATGTTAATGCACCTAAAGTGCAAACCTAATTTTCATTCGAAAGTAACTTGATCCTACGCTGTTATGACCGAGCTTTACAGCGTTATAGCTTACGAATGCAATTATTATCTTTATTTTGCCAAAATTAGCGTTAATCTGTGAACTATTTGTGCGGTGGCAATATAATTTTTACACGCAAGTAAACCAATAAGTAACTTGGTGTTGTTATAAATGTATTTAATTATTAAGTGTTGGGGTTTACCATTGATAATAGGCTTTATGTAGCATTGCACATACACAAGCCCATTAACTAAAAGCTAATTAGCTAAAACCAGTTACTAAGCAGACTCTTCTGGACGATGCTGCTTTTGTACGCCGGTTAAAAACAAACGTAATATTTGATCGTTACAAACACGGTAATGTTTGTTATCTACTTTACGAGAAAATGCGCTTAACTCATGCTTACTTAAATCAAAATCAACAAGTGCAAGTGTTGCTATAACATCTTCTGCTTTCATATTTAAAGCAATACGTAGCTTCATAAAGATAATATTGTTGTTTAGCTTTTTCTCTGGCTCTGGTTGCTCACCTTCGCGTTTGCCACGTTGGGTATTAATAAACCCATTTAAAAAGCTTGCAAACTCAGTATCACTTATTGGGGTAAAAGCCTCTTCACCTTCTTTAGTTAACCATGCAATTACTTGCTCTTTGGTGACCGTATGCTCTGCTGATGCAAAAACATTGACCATAGCAGTATCAGTTAAGTTAAAAGTGTAGCGAATGCGGCGTAAAATATCGTTATTAGTCAAAGTAAATCCCAAAGTGAGGTATAGCAACCAAGCAGTTATTGCTTAATTTTATATAAGCACCTAGTTTAACAGGTTTACTAATACCACCCTATTAATTTTTATCTGAGCTTCTTATACCTAGTTACCAAGCACCTTGGCAGGATCTACGCGCGTTGCTTGCCATGCAGGATAAATAGTGGCAAGTATCGCAAGCACAAACGTAACAATCACTGTGATACCAATGTCTTCAAGTACTAATTTACTTGGTAAAAACTCTATAAAATAAACGCCCTTAAGTGGATTGGCTCCAAATAATTGGCTTATCCACGTAAAAAGCTCACTTATATTAAGCGCTAATACCACGCCAATTAGTGTCCCTAGTGCCACGCCTACAAATGCTTGCATTAAGCCTTGCATTACAAAGGTGGCTAAAATAGTACTGTCTTTCGCGCCCATGGTTTTTAAAATTGCGATATTGCCTTGTTTTTCGCGTACTTCCATCACCAAGGACGATACAATATTAAAACTGGCTACCGCTATAATTAAAAACACCACAATATAAACAATGGTACGCACCATTTGAATATCTTGATAAAGGCTGCCTTGGGTTCTAAACCAACTAGAAATATACACGTAGTCGTCAATAGTTTGGCCCACTCTTAGCGCTATTTGATGCGCCGAAAACACATCATCAACACTTAAACGCAGCCCTGTTACTTGGGTTTCATCGTAACCCAATGTTTGCTGTGCTTTGTTAAGATGTATAAATGCAGCGGTACTATCAATCGGTCCGCCCATTTCTATAACACCTGCAAGGTTAAGTGTTACGCGTTTAGGCGCTAATAATGATTGATCTTTTTGACTAATTTGCGGAATAAGTAATGTAATGTTATCGCCTACTTTGGCGTCTAACTGTTTTACTATTTGTTTACCTAAAATTACATCGTCAAGGCCTAGCTGGCTGACTAATTTACCACTGGTAAACTGATTTACCGCCGATACATTACTCTCTAGCGATGGCTCTACACCTCGAATTTCTATCGCTTTTAGCTGGCTTTTATATTGCGCCATCCCATTCACTGCAATAAATGGCGCAGCCCCTGTTACATGCGGTTGTGTTTGTAAATCCTCAATTTTTTGCGACCAATTCGCGATGGGTCTACTTGGTGCTACATATTCAACCTGTGGCACAACACTTAGTAATCTATGTACTAGTTGCTGCTCAAAACCATTAATTACCGACAGCGCCACAATTAAAACCGCGACACCTAATAAAATACCAATAGTCGACGCTTTAGCGATAAAACTAACAAAGCCGTTTTTTTCATCTTTGTGGCCTGAATAGGCTCTAAAACGTTTACTTAAAAATGCACTAAGCAACATGCTGCGACTCTTTAATAGCTAGTTTTCCATCGTCTAAATAAGCTATTTTGCCCAGCTTATCGGCAAGTTCTAAATCGTGTGTAACTACCACAAAACTGGTGTTTAAGCTTTGGTTAAGCTCATTAATTAAATCGTAAATTTTAATCGCATTTTGTTTATCTAAATTACCGGTTGGTTCATCAGCAAGCACAAGCGCAGGTTTTGTAACCAGTGCACGGGCAATAGCCACGCGTTGGCGCTCTCCACCAGAAAGCGCAGACGGTTTATGCGAGCTGCGATGTGCAAGGCCTACTTTTTCGAGCATATCGAGCGCTTGAGCTTTGGCTTCTTTTGCACTCAAGCCTTTAATTAATAATGGCATAGCCACGTTTTCGACTGCGCTAAACTCCATTAATAAGTGATGAAATTGATAGATAAAGCCCAAGTTTTGGTTTCTAAATGCGGCTTGCTCTGTTCGCGAAAGTTTTGCAACTTCTTGGTTTTTAATTTTAGCGCTACCTGAGCTTGCAGTATCTAATGTGCCAAGTATGTGTAAAAGCGTACTTTTACCAGAGCCAGAGCTCCCTACAATAGCGAGCATCTCACCTTGCTGCAGCGCTAAATCAACACCTTTTAATACTTCAACTTGGTTGCTGCCATCTTGATAAACTTTACTTAAATTTTCACAACTAATTACTAAATCATTCATAACGTAATACCTCTGCTGGTTTTACTTTTGCGGCTTTACGCGCAGGATATAAGGTAGCTAAAAAGCTCATAGCAATACTGGCAAACGCTATTATTACTAAACTCAAAATATCAAATTTTACCGGAAGCTCTATACCTGCCAATAAGTTTAAGCCCACTAATGCAAGTAGCTCATTTATATATAAACTAAATATTACACCTAAAAATGCGCCTATTGCTGTACCAATTACGCCGTTATATAAGCCTTGCACCATAAACACTTTTTGCACTTGCGAAGGCGTTAAACCTAACGTTTGTAGTATGGCCACTTCACCTTGTTTTTCGCTTACCATCATGGTTAATGCCGATACAATATTAAATACAGCCACCAATACAATGAGGGCAAGCAACATAGACATAATGCGCTTTTCCATAGCAACGGCTGCAAATAGAGTACCTTGGGTACTGCGCCAATCACTATAATTATGATCTTGTAAAATACGCTGGCTTGCTTCAATAAACTCATCTAGTTCGAAAGGTTCGTGCAATGAAACACTTAAATTTGGGGCAGTGTTTTTATCCAGCTTTAATACCCGTTGTAGTGAAGCGCCACTTGTAAACGCAAGTGCCATATCTATCTCAGATCCGGTTTCGTATATTGCGGCCACTTTAAATAAACGCTGGCTGGGTACTCGCCCAAGAGGTGTATATGTTGAAGCATTAGGCATAATAACGCGAAGCTTATCACCCATGCTGACGCCTAATTTACGACTCAAATAACGGCTTATAGCAATGTTGTAATTTTTGTTTAATACAGTTTTCCAATCGCCTTGCACTATTTTATCGGTAATTTTATACAAAGACCCGCTGTCGTTATAAAGGCCTTGTAGTAAAACGCCGTGCAAGTCTTTATTCGTTTGCAAAATAGCTTCGCCGTGGCGATATAAGCTTACATAATCAACATAAGGAGATTGTTCGAGGTCGGTTTTAAGGGTGCCCATTTGGGTGGCAGTGTGTTTACCTGCGCTAACTTCAACATGCGGAATAAGTCCAAGCATATTGGTTTTTAGGCTATTTTCAAACCCGTTCATTACACTGCTTACCGTAAATAATGCCATTAAACCAATAGCGATACCGGCAATAGAAAAAAACGAAATAAACGATATAAACGCATTTCCTTTAGAGGAGCGACTATATCTAAGCCCTATAAATAAGCTAACCGGTTGAAACATATTATTTTTAACACTTATCGTAAAAGTATTGAGCAATAGTAGCACGAAAAAAGTGCCTTTGGGTATGGCGTAAAATGTAAGAAATAATTTAAAAATCTGATACTTGGCTATATTTACAGCAATACATGCTTAACCATTAATTCGCGATTAAGCTTTCAGCCCTTTAACTAAATAATCGAGCAATACCCGTACATTAGTCGCCACAAACTGCCTTGGTGGATATACGCCCCATACCCCTTCTTGCTGTGGTTGATAGGGTGTTAAAATAGGCACCAATTGCCCTGAGTTAATTTCGTTTTCAATGTAGTAGTCTGGGAGTTGTACAATACCGAGCCCCTTTTTTGCGCCATCCACCAGCGCCCAACCACTATTACACTGTAGCCGCCCTGCTATTTTAATGTGTTTATCGCGCCCATTTTCGTTTACGCGCCAGTAGCTACTATTCCCAATTAAACATTCATGGCTGTTTAGCTCGCCTAAAGTATGCGGCTCACCAAATCGCGTTAAATACTGCGGTGCAGCGCACATAATAAAACGCCGCGCACTTAACCTACGCGCTTTTAAGCTCGAATCTTTTAAATGCCCTAACCTTATGGCTAAATCAAATCCGCCCTCTAATAAGTTTTCTTGCTCGTTACTTAGTGTGGCAACAACTTCTACCTCGGGATGCTCCTTCATAAAATTATGCACTATGGGCATAATAAAGCTCTCTCCGTACATAACTGGTGCTGTGAGCTTTATTTTACCTTTAGGCGTACTTTGTTGCTGAGCAAGGCCTTGAGTTGCCTCATCCATAGCGTGTTGTAAGTGCTTTATTTGATGTAAGTACACTTCACCTTCTTTAGTTAAAACCACTTTACGAGTAGTACGAGTTAAAAGCTGGGTATTTAAACGTTGCTCAAGCGCCGTAACATGGCGGCTAATATGCGCAACCGAAAGCCCAAGCATTTTTGCAGCCGCAGTAAAGCTGCCCTCTTCACCAACCGCTATAAACTCATCAATTCCATCCCAACGTGCCATTATTACCATACTGTAAAAGTGTTTTAATAAAATTGAGATTATCATTATTTGAGAAACAAATACAATAAGCCCATCACCCAAGCAAATTGGGTCTACAATTATTTTTTAATAGCCAGTTAAAGGAAATAAAACACATGTCTGAATTTATTAAATCAAAAGCTGCCATTGCTTGGGGTCCTAATCAACCACTTAGTGTTGAAGAAGTTGATGTGATGATGCCTAAAAAAGGCGAAGTTATGGTAAAAATTACCGCTACAGGTGTGTGTCATACTGATGCATTTACATTATCAGGACAAGATCCTGAAGGCATATTTCCTGCTATTTTAGGTCACGAAGGCGCTGGTGTTGTCTATGCAGTTGGCGAAGGCGTAACGAGTGTTGAAGTGGGGGATCATGTTATTCCTTTATACACTGCAGAATGTGGCGTATGTAAAATGTGTACTTCAGGTAAAACTAACCTGTGTTCAGCCGTGCGCGAAACACAAGGTAAAGGCCTAATGCCAGACGGCACTACACGCTTTTTTAAAGATGGCCAACCAATTTATCACTACATGGGTACATCAACGTTCTCTGAGTACACTGTATTGCCAGAAATCTCACTTGCTAAAGTAAATAAAGAAGCATCACTAGAAGAGATTTGCTTACTAGGCTGTGGTGTAACAACGGGCATGGGCGCAGTTACCAACACAGCTAAAGTAAAGCCTGGCGACACTGTTGCTATATTTGGCTTAGGCGGTATTGGTTTGTCTGCGATTATTGGCGCAAAAATGGCTGGTGCAGGTCGTATTATCGGTGTTGATATAAACACCACTAAATTCCATTTAGCTACAAAACTAGGTGCTACTGATTTAATTAACCCAAAAGATTTCGACAAGCCAATTCAAGAAGTTATTGTTGAAATGACAGATGGCGGCGTTGACTACTCGTTTGAATGTATCGGTAATGTTGACGTAATGCGCTCAGCGCTTGAGTGTTGCCACAAAGGTTGGGGTGAGTCGGTCATTATTGGTGTGGCAGGTGCAGGCCAAGAAATATCAACCCGTCCGTTTCAGCTGGTAACTGGGCGTGTATGGCGTGGTAGTGCATTTGGTGGCGTTAAAGGCCGTTCACAACTCCCTGAAATTGTTGAGCGTTACATGGCAGGTGAATTTGCTCTTAGCGACTTTATTACTCACACAATGAGCCTTGAAGATATTAACGAAGCGTTTGATTTAATGCACGAAGGCAAAAGTATTCGTACAGTCATTCATTACTAATAAACTGCATTCGTAAAATAGCTTATTAATAAGCCGTAATACTTTTAAGTTTACGGCTTTTAAGGATTAAGTATGTTAGAAAATATCTCAAGTGTAAAAGTGTCTGGCGGTTGGCATAAGCAATATACTCACAGCTCGCAAAGTACACATTGCACTATGCGCTTTGCCGTATTTTTACCACCTGGCGCAAGTGAAGCAAATAAAGTACCGGTACTTTATTGGTTATCGGGATTAACCTGTACCGACGAAAATTTTATGCAAAAAGCCGGTGCATTTAAAAAAGCAGCAGAGCTGGGTATTGCTATTGTAGCGCCTGACACTAGCCCGCGTGGCGAAAACGTACCCAATGAAGACAGCTACGACTTTGCACAAGGCGCAGGCTTTTACGTAAATGCCACGCAAGCTCCTTACAACACCCATTTTAATATGTACGATTATGTTGTTAGTGAATTACCAGCATTGATAGAGCAACATTTTCCGGTAACAAGTACAAAAGCAATTAGTGGTCACTCTATGGGCGGGCACGGTGCATTAATGGTCGCACTTAAAAACCCGACTGCTTTTGTAAGTGCCTCGGCTTTTAGCCCTATTGTAAATCCGATTGAATGCCCTTGGGGTGTAAAAGCATTTACTGGTTATTTAGGAAATGATAAAGCGCTTTGGAAGCAATACGACAGCTGCGAGCTGATGAAAAACGCAGAGCAAGCTCATTACTTACCCATGTTAGTGAGTCAAGGTGATGCCGATGGTTTTTTACAAGAGCAACTTAAGCCAGAAAACTTAGTCGCTATTGCTGATAAAAAAAGCTACCCGCTTACACTTGAAATGCAAGCAGGCTACGATCATAGCTACTTTTTTATAAGCAGCTTTATTGACCAACACTTATTATTTCATCATCAGTTTTTAACTGCTTAGCCTCATTAGTGTGTAGAGATGACTTTTCTACCTCTACACACTCTTTTAGACTTTTAGTGACCTGCCTACATACTTGCGTAGTAGTGCTTTCCCCTTTAACTAGGCTAACAAGAGCCGAATCTATCTTTAATCCCATATCAGTAAAGTTAAATCCGTTTTTATCTGTAGGTACTGGCTCTAGTGGGTTTTTATAAGGTGTTGACTGCGCCGGGCTAATACTATTTTTATCATTACGCGCCTGAGATTGTGCTTGCCCATCAATAATAGCGCCCGCAACTGTACAGCCAGAAAGGCAATAAAAAAACAAAAGTACAATAATTGTTTTCATCATTCATCCTTAACAAAATATTACCTAAATTGTATACGTTTTTTATTGTAACTCTGTAAAAAAATGTAAGTATTACTACCTAAAATCATTTATAAACTTTCTTGTAACACCCACCAGCTGCAATATAAAAAATGGCCACCCTAAATAACCTAAAATTTTATTAATGGTAGGTTGTAAGTGTTCTGTGAGAAGTTCAGGAAATAAAAAAGCAAAAACAGATAACCCAGCGCAAAATAGTAACGCTGTTTTTTCAAGTTTAGTGGGTGTGATTAATGTTTTATTTAAAGGCAAAAGGTTCACATAGGTGTCTTTTAGGTATGATAAAAGAATACGGGGCTTTAAAACTCAGATCAAATTAACTATCGCGTAAAATAGTAATAAAAACATGTAAAAGTTTCCTCAATAATTTTTATTAAACTCAGCTTCCTACAATAAACCATTGATTATTAGTTATTTATGCAATGGCCCACTGTTTGCTTATTATTAACAAAATTAACCCGCATAGGCTCAATAATGGAAATTGATTTACAGTGGAATGAAATCATCGATAACTTAATACATTTAGGTATTGCCTACCTACTTGCGCTACCTATGGCTTACGACAGAGAGCGTAGCCATGATGGTGCAGGCCTTCGTACCTTTCCTCTTGTTGCTGTTGCATCGTGTGGGTATGCATTAATAGCGATGTCGGTTTTAGATGGCGCAGAAGCTCAATCTAAAATGTTGCAAGGCATCATTACTGGCATTGGTTTTATTGGCGGTGGCGCAATTTTGAAAAATAACAAATCAACCTCCGGTACAGCAACCGCAGCCAGTATTTGGAATATGGGCTTAATTGGTATAGCTGTGGCCTATAGCCGTTACGAAATAGCCATTTTGCTTGCCATTATTAATTTTATAACGCTAAGGTATGTAAAAAAGTTTAAGTGATAATTGGCTGTATTATTACAAGTAATGCGAGCAAATATTGGTCGTATTACGTGTGTATAATCACTGGTAAAATATAAATACACGATTTCAATTTGATACAATATAACATATAATAAATACAGTTTTAAATCACTCTATATAGCTCTCTTATGCCGCTACCTTCAACCGATAACCGCTTACATCATATTGATATATTACGGGGCATTATAATTATATTTATGGTTATTGACCATGGTATGTATTATTGCCTTAATTACTCAGTTACCGATCCGATGACTATTCCAGGGACTGATCCCGTTACCTTTTTTACGCGTTTTGTTTCTCACTTTTGCGCACCACTCTTCGTATTCTTAGCAGGTCTATCTGCGGCAATAACAGAGCATAAATATGTATCCACTAAAGCATTTTCACAGAGCTTGATTATTCGTGGTTTAGTGCTAATTTTGTTTGAATTTACTATTGTTTCGTGGTCTTGGAGCTTTAACCCATTATACCCAATGCTATACGCACAAGTTATTTGGGCTATCGGCTGGGGCTTTGTTATTTTAGGACTGCTGCGTTTCCTGGGCATTTATGCCATTTTTGTAGCAGGCTTATTACTCGTGTTTGGGCATAATTTATTTGATGGAACAAGCTTTGAGCCTAATACATTTGCACATACTGCTTGGTCTATTGCACATCAAAAAAATGTACTTGATCTCCCTTTTGATTTTCAAATTAGAACAACCTACCCAGTTGCCCCTATTGTTGGCTTAATGGCATTGGCATATTGCGCTGGTGTTTATTACAAAGCGCAACAATACAGTAAAAAAGTGATGAATCACGCATTGTTATTAGGGGTTACTTGCCTTGCGCTTTATGGCATTTTACGTGGGTTTAACTTATACGGTGACATGTCACAGTTTGCTATACATACAAGCTCATTACTCACTGTTATATCGTTTCTAAACCCAACAAAGTATCCGCTTTCGCTGCAGTTTATGTTACTTACTGTTGGCCTTGGGCTTATTTCTTTAAAGGCATTAAGTGGTTTAAAAACCGATTTTTCGCATAACTTTTTACAAGTCCTGGGTAAAACAAGTATGTTTTCATACCTTGTGCATTTGTATTTATTACATGCTATTGCTTGGTTACTTATACCTATTCTTGGCTTTAATTTTAGCGATATGACCTACGCAGATACTCTCGTTGGTTTGCCTGAAGGTTATGGCATGAGTTACACAGCAACACTTTTATTTATAGCCGTTGTAATAGGGCTAACAACCCTACTCGCTAAGCGATACATTGTTTGGAAGCGAAGCCACAAACATAGCTTAATTGCTAAATATATATAGCGTTTATACAAGTTAGCACAAAATAATAGACATTAAAAAAGGCGCTTAAAAAGCGCCTTGCTAACAAGTATGTGTGCTTAAAACATATCTTGATAGGAGTTTGTTGTGCTAAACGTAATTGCTTTTTCAAAGCCTGGTAACTGAATACTTTGCTCGTCTATTACAATGTCGTTGTCGTCAATAAGTCCGTCGCCAAAGCGATAAATAAGCTCGTACTGGCCTAAATCTGCTTGCGTTTGATACGTTTTCTGCGAAGCGCTAACCACACTATTTTTCTGTGTGTAACTAGTCATAACATCATCGCCATGGCGCTTAGCAAGCATTTGCATTGTTACTTTTGGTGAAAGTACAGTCGCTGTTGCATTGTTTCCGCCAAAGCCTTTTGAATTTATAAAAGCAATATCCATATCAGCGCATTCGTAATGGCTATTACGAATATCAAGATGGTCGCTATAAACATCATCAGCCACTTTATCAATAGTGGTAATACCCGGCATAATATTATGACTAAATATGCCTAACGCAATCGCTAACTGGTCACCACTTGCAGGTGCAATAGTATGGCCAACATACGCTTTTGGCGCTGTTACTTTCCAGTTATCAATAGCAAACGTTTGCGCTACTTTATGATAAATCAAAGACTCTGTTACACGGTTTTGCGGTGTACTAGAACCATGAGCTAAAATAAAGCTACGTTCTTGCAGTGCTTCTTTACCTAATAAGCTGCTAGCAAGTGCAGCTGATTTTGCCATTGTAATATAGTTACCAGGTCCAGGTGATGTAATCGACTTTTTAACGCCATCTGCATTTACAAACACATCCGGTACGCTGCCCATAATATCAGCGCCCAACTCAAGGGCTAAAGCATCATCCATTAAAATAGCAACTTGCGCGCCTTCACCTAATGTAAAGCCACAGTTATCGCCAAATGGGCGACTGCTAGTACGGTAATCTGGTTCTTCATCATTTGATAAGTTATCTAAACGGCGCAAACCTTCAACGTTTGCAAGTGCACTCATGTTACCAAAGCCTTCTACAACTTCTGGTGTAATAGCGCACTCAACACTTGCGACAACCGCAACGCGTGTGCGCCCTGCTTGTATGTCATTAACCGCTGCACGTAAATTATATAAAAACGTTGCACATGCGCCCGAGGTCGAAAACGTAGTACCTACATTGCCCGTAACATAGGCATTAATAAAATCGGTAGACATTGTATTTAAGCCCAGTGCTAACTGCTTAGTGCTAACACGGTCGCCTTGTTGGCGCGCCTTTACTAAACCACCTAGGCCTTTGTCGTCCATTTGGCCAATTACCGATGCTGAATAGGTACCAATTTTATCTGGCTCTACGCTATTCATAATATGCTGCCAATCAAGCCCAGTTGATTTAATCGCATCTGTAGCTGCAAAAATAGTGGCTTGCAAACCACGAGGCTGATAGCGGCTGTTATACATAACTGATGGATCAAACCCAGTCGGAAATTGCCCAGCAGATTTAATTGGGTTATCGCGTGTTGAGTCATGCTTTACGTCTAAGTCGGCTGCAATAGTTACTTTAACTTTTTTGCCTTCAAGCTCTTCAACTTGCCAGCTAGCTGGAATAGGTGCAGGTAAGTCGCGAGCACGCGTTTCAAACACAATTGCGTTATCGCTTGATGCGGTTAGTGTCATTTTTTGCTGCCACGGTGTTGCGTCGGCATCAAAGTGTTCTTTTTCAATTTTACGAATAAGTGTACCAGCAATAATTTGCTCACCAAAGCGTGCTTCTATGTCGCTTTGCTCAACATTATTACCTTGTGTATCTTGTAATTGGCCGTTTACAACGCTTACTAGATTCATCAGTGTGGCGAGGCCTAAAAATGTTTCACTGCGATCTTGAGCATTTAAACTATCTAACACGATACGGCGATAACCTTGATGAAAAGAAGTACGGCCAGCGGCGTTAATGCCACCCATGCCTACTATAACGGGTAATGCTGTCATAATTTACCTTTTAGAAACGTGTTATAAGGAGAAGAGGCAGTTTAAATGGATTATGCACCACACATTGTGCTTTAATAGCCAAATATTCAGCACAAAAGGCCAAAATGTACTGGTCGGAGCATTTATATGACTGATAAACACACTAATCCACCTCTAAACATTGCTATAGCGGTATATCCGCATTTATTAGTGACTAGTTTAACGCTGCCTATAGAAATGCTAAGAGCCGGCGAGGCCTTTGCTAAAGGGCATCTTGATAAGCAAAGCTTTAGGCCACTTGCTATAAATTTAGTGGCTAAAAGTGCTGAATCTATACCCACCCGTGCAGGCCTTGCTATAAATCCTGATTGCATAACAACTAACGCGCCCTACAGCGATTTGATTATAGTGCCGGGTATTTGGCGGAACCCACGCCCAGTGGTGCGAACAAATCAAGAAATAGTTGATTGGCTAAGTGAAAGCTTTAGCGCAGGCAGCCATATAATTGGTGTCGGTACTGGCAACTGTTTATTAGCTGAGGCTGGCTTACTTGATGGCCACCCTGCTACCACCCATTGGCATTACGCCAAACAATTTAGCCATGACTACCCGCAGGTGCGCTTAAAGCCCGACTTTTTTATAACCCAATCAGAGCGCATGTATACCGTAGCAAGCCTTAATGCCCTTGCAGATGTTATCGTACATATTATCAGCCAGTACTACACAAAAGCCGCCGCGCAGCATGTAGAGCGTAATTTTTCGCACGAAATACGCAAACCCTACGAAGATCAACGCTATTTAGAAGGTGCAGTAGACCGCCACCCCGATGAGCTAATTGCGCAAATTCAATTTTGGCTAAAAACGAATTTAGCCACCGAGCTAAACTTGCAAGAAGTCGCTGCCCAATTTAGCTTAAGCTATCGTACTTTTACCCGCCGCTTTAGAGCCGCAACGAACCAAAGCCCTATTGAGTATTGGCAACAATTACGCGTAGAAGGTGCGAAAGAGTTATTAGCATCATCAAATTTATCAATTCAAGAAGTGGCTTTAGAAGTTGGATATAACGACCAAGGGCATTTAACCCGCGTGTTTAAAAAAGTATTAAGCCAAACACCCAGTGGCTACAGAAAAGTAGTTAGGAGAAAGTTGTTTGGCTAACCAGTGACGACACTCTAAATTGGCATTTTTTTATACATAAATTATACTCTTATCAATAATATAATTTACGCCATACCAAGGTAACTGCATGAGAGATAAACTTAGTAAGCACCTTTTTGATCCACAAAGCGATGCTTCTATTGAATCAAAGTTATTAAAGTTACTTTCACTTGTACGAAAACATTTAAGTATGGAAGTCGCGTTTATTTCAAAATTCACCAATACTGAGCGCGTTTTTAAAGTGGTAGATAACCAAACTACAAATACATGCGTATCAGTAGGTAATTCAGATCCAATTTGCGAAACTTACTGTAAAAAAATATCTGATAACGAGCTAGAACAAATAATCCCTAATACTCTTGAGCACCCAATAACCCGCAACATGCCAGTCACAGAAAAGCTAAATATTGGCTCTTATATTGGTGTACCCATTATTTTATCCACCGGAAAAGTTTATGGAACTTTTTGCTGTTATAAAACCGTATTAGACAATGCCCTGAACGACAAAGATTTGTCATTTCTTAGGCTCATTTCTGAAATAGCTACTGAGTTAATCGAAAAAAAAGTTCAGTCTGACATTTTAAATAATGAGTCAAAGTCGCTTATTGAAAATATTATAAAAACAAACGATATTACGATTTATTTTCAGCCCATATTTAATTTATCAACCAACCAACTTTCGGGTTATGAATCTCTGTCACGCTTTTTTATTGAACCCTATAAAACACCTGATATTTGGTTTAAAGATGCTGAAAAACTGGGTTTAGGAGAAGCATTAGAAATACTTGCTATACAAAATACATTACATTGCTTAGATCAATTTGATGAAAAAGCTTATATCACTATAAATACTTCACCTCAGCATATTTTATCAGGCTCAATAGACAAAGTATTACAAAGCATCGATTGTAATAGAATAATTTTAGAAGTGACTGAACATTCACCTATTTTAGACTACCAAGCGATGCGAACTGCACTTCAACCATTAAGAAGCAAAGGCGTAAGATTAGCTATAGATGATGTTGGAGCTGGCTATTCGTCTTTTCAACATATTTTAGAATTAGAGGCAGATATCATTAAGTTAGATATAAGCCTCACTCAAAATATAAATAAAGACAGTAGAAAGTTTTTATTAGCTAAAGCACTATGCGGATTTGCCAAAGCTATTAATTGCTCAATTGTAGCTGAGGGTATAGAAAATCAAGATGAATTAAACACACTAAGAAAACTAGGCGTTGATAACGTACAAGGCTATTTTATTGGGCGCCCAGCGCCTATTGAAGATGCCATCCAATATCAAACAATTACGCTATAATTAATAAACGCCACTTTTAGTGGCGTTCTGATTCGTTAAATTCTTTTCGATAATAGCGCTTTTGATAGTTTTTTACTTTAGTGTGTACGCCTTTGCTTAAGCTTTTAAATTTAGCCTCAAGTACGTCTACACCGTATAAAATACCGACCACCAGCACCGAGAGTTTTATTGCAGCCCCAAGGTTTTCTGTCGCTATCATCACGCCTATTGATGCAAGCACCCAAATGGTTGCAGCAGAGGTTACGCCAACTACCGCACCATCTTTTGCGAGCATAACGCCTGCCCCTAAAAAGCCAATACCTGTAATTATTTGCCCAACTACACGAGAATGATCTATTACATCCCCTTGTAAATTAAACGCAGTGGATAAAAACAAATACGTACCCAACGTTATTAGGGCTGATGTACGAATACCTACAGGCTTGCCGCGCAATTGGCGCTCTATTCCAATAATAGCACCACAAAAAGCCGCAGTACCAATAGCTGCCCATGAATACGGGGCTACATCAATTAAATCTAAAAAAGTCACTGTTAACCTTATATTTTATTAGCTATAGCCACCGCCGTTCTTAAACGTTGGCTACCAAACGCTGACATTTTGCTAAAATCACTTCGTGCAATAGGTACATATTGGCAATCTATTGCGAGCTGTTTATCGTTACCGGGCTCACAAAACGGATCGTGAACATACACGCAGTGCTCATCAAGGTGCGTAACACACACCCAGTGTGGCGATTTTTTGCCATCAAAACTGTATGTACTAATTAATAACAGCACACTAAAGCCTTTACTTAACCACTGCTCAATATGCTCAAGCTCTACATCTTTATACGTAAGCGGTATATTTGCTTGTGCAATACCATCTACAAATTGTTGATGCACGGTGGCAAGTACCACTTTTTTGTTTTCGTTACGTACGCCATCTAAAAACAAAGGCTCTGTGGTATTAACCATTACCTCGCTTTTAAAACCACGCTTATTAGCCCCAAGTGCCAAACCAAACGGATGGCAACCACCATGACCCGATGTCATAAAAATGGTGGTACCTTCACGCCAAAGTGCCAGCTCATGCGATTGGGTAAGCTCAGTTGTTGGCTCAAGTGCGCCCATTGCCATTAATAGTGCAGCAGGTCCGCACGTAAACTCAGTAGTTTGCTGATACCACGGCGTTAAACGCGCCACTTTTAACTCACTCGTTTGTCGAATGTTTTTTTGCATTCGTAGTGCGTCACTGTGGTCATCGTAATAATCGCTATATTGACCAAACACTCTGTAACCTAAGCTTTTATAAAGCCCTATCGCACCTTCGTTATTTACAGCCACTTCTAAACGAAGGTAAATACGCCCTCGCTCATACGTTTCTTTTTCAAGGCTAGTAAGCAATGTCTTTGCAACGCCCTTACCTTGCATTGTGGGTTTTACAGCAAGCGAATATAAACGCGCTAAACGAGTCCCTTTATGGCACCACACTAATCCATATCCACATACTTGCTCGCCATTTTGGGCAACGAGTAAAATACCGTGTTTTGCACTAAGCCAGCGTTTTAAACTACGCGGACTTAATTTATCGTTATTAAAGCAAGCGTTTTCAACGTCAATCAGTGCATTTAAATCACTACTAAGCGCCTTTCGAATAACAAGGTTGCTCATGTTATTACCCACGGCCTCGTGCTTCTAAGCGTTGTTTAAACTCATCCATAATGATCATGTATAGCTCGTCGCCTAAATAGCCGTCTTCTACCTTGTGATCAATACTTGGGTTGTCGTTTACTTCAAGTACATATGCTTTGCCTTGATGCTCTTTAACATCTACGCCATATAAACCCCTACCCACTGTTTTACATGCTTTTAATGCTGCATCTAACACCGCTTTTGGTAACTCAAAGGTTGGTAGAGTTTCAAAGCCGCCAGAGAAAAACCGTTTAGCGTCGTGGTTATAAATTTGCCAATGGTTACGCGCCATTAAATAGCGGCATGCATAAATTGCACGGCCATTTAACACACCCACTCGCCAATCATATTCGGTATACATGTACTCTTGTGCAAGCACTAATGCGCTATATTCAAACAGCTCTGTAAGTTTAGCGGCAAGCTCATCACGGTTTGAAACTTTAAACACACCTTTTGAGAACGACCCTTCAGGCATTTTTAAAACAAGCGGATACGTAAACGCTTCTTCTAATTGCTCAAGCGTTTCATTTGCTTGATCAGCCACTACAACCGTTTTTAAACTTGGCACTTTTTGGTAATTAAACGCATCGTGTAAATACACTTTATTACAACAACGTAAAATAGACTCAGCATCGTCAATAACCACTAAACCAAGGCTTTGCGCTTTGCTTGCAAGGCGGTACGTTGGGTGGTCAATCGCTGTAGTTTGGCGAATAAATAACGCATCAAACTGGGCAATATTGTCAATTTCGTCAAAGCTTAATGCTTGTGCATAAATACCGTGTTTAGCCGCTGCCTTAATAAAACGTGCAATGGCGTCTTTGTCACTCGGTGGTACTTTTTCGTTATGATCAACAAGTATTGCCATGTCCCATCTAAAACGACGTTGCACAGAACTAATACGCCACTGTGTTTTAGTAAAGTTATCTAGCTTGGCTACAAATTCGCTGTACTGCTGCTCGTTTAAAGACGACATCGAGCCTTGTTGCAATAATCCTTGTTCATCAACAAATAAAATAGGAGCTGGGTATTGTTTAAATACCGACTTTGCCGCTTTTGATTGTAAATCGTTTTGGGCATTACCAAAGTAAAGTGTGCCGTCTATTTGGCCCACATTTAACATAGCTGCTTGGCCACTACGAAGAGCATTAATGGTTTTTACACTGGGTAAAACTTGGTGCTTGCGCGCCTCTGCAAGTAATGAGCAATAGTAACCTTTGCTCAAGTATTGGCTTGAGTCGCACAGATTAATAATGCGTGTTTTTGGTTCGTTATGTTTTGGGTAATCACGTAAGTAGGTATTAAACGTAATTACATTTTCGAACGATTGAGCAAGCGTTTGCTCGTTGTTATCAACCACAATTAAGGTTTTAAACACGACTTTTCCTAGTTAAGTCAAAATATAAAAAGCATGCTTAGTAAAATACTAAGCATTATAAATAGAAACACCCATCGTACTAAGTGGGCATTGCGCGAATCACTTAATATGATGGGTGCTTTAACAGGTACCTACTGTACGAGTTAGCGCTTAAATTGCTTAAGCGACATGTGCTTTATATGCCCTTTTTTAAAAACGCACAAACGAGATATTTTTAGCGTGAAGATAAAAAATATTGATTAACTATATTTTCCACCTAATGCAGATTAAAATACGCAAAACAACACCTTATGAGAGTTAAAAATGTCGCTGCCTGCTTGCCCAAAATGCCAATGTGAATATGTTTACGAAGACCAACAACTGCTTATTTGCCCCGAGTGCGCTCATGAGTGGAACCCAAATAACACAAACGATGAAGACGCAATTTTAGTAAAAGATGCCAACGGCACTTTACTTAATGATGGCGATAAAGTGACCGTAGCCAAAGATTTAAAAATTAAAGGCAGCTCGCAAGTAATTAAAATTGGCACCAAAGCGGTCGTTAGAAGAGTGCTTGATAAAAAAGATCACGAACTTGATTGTAAAGTAGAAGGCATTGGCGAAATGATGGTAACAGCGAAATTTGTGAAAAAAGCTACCTAAAATTGGATATTTAAAATATAGGATGTTAGATGAAAAATCATAAAAATAAATTCATCCAAGCCTTATGGCCTGTTATTGAAGCCTATTATTAGTGCGTATAATAGATTTTGTTTAACTGCTATTAGTTGGTGTATATCTAAAGGTCCACCTACATTTAATAAGGCGAATTATCGCTTAGGTATATTTAAGCATTTAACCTCCTCAGCTTAATGAGGAGGTATCTCTTGAACTGATCAGTTTACATTTCAATTAAAGTGCTTTTTAAGCTTTGATTACCCAGTAAAGAAATCAAATACGTTACCAAGTGTTGATGATGAACCTTTATAAAATTCAGTAAAACTACATCGACTGCATGTCACAGCGGTGTACTTTTTATTTTGAACATCAAAAATTCTTGACCAAAAGCCACCCGAAACTCTTATTTCACCGGTATCAAATTCGTTATTATTACACTTAGAGCAAGACCAATTGTTATGTCTCATATTTCAACCTCCATATTATTTATATACGGTATATTAAACACTTAAGGAACGTGTGTAGCAATTTTTTTTAATAAACAAACCAAAATTTAGTTCTTATATTTGTTAAGTTGGAATTTTGATAGATGTTTGGATAGCTTTTTAATAATTGCTTCTTATAATAATTAGTATGAGGGTCATACTAATTTCACTCAGGGATTACCTACTTGTTAGCTGTATATTGCGTTAGCAACAAAAATTTTCGTAAGTCTCGTTCTTGTCTCATTACGTGCAAAATATATACTTTATTGTTATCTTTCTTGTAAAATATACGACAAGGATTCACGACCAGTTCAAGATAATTTAGGTTAGCTAACTCAATTGGTTTTTTACCTGATTCAGGAAAGGGTTCGAGACGTTCAACTTTTTCAAATATTTTGGCAACCAATTTTTTCGCTGACTGCAAATTGCTTAATGCGATATATTCAGCGATATCGTTAAGATCATCCAAAGCTGGATTAGTCCAAATTATTTCAGCCATTTATTCATTTTATCTTTAGCTTCAACATTCGACATCGTTTCACCACGACTTATTGCCTGCTCTCCTTTTGCAAGAGACTCAAGAATTTGCATACGCTTTTGCATAAATTCATAATCATCAACATCTACTAAGTATGCAGATGGTTGTCCATGTTCAGTTATCAACACAGGTTCTTTAGAGGAATGAAGTTCAGATAATATCTTCGTTGCTTGACGCTTCAATGTTGTTACTAGTTCTACTCTCATAATAATCCCCAAACAAATGTATCACTATAGTAGCACCGAGTAGCCAACTTGGGAAATACAACAAACGAGGCTGTAAAACCACTAAAATCAATTAAAAAGGGAGCACCTAACGTCAACCCTGCTCATTTTTAAACTATTAGGTACTTCTCATTATATGCCTTTGTACAAATTGAAATACACACCACGATACGCTATAAAAGCATTGCTGTAGGTTGGATAAATGGTGAAGCCATGCCATCCGACAATTAATTTATGAATATAAATAAGCGTTTATTTCGTTAGTATAGCTCTGCCAGCAAACGCTTCTCGTAAAAACCAAAGCTTTATAAGATCTCTACCACAACATATTCGTGGGCTTTACCTGCAATTGTTAACGTAATTTCATCATCAATCTGTTTATTTAATAATTGCTTACCCATTGGTGCGCCGGGTGTTACAACAGCAATTGCATGTTGTTTAACATTTACGGTTAAACCACCTGCTGCAGGGCCTAAATAAAACCATTTTTGCGCTGCGTTATCATCTTCTAAACACACCAACGAACCGATAGCTATTTTGTCGGTTGGCTTTTCGTTAAAGGCAGGCTCAAACAATTCTATGCTTTTATAGCAATCGTTTACGCGCTGGGCTTGGCCTTGTGCTAAATAAGCGGCTTCGAGCCCTAGGGTATCGTATTTGTTTTCGGCTATGTTTTCTTCATGTGTGGCGGTGTCGTGCGCGGTTTTTGCCGCTACTTTTGCTGTTGTAAGCTGCGCTTCTAGCGCAAAGCGAAGATGTTCGATAACGTGGGTTTTATTCATGGGGATTAGTACAATACAGGCAGTAAAAATAAGGTAGTTAGTTTAACATTTTTGCTAGGCTTAAAACCATTGTTTTAAACCCCCGCAAGTTTGGTGGGAATACTAGCGGGGCTTAAATTAGCATTAAACAAGCAAAGAGCTGTTGGTTGGTGCAGCTCTTTGCTTGTGCTTTATTAAAACCTTATGGCATATCTAATAATGTCTGCGTGTGGGTATCTACTTTAACTTCGTAGTTTTTAGCGCTTAAGCCCAATAGCTCTGGCAAAGTTGCCGCTATACAAATAGACGAGAACGTACCCACTACAATGCCGGTAAATAATGCAATAGCAAAGCCTTGCAGTGGTGCACCTGCAAGTAACCAAACGCTGGCAACCGTTGCAAGTGTGGTACCCGACGTTATTAAGGTGCGCGTTAGTGTGCTTTTAATCGCATTATTAATAATAGTCGCTGGGCTAAGTATATTGTTTGATTGAACACGTAAAAGCTCACGCACTCTATCCCCTACTATTATTGAGTCGTTAAGTGAGTAACCAATAATAGCCAGTAAACTTGCCAGTACGGTTAGGTTAAATTCAATTTGTAATAGTGAAAATAACCCAAGTACGAGTATTAAATCGTGCACTAGCGCAACCACAGACCCTACCGCTAATCGCCATTCAAAACGCACTGCAAGGTAAATCATTACCGCAATCATTGCAGCAAACATGGCTAAACAGCCTTGATCAAATAACTCATCGCCCACTTGTGAGCCAATATAAGCTGACGATAATACCTGTGCGTTTATATCATCGTTTTGTGTAACAGCGCTTTGCCAATCAAGGCTATTACCTGTTGTTGATGCACTTGGCGCTTCTCTTAATTGAAAATGACTATTACCTTGCGCGGTTAGCTCAAACTCACCGTTGTGATTTTTAGCAATAAACGATTGAAGCTCTTTTAGTTCAACACTTTGACTGGTTGTAAACTCAGTTAAATAACCGCCGGTAAAATCTAGGCCAAAATTTAAACCTTTTTGCGTAAGCGTAAATACGGATAGCAGCACTAAAATGGCACTTAAAAGCATACCCATAAAGCGTAAACGAGTGCCCTTTTCACCTTTCAAAAAAGTGTTAAGCATGTGCTTTTTCTCCTACTTTTTTACCCATTTTTAAATACAACGTTTGGCTTAATATTTTTGATACGTACACACCTGTAAATACAGACGTTAAAAGCCCCAGTGCGAGTGTAATGGCAAAACCTTTAACGGGCCCATAGCCTATGCCGTATAAGATAAGTGCGGTGATCATGGTGGTTATATTGGCATCAAATATTGTATTTGCGGCTTGTTTATACCCCTCTTGAATAGCTTGATATGGTGCACGGCCTTGGCGACGTTCTTCTTTAATGCGTTCAAATATTATTACGTTAGTGTCTACCGCCATACCTATGGTTAGCACCAGACCTGCAATACCCGGAAGCGTTAACACAACCCCTGGTAATAATGACATTAAGCCCACAAGCGACGTTAAATTTAATATAAGTGCTACGTTTGCAATAAGGCCTAAACGGCGATACCAAAGCGCCATAAATGCAAGCGTAATACCCATGCCTAACATAAGCGCGGCTAAGCCATTACTAATATTTTCGCTGCCGAGGCTTGGCCCTATTGTTTGTTCGTGCACAATTGTAACGGGTGCTGTAAGCGAGCCTGCACGTAATAACAATGCTAGATCGGCTGCCGCTTGTTGGCTTTTCATATTGGTAATACTAAAACGCGAACTTAAATGCTGAGCAATATTGGCAACATTAATAACTTCGCTTTTTTTAACTACTTCACCTTTAGCATTTTGAGAATACTCAGAGTAAACCGTCGCCATTGGCTTACCAATATTGGCTTTTGAAAACGCCGACATTGCATCCCCTCCTTGGCCGTCTAGGCTTAGCTGTACCAATGGTTTACCCCAATCGTCGCGGCCTATGTTTGCATTATTAATATGATCGCCTGTAAAAATTGGCACAGGATCGAGCTTTATCTTTCCGCCCGATTGCATATTAAATGTTTGCCCGCCAATTTCTTTTAATTGATAAAAACCAAGCGATGCTGTTGCACCAATAATACGCTTAGCTTCGGTTGGATCTTGCACGCCTGGTAGCTCTATACGAATTCGATGTTTGCCTTGTTGCTGTGTTACCGCTTCAGTAATGCCTAACTCTTCAATACGTGAACGAAGGGTTGTAAGTGTTTGGCCCATTACTTCTTTATCAAAGCTGCTGCGGCCTTGCTCTGAATAACTAAATTTGGCAGTTTTAACGCTGCCATTATTGCTTGTTACAACGGCTAAATTAGCAAAGCGGCTTTGCAACTCTTCAATAACGGGGGTTAACTTGTCTGTTGCATTAGGCAATGCGTTTATTTCAAACCCGTGCTGAGTTTGCTGCGCTTTTACGCCATGTGCTTTTTGCTTAATAATGATTGATTTAGCTTGTTGATACGCACTGACTAACTGCTCATCAACGGCTTTATCTAAATCTACGTCTAATACAAATAGCACACCGCCATTTAAATCAAGGCCCAGCTTTATTGGTGATAAACCAAAATTTTGTAACCATGTAGGGCTGGTTGCATGCTCAACAATTTTAACTTGCGTGTTTGGGTATTGCGCTTTTATAGCCGCTTGTGCCTGAGCGCTTTTAGTTGGCTCGTTTAAAAGTACATTAATAGTTGATTGCTTATCTAAACCCTGCTCAACCTCTAACCCTTGGTTATTTAAAAAAGTAACTAGCGTTTTAGTGCTCGGTAAAGATTGCGTTTCACTGTGCGGGCTATTACTTACGTGCAACCACGATTTATTTGGGTATAAATTTGGTAATGCGCTGATAGCTAATAAAACCAATACTATTAGCATGGCTATATAGCTTAATTTGAACTTAGCCGTAGACGGTTTTTTGTCTTTTTTAAAACTTAACATGTTGAATCCTTATTGCCAGCAAAGCTAGCAACGTACTTTTTAAAAGCACAATTAATCTGCAGGCTAAAACTTTAAAAGTTAAAACCTAATAAAATTAAATAAGGAAAATTAAGCGTGGTAGGTAGTTACAGCTCTGTAGAGTAAGTTAACGTCTTTCCAGCCACTCAAGCGCGACTTTTTACTATTAGTTACAAGCGTATACCAAGGCTGTATAGGATTAATCGCTCTTGGCCGTAAGAATATATGCCTAACAAGATTTTGAGCAAAAAATTCAAAAACCACATCGTATTCTGGTTCACTTTGAACAGTGTGCAAAAACAGTGATGAATTATTGGCAGTTAACCGTGGTTGGTGCGCGTCAAAATCGGTTTGATGAGTTTTTTTATGCTGCGCAGTATCTACAGACTTACTAATAGGCTGTATTTTAGTTAAATCGCCAATATCAATAAGCGAAACCTGCGTACTAATATTGATATTTAAATTTTGTGAGGCGCCCATAGCATTGCTCTGCACACTAAAAAGTGCAGCAAGTAGCAAAAAGGCAGTTAAAAACACTCTAAATTTAAACATTCACGTTTTAAAACTAAAATAAGGGATGCGTAGTATATAAGGGCAAGCATTTAAAATACAATGCTTATTAATTAAGTATTTAGTTTTAACAGAGATCACTAATGCGCCCCAGACAAAGCACAGAAAAACGCCCCGACGCCATGAATTTACGCCAAAGTGTAAAAACACTATGGCCCTACCTTACAAAATTTAAAGGCCCTGTTTTTATCGCACTTATGGCGCTTATAGGCGCAAAAGGTGCCACTTTGTTAATGCCTTGGGCGCTTAAAGAAATAATAGACTCGGTAGATAAGTCAATTAACCCACTGTTAGTTATCCCCGCTTTATTGTTATTGATGTACGGTGCACTGCGTTTTGCTAGCGTGTTTTTAGGTGAAATAAGAGATGCTGTATTTTCTCGCGTAACCGAGCACGCAATGCGTGATATTGGTTTAAAGGTATTTAAGCATTTGCACTCACTTGAGCTGGCTTTTCATTTAGATAGGCAAACTGGCGGTATTAGCCGCGATATAGAACGCGGTACAAGTGGGTTAAGCTTTTTAATGCGTTTTTTAATGTTTAACATTGTGCCTACTTTATTTGAAATACTTACCGTTGCGATTATTTTTGGCACGTTGTTTTCTGTTTGGTTTGCGCTGATTACATTATTGGCAGTCGCCATTTATATTACCTTTACTGTGGTGGTTACTCAGTGGCGAAACCGCTTTATTAGAGAAGCAAATGCTGCCGACAATAAAAGTAATACCCGCGCAATAGACAGCCTGCTTAATTATGAAACTGTAAAATATTTTAATAATGAGCAGTTTGAAGCCAAAACGTACGACACCTTTTTAGCAAACTGGGAAAAAGCCCGTTTAAAAAATAGAATGTCGTTGCTCGCCCTCAACTCAGGCCAAGCACTTATTATTGCCTGTGCTATTACCGCGTTAATGTGGTTGGGCTCAACCGAGGTAGTTGCAGGTACGCTTTCTATTGGTGAACTAGTGATGATCAACGCGTATATGATTCAATTGTTTTTACCGCTTAACTTTTTAGGCTTTGTGTACCGCGAAATAAGACGCGCGCTAACCGACCTTGAAAACATGCTTGGGTTACTTAACAAAAAACCACAAATAACCGATGCACTTAATGCTAAAGAGCTCAATATTAGCCAAGGTGAAATAACATTTAATAATGTAAGTTTTAGTTACGATGCGCATCGCCCTATTCTTAATAATCTTAGCTTTAGTGTTAAAGCAGGCAGCAAAGTAGCTATTGTTGGTGCCAGTGGGGCTGGTAAAAGCTCATTGGCTCGACTGCTTTATCGTTTTTATGATGTAAGCGCCGGTGAAATTAGTATTGATAATCAAGCAATAAACTCAGTAACACTTAATAGTTTACGAAAAGCCATTGCAATAGTGCCGCAAGACACCGTGCTGTTTAACACCACGATTCGTGAAAATATCGCTTACGGCAGACCATCAGCAAGCGATGCTGAAATTGACGAAGCCATTGCTATGGCGCATTTAAAAGACTTTATAGGCACACTTGATAAAGGCGATAAAACACTGGTTGGCGAGCGCGGTTTAAAAGTATCAGGCGGCGAAAAACAGCGTATTGCCATTGCCCGCGCTATTTTGAAAAAATCCCCTATTTTAATTTTTGATGAAGCAACATCTGCACTCGACTCTCATTCTGAGCAAGCAATTCTCGCAGCAATGCGTGAAGTTGCCAGTAACCATACGAGTATTGTTATTGCTCATCGGTTATCTACTATTACCGATGCAGACACCATTATTGTGCTCAAAGCCGGACAAATTATTGAGCAAGGTAAGCACGATGAGTTACTTACACTCGCCGGAGAATATGCCCGTATGTGGGAGCTTCAGCATAAAAAGTAAATAGAGTGTAACCCCTCTTAGCTCGGATACTTTCAAGTATTCGAGCTAAATAAAGCGTTTATAGAACCTATTAGCCTTTCTCTTTTCTCCTATATTAGCTTTATCGAGCACTGTGGTGATTCACCTCAAAAGATTTGTTTGTCTGATTAATATCAATAACAATCGATAAGTTAAATATTCGTAACAATAAAAATGATTCACTGCTGCTTTAATTCAATCAGTGATACTCAGGAGTAAGTAATGAAAAAGAGTTTAATTGCCGCAGCATTAGCTGCCACATTTATTACAGGTTGTTCAGAGCCGCAAACAACAAAAATAGACGAGCAACAACCTAAAGTAACTACAGCCACAGTGACAGAAAAAGCAGAGTTAGGTAGTTTTGGTGTTGATCTAACAGCTCGCAACGAAGCCGTGAAACCAGGCGATGACTTTTTTATGTATGCCAGCGGCACGTGGTATGACAACTACGAAATGCCTGCAGATAAAACCCGCTATGGTGCATTTTCTGGATTAGCTGAGCGCAGCGAAGGCGATGTTAAAGCTATTATTGAAGAAATAGCCGCACGTAAAGATTTAAACGCAGAAGAAAAACTCGTTGCTGATTTTTACAATGCGTATATGGATACCGAAACACTTAATAAACTCGGTGTAGCGCCTATTAAGCCATTGTTAAGTGAAATTAGTGATATAGCGTCAACTGACGATTTAGCTGAGATGTTTGGTAAGTCTTGGTTAACCGGTAATAAAGCCCCTTTTGGCGGCGGTATGTGGTTTAATCGCCTAGACCCTAATAAATATGAAATGTCACTAGGTGCTGGTGGTTTAGGTTTACCAGATCGTTCTTACTACCTTGAAGACGCTGAGCGCTTTGTAAAAACCCGTACAGCTTATGTTGCTCACATTGCTGACATGCTTGAGTTTGCAGGCACTGAAAATGCAACTGAGCGCGCTCAAGCTATTCTTGACCTTGAAACCAAAATTGCACAAGGACACTGGCCTCGTGAAAAGCGCCGTAATCGCGATTTAACCCTAAACCAAGTTGAACGTGACGATTTAAGCACTGCTTATCCTGGCTTTAACTGGGATTTATACTTTGCGCAAACAGGTTATAAAGTACCTCAGTTAAATGTATCTCAGCCTGAGCCAATAAAAGCGATGATTGAGCTAATCAATCAAGAAGATATTGCAGTATGGAAAGACTACCTAACGTATCACGCTATTAGCGGTAACGCAGGTTTACTATCAGAGGACGTATTTAATACTAACTTTGCTTTTTTTGGTAAAGAACTAAACGGACAGCAAGAGCCTCGCCCTCGTTGGAAACGTGCAATAAGTGAAATGTCAGGCACAAGTTCGCTTGGTTTTGCTATTGGTAAGATATACGTAGCGCGTTACTTCCCTGAGTCGTCAAAACAACAAATGTCTGAGCTGGTTGAAAACCTACGTACAGCTCTTGGTGAACGTATTGATAACCTAGAGTGGATGGGCGATGAAACTAAAGTAAATGCGCGCGCTAAACTGGCTGCATTTGTACCAAAAATTGGTTATCCCGATGTTTGGCAGTCTTATGATGGTTTAAGCATTACTAAAAACGATTTAATCGGTAATGTGAAAAACATGCGTGAGTTTTTCCACGCAGAAAGTGTTGAAAAAGAGCTACAAAAAACAGACCGTAGCCGCTGGGGCATGACGCCACAACGCGTAAACGCTTACTACAATAGCTCGTTTAATGAAATTGTATTTCCGGCTGCGATACTACAACCGCCGTTTTTCGATCCAAATGCCGATCCGGCTGTAAACTATGGCGGTATTGGCGCTGTAATTGGTCATGAAATGGGTCATGGGTTTGACGATCAAGGTTCAAAATCTGACGAAAACGGTGTACAACGTAACTGGTGGACTGATGCTGACCGCGCTGCATTTGACAAAAAAGCCGATCAACTGGCTGCGCAGTACAGTAAATACGAGCCAATCGAAGGTAATTTTGTTAATGGTCGAAATAGCCTTGGCGAAAACATTGGTGATGTAGGTGGGCTATCAATGGCTTATCACGCGTACAAGCTCAGTTTAAATGGTAAAGAAGCGCCTGTTATTGACGGCGTTACTGGCGATCAGCGTTTCTTCCTTGCGTGGGCACAAGTATGGAAAGAAAAACGTACTGAGCAAAGCATGCTTAACCAACTGCGTGGTGGCACACATGCCCCAGGTCGCTTTAGAGCACAAGCGCCGCGTAACCATGATGCATGGTACAAAGCGTTTGATGTAAAACCAGGCGATGCGTTATACCTTCCTGAAGATGAGCGTGTACGTATTTGGTAAGTAACACTTACTTTTTATTACTTAGTAAGGCAACCTGTTATACAGGTTGCTTTTTTATTGAATTAAATTTACACATAATAGATATAATTCCAACGTCTAGAACCCTCGATGATCCCATTAATAAAATACAGTTTACATGGCTTTTAAACGTTACCGATTTAATCTGTTTTAATACTTACTAGCCCTTGAATGCATTTACCTTTAGAATACGCATTATAATTTTATTCTATTATTTACATATATTAAGGCGAAACGCAGATGGGAAGAGCTTACCAAAACAAAAAAGATTCAATGGCTAAGACTGCGGGTGCTAAAACTAAAGTTTATTCTAAGTACGGCAAAGAAATTTATATTTGTGCAAAAAACGGCGGTGTAGATCCAGATGGTAACTTATCATTACGTCGTTTAATTGAACGCGCTAAAAAAGACCAAGTACCAGCACACGTTATTGACCGCGCAATAGACAAAGCAAAAGGCGGCGGCGGTGAAGACTACGCAGCAACACGTTACGAAGGTTACGGCCCTGGTAACTGTATGATTATTGTTGACTGTTTAACAGACAACAACAAGCGTACCTTTGCTGATGTACGTGTTTGTTTTACCAAAGCAAATGCTAAAATTGGCGCTCAAAACTCTGTTTCACATTTATTTGATCACCTTGCTATTTTTGTATTTGACGGTGATGACGACGAAGCAGTACTTGAAGCTCTTATGATGGCTGATGTTGATGTAACTGACGTAGAAGTAGATGACGGTAAAGTTACTGTTTTTGCTCCTCATACAGAGTACAACAACACACGTACAGCGCTTGAAGAAATGGGCGTGACTGAATTTGACGAAGACCTAATTAGCTTTGTGCCACAAATTGAAACGCCGATTGAAGGCGAAGACGTTGAAGTTATGGAACGCTTTTTAGCAATGTTAGAAGATTGCGACGACGTACAAAACGTTTACCATAACGCGCAATTCTAAAGAGCGATTTAGTAAGTTAGAACGACTTTAAGCCAACAGCTATGTTGGCTTTTTCATTTTTAGAACATGGTATTAATATGAACTCCCTTAAAGAGCTTAAAAGTGGCAAACTTGTTGGTGCTACTCGCCTGCAATTGGTAGAAGAGCTAACGACATTTCCTGAAGAAATCTTTAGCTTAGCTGACACGCTTGAAGTTCTCGATTTATCAAATAATAACTTATCAACACTACCTGATGAATTTGCCTGTTTAACAAACCTGAAGCGTGTGTTTTTATCGTTTAATCAGTTTAAGCATATTCCTAAAGTGCTCGCTAAATGCCCTGCTTTAATTATGGTCGCGTTTAAAGGTAACCAAATTTCTGAATTTGCTTTAAACAGCCTGCCAAAAAATATTGAGTGGCTAATACTCACCGATAATACGTTAAGCGAATTGCCTGAAGATTTCGGTAATTATACCCAGCTTGAAAAGCTTGCGCTTGCAGGCAATCAACTTAAGCAACTGCCAAGTAGCATGGCGCAGTGTAAAAACCTTGAGCTTGTTAGGCTCTCTGCTAATAACTTAACACACGTAGACGACTGGCTGTTTGAATTGCCTAAACTTGCTTGGCTTGCGTTTGCCGGTAACGATTTTAATAAAGCCCAGTGCCTTACAAAAAGCTGCTTAGAAAATAAGTCTCTTAACGATTACACACTTAGTCATGTTATTGGCCAAGGTGCATCGGGCGTTATTCATTTAGCACAAGCTATTGAAAGTGCTGTAGCGATTAAATTATTTAAAGGCGCAATTACCAGCGACGGCTACCCGCTTGATGAAGTAAATTGCTGCTTACAAGCAGGCGATCACGCTAATTTAATTCAAGTACTTGCCTACATTGAGCAAAGTGATCAGCTAGGTTTAGTAATGGAGCTAATAGATAAAAGCTTTGCTAATTTAGGCCTGCCTCCAAGCCTTGAAACCTGTACTCGTGATACCTTTAATGATGATTGCCATTACTCAACTCACGCTATTTTAAAAATTGCACAGCAAATGGTAAGTACCTTACATCACTTGCATATTTGTAAAGTAAGCCATGGCGACGTGTATGCGCATAACACCATGATAAACAAAGATGCTGATGTATTATTTGGTGATTTTGGTGCAGCCACAAACTTAGCCATGTTAAGTGATTATCAACAAAAGCAAATCGAGTTAATTGAAGTACGTGCATTAGGGTGTTTAATTGAAGACTTAATAGGCACGGTAACTGGCGATGATAAACAATGTGAGCTCTTTGTTAAAATGTCCAATATGGCAAAATGTGCCATGCAACCTACATTAAATCAAAGACCTACATTTACTGAGTTATTAGCAGAGCTAAAATAAATTTAATATTAATAATATAAGCGAGCAAAATGTAACATCTTACTCGCTTTTATTTTATGTTTATTCGGATTTTCCGTACTTATTTAGTGCGCTTAAACGGGTAAACCTGTTGTTTAAGCATACCTACGGGCATGTAATCCCCGACTACACCATACGCTTGTGGCCACTCTTTTTGGCCTTTAACAGCAGTACCAAACACATAATCTAAAAACGAAAAATGTGCAGCGTAATTTCGGTCAATCGCGGCTTTATCTGACGCATGATGCCAATGGTGAAACTGCGGTGTAACCATAAAATATTTTAGCCAACCAAATTTCACACGCACATTTGCATGGTTAAACACAGCCTGCAAACCCACAATTATTACGTACAAACTAATTATTTGCTGTGAAAAACCAAGTACAAATATAGGCGTGAGCACTAAGCTGCGCGTTACGAGTATTTCAAGAATATGCTGGCGAGAGCCCGCTAACCAATCCATTTCTTTAGCACTGTGATGTACGCCATGAAAGCGCCATAATAAAGGGACTTCGTGATAGGCACGATGCACCCAATACTGCATTAAATCAGCCACGAGTATTATTAAAAACAACTGCACTATAAAGGGTGTTTGCTCTATATAACCTTGTACTGTAGATGATACAGCCCAGCCAAAGCCATAATGCACAAAGTGGTTAGTAACGAGTAATACAAAACCAATAATTAAATGATTTACAAAAAAGTGGTTTAAATCGCCTCGCCATTCGCTACGTAATATTTTTTGATCTTTACGATGAGGTAATAACTTTTCAATCACAATAAATATAAGTGTTGAGCCGAGTAAATCTAAAATAAACCAATCAAGCCCTATATAAGGTGTATCAGAAGCAAATTCGTTTACTTCAACGTTTGGTCCGCCAAACATAATAGCGAGTAAAATAAAAAACCACGCTGTAGCCCCTAAACGCTTATTGGTATTACGTAGAAAGTTAAGTAATCCTAAACTGCCCGAGACCAATAATGATGCAAACATAAGCTGACGTAAAAAGTCGACGCTGTAGCTTTTTCTCAGCTCTGGTGTGGTTAAATATTCAGGAAAGTGAAACGCTAATACGCCTAAGCAACTCAGTATTGCTAAAAAGCAGGCTATGTAGCCACTTATGTTGCCCTCACCTATCTGAAGATGATTTGTGCGAAATACTTTTCGCGATAGAGCTCTGATCATTTTTATTATTCCTTGCGTCGTTGAGTTGATTAAATACAACGAAATTCCATTGATTTACACACCCACATATTAACAAAATTTAGGGTATAAAAAATACAAATAGTTCCCTTCTAATTTTGAATTGCAAATATACAGATAAACTAAACGCAAAAAAGCCACGCAATGCGTGGCTTGGTTGGATAAAGCTAAACTTTTACAAGGTCAATTATAAGTACTGACCTAATGCTTTAACTTGGTCTAACATGCGGTTTGAGAAACCCCACTCATTGTCGTACCAAGCCATTACTTTAACTAGTTTGCCATTGGCTTTAGTTTGCGTTGCATCAAAGATAGACGACGCTGGGTTATGGTTAAAGTCGATAGAAACAAGCGGAAGCTCGTTATATTCTAAAATACTCTTCATTGAACCCGTTGATGCTTCTTTCATGATTGCATTGATTTCTTCTGCAGTCGTATCACGCTTAGTGATAAACGTAAAATCAACTAAAGAAACATTGATTGTAGGTACACGTACCGACATACCATCTAATTTACCAGCAAGTTCTGGTAATACTAAACCAACAGCTGCCGCAGCACCTGTTTTAGTTGGGATCATAGATTGAGTTGCACTACGCGCACGGTATAAATCTGGGTGGTAAACGTCAGATAAGTTTTGATCGTTGGTGTAAGCGTGAATAGTCGTCATGCTACCTTGCTCAATACCTACTGTGTCGTTAATTGCTTTTGCAATTGGCGCTAAACAGTTAGTAGTACAAGAAGCGTTAGAAATGATATTGCTGTCAGCATTAATTACGTCGCTGTTTACACCATGCACTACTGTTGCATCTAAACCAGTACCTGGAGCAGATACGATTACTTTTTTAGCGCCTGCAGTAATGTGCTTAGCGGCGTCATCACGTTTAGTGAAAAAACCAGTACATTCTAAAACGATATCTACGTTTAGCTCTTTCCACGGTAAGTTTGCAGGGTCACGCTCTTGCGTTAACGTAATTACGTCATCCCCAATTAGCATAGTGTTATTTTCAAGTGTTACTTTTTTTGAAAATTGACCATGAACAGAGTCATATTGCGTTAAATGTGCATTTACGTTAGCTGGTGCTAAATCGTTAATTGCTACAATTTTAATTTCGCTGTTTTGAGCTGACTCATAAAGTGCACGTAAAACATTTCTACCGATACGGCCGTACCCGTTAATTGCTACATTAATCATTTTAGACTCCTATTTAAGTTCACTTGCTTGGCGAGCAAGCGCTTCAATTGCTTGCCAGTCTTTATTTTCAATTAGTTGTTTATCTAGCATCCACGTACCACCAACACAAATAACGTTGTTAAGCGCTAAATAATTAGGAGCAGTTGCTAGGCTAATGCCGCCAGTTGGGCAAAAAGTAATATGTGGTAATGGGCCACCGATTGATTTAAGCATAGCTGTTCCGCCTGCAGCTTCTGCTGGGAAGAATTTTAAATACTTAAAACCATGCGACGCAAGTTGCATAACTTCACTTGCAGTTGCAGCGCCTGGTAAAAATGGTATATCTGATGTTTTAGCTAAAGCAATAAGCTCATCGCTCACACCTGGACTCACCATAAAATCTGCACCAGCAGCAACCGAAAGATCAAAACTTGCCTTATCTACTACCGTACCAGTACCTACATAGGCTTCAGGTACTTCTGCTTTCATTAGCTTTACAGCTTCTGCAGCAATGGGTGTACGTAGTGTTATTTCTAAGGCTTTTAAGCCACCGTTGTATAAAGCTCTTGCAAGTGGTGCTGCATCTTCTAATTTTTCGATTACAACCACTGGCACTACGGGTGCCGATGCTAAGATTTTTTCAATACTCATTACTTGTTCCTCATTACCCAGTATGGCTAATATTTATTCAAGTCCAAAAGCACTCGCGCCTAAATCGGCACTGCTTACGATATTTCTAAATCCAGTAAATAATTCACGACCTGTACCAAATGTTGCACTTGGCAGGCTAAGCTCTGCTTCACGCTTAGCAAGTTCTTCGTCGCTAACGTGTACTTTTAATATTCCGTTTGGCGCATCAAGCGTCACTAAATCGCCTTCTCGGATTTTAGCAATAATGCCGCCTTCTACTGCCTCTGGTGCTAAGTGAATAGCAGCAGGTACTTTACCTGATGCACCCGACATACGACCGTCAGTAACAATGGCTACTTTAAAGCCTTCATCTTGAAGCGTTGCCATTACTGGCGTTAACTTGTGTAGCTCTGGCATACCTTTCGCTTTAGGGCCTTGCTCTTTTAGCACGGCAATAAAGTCTTGGTTTAATTCGCCACGAGTGTATGCATCTTGCAGAGCACTTTGTGAACTAAATACTTTTGCAGGAGCAGTAACGGTTTGATGTTCTTCAGCAACAGCTGACACTTTGATAACAGCTTTACCTAAGTTGCCAGTTAGAAGTTGCAGACCACCTTGCTTACTAAATGGGTTACTCACTGGGCGAAGTACTTCTTCATCGTGCGAGTTTGCTGGGCAATCTACCCATTTAACTTTAGTTGGGCCAGTTGAGTCGCTCATGATCAAGCTATCGTCTTTATCCAAACGAGGCTCTGTCATGTATGGTGCTAAACCATCGCCAAGCATTGTTTTAACGTCTGTATGTAAGTAACCAGCGCTTGCTAGTTCTCGCATTAAGAAACCCATACCGCCTGCTGCTTGAAAGTGGTTTACATCAGCTGAGCCGTTAGGGTAAATACGTGTAAGAAGTGGTACAACTTCTGATAAGTCAGACATATCTTTCCACGTAACCTGAATGCCGGCAGCTTTTGCTATCGCAACAATATGGATTGCATGGTTAGTAGAACCACCTGTAGAAAGCAGACCCACTAAACCATTTATAATCGTTTTTTCGCTGATCACATCGGCTAAACAAGGGCTTTCTTTATCATCCGTAAGCTGCTTAAGCATAGTTTCTACAGCATTACCTGTAAGGCCATCGCGAAGCTCAGTGTAAGGATTAATAAACGAGCTACCTGGAAGGTGTAAGCCCATTATTTCCATCAACATTTGGTTTGAATTGGCAGTACCGTAGAACGTACACGTACCAGCGCTGTGATAAGACGCACTTTCAGCTTCAAGTAAGTCTTCGCGGCTCACTAAACCTTGTGCAAACTTTTGGCGAATACGTGCTTTTTCTTTATTCGGAATACCTGATTGCATTGGACCTGCTGGTAAAAAGAACACAGGTAAATGACCAAACGACAATGCACCAATTAATAAACCAGGAACAATTTTGTCACAAACGCCTAAACAAAAAACGCCATCAAACACATCGTGCGAAAGAGAAATTGCTGTAGACATAGCAATTACATCGCGAGAAAAAAGTGAAAGTTCCATGCCGTCACGCCCTTGCGTAACACCATCACACATTGCAGGAACGCCACCAGCAACTTGAGCTGTAGCATCGTATTTAGTAGCAATGTCTTTAATTAAATCTGGGTAATCTTTGTATGGCACATGAGCCGATAACATATCGTTATATGAGTTGATAATAGCAAGATTTGGTTGCTCATCAGCCTTTAAGCGCGCTTTGTCATCACTGCTACATGCAGCCATAACATGGGCTATATTTCCGCAACCTAAACCGGCACGAACTCTTGTTTGTTTTTTTGCGTGCGAAATACGTTCTAAATAATCTTGACGGGTATTTTTACTGCGTTCGATAACGCGCTGGGTAACTTCTTGAATACGAGGATGTAACATAATTTAACTCATCTCTATTAGTTAGAGGATAAAGGCTCAGTAGCAACTACAGACTCCACGTAAATAACTGTACTGAGCATCTTTGATTTACCCGTTCAAAGGTACGCTACCAGGGAGCCTCTCACAACAACCCTGACACCGGTGTCACTGTATTAACGCATAGCAATGACACCGGTGTCAACCCTAGGTAACAAAAATAGTTTAATATTTTAACATGACCGAATAATGACCTAATTGATTTTTAGGCACAAAGCATGTTTTAGCAAGTTCAGAGTAAAAAAAAGCCCGAATAAACGTCACTCATATTCGGGCTACTGTGAAAGTGTTTTAAACTCACTATTTTATTGCTGAGGTAGACTCGCGTGTAATCAAGCGCGACTCAAGCGTTACCTGATACGGCTGCTCTTGTGGTTGAGATATGTGTGAAATAAGTTGCGTTACGGCTTGTTTAGTCATCTCTTCAACGGGCTGTGCTATCGTTGTTAACCCGGGCCAAATATGACGTGCAATGGGCGCATTATCAAACCCAGCTATTGAAATGTCATCAGGCACTTTTAATTGGCGCTGAGTTGCTAATTTAAGTACGGCAGCCGCCATGTAATCGTTTGATGCAAATACAGCGGTTGGCCTAGGGGATAAATCTAATATGCTGCGTGCACTATCTACACCTGAGTGATAACTAAAGTTACCCTCCTCTACTAAGCGCTCATCAAATTCTATACCATGGCTTGCAAGTGAACGCCTGTAACCTTTAAAACGTTGTTGCGTGGCACTGTGATCTGGATGCCCTTTAATAAAGGCTATAGACTTATGACCGAGGTTAATTAAATGCTCGGTAATCTCAAATGCGCCTTGCTCGTCATTACTACGCACTGAAATTGAATCATCTTGTAGTAAAGCTGAAGCAACCCTTGCATAAGGAATTTTTTTGGATTTTAAAAAAGAAGCAAGCTCAGCAAAGTCACCAAAAGGAGGTGTTAGCACAATGCCATCTAATCGAGAAGTTTGTAGTAATTGCTCAATATTATTTATAAGTGCTTCACCACGAAACTCACAAGGGTGTATCAATAAATTATAGTTGTTTTCTTTACACGCTTCTAAGGCGCCCGTTTGCACTCGGGTAATATAACTTTTACTTGGGTTATCGTATAAACAGCCAATAATAAAGCTACGATTTTGAGCAAGACCTCGTGCAATTGGATTTGGGGTGTAATCAAGCTCTTTAAATACCGCAAGCACCTTTTCTCGGGTGGCGGCACTTACATTAGGCTCATTGTTTAACACGCGTGAGACGGTTTTTTTAGAAACCCCTGCATGGCTTGCTACACTATTTATGGTTACTTTTTTCATCTGTCCATTATCCAAATACAACCTGTAAGACCAAAGCCCTATTTGCTATTGTGTAAACACGCAGCAGCGCCAATAAGCGGTATGTTGTCTTGTGTTACGAGTGTTACAGGGATTTGTCCTGCGTACTGCGACATAATACCCTTTTGCGAAAATCGTTCAACAAAACGACTCTCAAGAAGTCTCGCTTGCATACGAGGTAGTATTCCACCGCCAATAAATAATCCACCTAACGCGCCATAAACAACCGCTAAATCACCGGCAACACTGCCAATCCAATCACAAAACTGGTTTAAGGTTGCATCACACACATCACATTCACCACTATTTGCAAGGCTGCTAATTTGTGCGGCATCTAAATTTTTAGCTGTTACACCCTTAACCGCAGACATTGCTTTGTATAAATGCGTTATGCCAGGACCTGAAAAAACTGTTTCGATAGAAACATGGGGATGATCTTTACGTAACTCATTTAATAATAAAGTATCGAGTTCATTAACAGGTGCAAGTGATATATGCCCCCCTTCTGAACTTAGCACTGCGGTAGATTGAGACGTTCTAACTAAGCACGCGGCACCAAAACCAGTACCGGGACCTATAACACCAATGTTTGCGTTATCATCAGCTTGACCTGATTTAACAATGACATTTTGTTTAGGATCTAAGTAAGGGGCAGCGTAAGCAAAGGCAGCAAAATCATTAATGACTTCAAGTTGTTGTAAATCAAAATGAGTTTTAAATTCACTGACGCTAAAATGCCAACCTAAATTGGTTAAATGCACTTGCCCGGCTTTTATTGGCCCTGCAACGGCTAAACATGCGCGTTTGGGTGCAATATGTGGGACTGTTTGTAAATATTGCTCGAGCGCACTTTCAAGAGAACCAAAATTGGCACTAGGAAAAATATTAATGTGCTCTATTATAAATTGGTTAGTCTGTTCATTAAAAGCAGTTATTAAAGCAAAGCGGGCATTAGTGCCGCCGACATCAGCAACTAAGATGGGATCAAATTGGGCAGAAGCGTTTGGGCTCATAGTATTATCTCTTTTGTTAAGCGACTCATGCTTATTATTTTACAATGGTGTACCATTGTTATTTATACTTTGAGCTATCACCTCAAAGTAGCTATCACAGTAAAAAATGCTGCCTATAAAGATATAGACAGCGAATACGTTTTGACAACAAAATGATAAAACACTGACATTATGACACCGGTGTCAGGAGTTTATCAATAAAAATATCCGTTAATTCACAAAAAGCTTGAAATTATTCATCAATAAACGAAAATGACACAATTATTTATCAATTTAATTAAGTTGTAACAATGAAAGGTAAAGCTACCTCATTTGATATTGCCCACTATGCAGGGGTATCTCAATCGACTGTATCTCGCGCTTTACGTAACAGCCACCTTGTTAATGAAGAAACACGCAAGCGTGTTTTCGATATAGCCAAAAAGCTTAATTATAAAGTTGATAAAAATGCGAGTAACCTTCGCACTCAACAAAGTAGTACGCTTGCATTATTGTTGTTTGAAGATCCCACTTCTGACGAGTCCCAAATAAATCCTTTCTTTTTAGCCATGCTTGGCAGTATTACCCGTGCTTGCGCTAAAGAAGGTTACGATTTATTAGTTTCATTTCAATCGGCCAGTGCTGATTGGCAAGCAGACTACGAAGACAGCCACAGAGCTGATGGCATTATTTTACTCGGGTATGGCGATTACATTGATTACCAACCAAAATTTAACACCTTACTTGAACAAAACACTAAGTTTGTTTGCTGGGGTGCAACGGTAGATAACCGTCCCGATTTAACTGTTTGTTGTGATAACTACGGTGGCGGTAAGCTCGCCGCTGAGCACTTTATTGCGCATAGCAGAACTGATTGCGCTTTTATTGGTGACGCCTCTGATCACAGCCCCGAATTTTTTAGTCGTTTTCAGGGTTTTAAAGATGAGCTATTGGCTAACAACGTTAAAATAAATGAGCGTAAAATGGCTAATGCTATCTCTACTGAAGAATCTGGCTATCACGCAACACGCTCACTAATTGCTAATAATATTAAATTTAACGCCTTATTTGCTGCAAGTGACTTAATTGCTATTGGGGCTATACGCGCACTTAAAGAAGCAAATATTAACGTGCCGAAAGATGTTGCGGTAGTCGGCTTTGATAATATAGCCATTGCAAGTTATGTAAACCCACCACTAACTACAATAGAGCAAAACACCACTATTGCTGGGCAAATGTTAGTAGAGAACCTATTAAAACTGATACGTGGTGAAGAAGTTCAAAGCACCCTGTTGCCTCCTATTCTCATTCCTAGAAGTTCAAGCTGAGCCGGGCTGATAAAATAAAGTAGAATTTATAAACGGTTTTAATTGGAAGTTACAACGACACTAATTTATTCAGTATATTTTTATCTATTCATTTCACTTTTCTTTCTGATCTATTCATATCTCATAAAAATTCAAAATTTAGATATAAAAAAAGCCTCTAACGAGGCTTTTATTAAACAACTTTTAACTCATACTAACAAGTTATTAAAAATCGTAAGACGCAGATAATTGAATTCTACGAGGAGACTGGTAAGACTGAGCTAAACCAAACGTAGCATTTCCATCGCCAGCAGCTATTTCTGCAGCTTCGTCGTAACGAGTTTCAGTAGAAGCATCAAATACGTTAAATACATCCATAGCTAAACGAACTTTCTGATCGTTAAAGCGAAGGTTATAAGTAAAGTTAAGATCTAAGCGTGCTGTCCATGGTGTAGTACCCATGCTGCCACGAGGGAAACGTTTGTCACCTACGTAGTAAGTATCACCGTATACGTATTTATCAGGGTCTGGAGTATAACCTTGGCCTAAAGCAGTCCAAGGACGTCCAGATGCGATATTAACATTAGCACCAATTAAGAAGTCTTCTGTAACAGCAAAAGCACCATAAATTTTAATGTTATGACGACGATCTGCAGGTAGATTACCATTAGCACCATCCATTAAATAAGGGTAATCCCAATCTTGCGTAAGACCTGCATCATCTTGACCATTATCAGATTTAACAAAACCTTCTGTATTACCATAGTTGTGAGACCATGTGTATAGCGCTTTTAAAGACCAAACCTGATCCCATGTTTTCTCTAATGTTAAATCAACTGATGCATATTTACGCTTAGCATCCGGATAACCTAACTCTTCTGCACTAAAGCTATATTCTTCAGTGGTGCCGTCACCATCAAGATCGAAATTGAAAGTAGCGCCATTACCAGGGTTAAATAAGAACCAGTTTTCACCTAAATATTCACCATTTTCATCACTAAAGATATAAGAACCATCATCAATTTGATTACCTAAAACACGGTAAGTAGCCTTGACTCCCCAAGACCAATCATCATTAATTGCTGCTTGATAACCAATCATATACTCATCGTTATACATAGGTTCAAGATCTTTATCAGATAAGGTATTTGATGGTTTTGCAGTACCGTCACCACCATTAGAAATAGCAGGATCACCTAGCTGAGTACCTAAACCAACAGGGGTACCGTCAGCATTTAACCCTTCATAGGCGTACCAAGTTTGGATATACGTTTCTGCACCAGCTAAACGAATATTTGTATTAGCTGCTACTGGTAGATAATAACGACCAGCAGTGAAGAACAACTTACTATCGCCATCTCCATTAATATCCCAAGAACCACCTATACGAGGAGCAATTTGGTTATCAATAGAAACAAACTCTTCGCCATCTGCATTGTAGTTAGTAAAGCTATCATTACGGAGGCCTAATGTTAATGTTAAATCTTCAGTAACTGACCATTGATCTTCAATATAAATAGCCCAGTTTTCTACTTCAAACGAACCGCCATTTTTATAATCGCGTACTCGTGTTGTCTTCATTTCTTCAGGTAAGACATAACCATTAGCCAGCCTTGCGCCTTCTTCATATGTACGATAATAGTAGTAAACGCCACCAGAGTTTTGTGTTGTTGAATCAGCTGTATTAGTTTCAGAATCATAGCCAAATCTTAACGTGTGCTCATCGTTTAGGTAGTAATCAAAGTCAACTCGCAATTGCTCGCGTTTATCTTCATTTTCACCAACGGTAAAGTTTACATAACATGTAGTATCCTCACCTAAATCGGCATCATAACCTGTAGGACAATCATCGAAGTCTGAGTAATCAGTTTCTGAAAACTTAACTTGGCCAAACATTGCTGACATACTTAGATCATCTGTAAGGTTACCAGTATAGCGAACTGCAAAACTTTCTCCGCCTCGCTTATGATAAGCTGTGCCACCATCTACAGTATAATTACCATTTCCTTGAGGATCTGAAATTGTTTTTTCTGAATAAGTGCGTTTGTCACTAAAGCCCCAAAGCATTAGTTGATGATCTTCGTTAATATTCCAGTCAAAGCGTGCTAGGTAATATGGGTCATCATCTTTTTCAACTGTTAAATCTGTTTGAGATGCATTACCATATTCGTAGTCATTATCTCTTGCAGTGTAAATACCATAGAAAAATAATGTATCTTCAATTATCGCACCTGAAGCATAAATACTTGTTTCAAATGAGTTGTCATAGTCGTCTTGGTTATTAACATATAAATCACCAATACAATGCCCATCAGCGTCTTCACAACGATCATTTTGTTTATAAAGTGAATTAGGAGCTTGCTCACTTAATGAGTCAGACGAATAAATCGTTTCAACACCAAAGTGAAAATCATTAGAACCAGATTTAGTAACTGATGAGATTAATCCACCGGTAGTACGCCCAAACTCTGCAGAATAACCACCCGTCTTAACTTGGAAGCTATCGTACGCGGTGAAAGGGATTGTTGCGCCACCAAGACCATTTCGGAAATTAGTCATATTTAGACCATTCACGTAATAAGCATTTTCAGCTACAGAAGCACCACCAAATGAAGCTTGGTCGCCAAAACGACTGTCCCCTTCAGTTGCGCCAGGCGCAAGCAATGCAACTGAAGTTACAGAGCGAGATATAGGTAAAAGTTCTAGTTCTTCAGAGCTAATATTGAGTGAAGATTCTGATGCAGAAACATCTATCGCACGAATAGAACCACCGACAACTGCAATTCTTTCGATATTACCTGTAGTTAGTGGAATTTCAATAAGAGCTGTTTTACCAACTCCTATTACTACATCTTTAACTTGAGCTTGGTCAAAACCAGCTTGTGAAACTACTATATTATACTTGCCTACCGGTACCTGTTTTAGATCGAACTCGCCGTTAGAATCTGCAATAAGCGTTTTTGAATAACCTTTAGTGTCATCTGTTATTGTTATTGTTGCACCCGCTAGCGAAACACCTGACTGAGCCGTTAAGCTACCTTTTATAGCGCCGTTAACGTTATCTGCCATTGCAGGCATTGCCGCACTTAACGTCATTGCAACTGCTGCAGCAGTAAATGAGCGTTTAAATGTCTTAGAAAAATTATGGTTCATCTTGATTTATCCCTAGATAATTAAATTATTATTTTTTATGTATTACATTATTTAAATTCACATAAAAATTACTTATATAAATTAAATAACACCTCTTAACCTACAAGAGAAACAAATTAATAACACAATAAAAATAAACTTGCCAACAAAATGCGATAGCGGTTAACCATGGATATATCAATAGAAACAATGGATTAACAAAAGCAAATAGCACGAACAGAAAATCAGGATAATGAACACAAAATTAACACCAATAACTATTCACGGAGACAATGAGCCAAACACAACAACAACCCTGTCATTTGTAAGTTTAGGGGCCTGAAACAGTAAAAAAAGATAAAGCCTGTACGCCAAAACGCGATTTATAACTAATTATTATATTGACTGAGCTGCATAAATATTCACACAACACTTTTTCAATTAGGAACCATTGCATAAAACAAAACTAAATTAAGAGAAAAAAAGTTCCTAATTAGGAACTTTTTTTGTGTGATTTTAAGACAACTAATTAAGTGACTCGCCAACCACTGGATAATAATCCCATACTTGTTTATCACTGAGTGAGCGTACAAGCTTAATGTATTCTGCATGTGTCCATGCAAGTGGCGTTGCTGAGTTTGTGCCCTCGCCTAACGCATGACCAGCTTTATTTACACCTACACCATCCCATACTTGCTCTGGTAGCATTAGCCCTTTATTGGCAAATTGCTCCAAACCTTTAACATAACTATTTTTAATTTGCGCTTGTTTAGCATCATCAAAGGCGTTGTTTGCGTTAGCTGCTGCTATTTCATAGTGGCCACGTTCACCTGTGAAAAACGGCCATACACGACCACGTTGGCCTGGTGTATTACTGCCACCCTCGGCATAGTTTGTGCCCGTTACTTCATCTTCGCCGTAGCCATCATTACCATAGCGGCGGTAGCCTGCAAATGTGCCGCTGCCGTCGTCAAAGCTAAAGCTGTATTTAACTTGTAGGTTATCTTCTAGTGTTTCGTCATCGTACTCAGGTAGTGTTTTAACGATGCTTTCATCATTTGCACCGCGTACGCCATAGCGTACTAGCTCTAAAAAACCGCCATCTAAAATTTGCTTTTTATTAAACCCTTCGCGGCCATTATTAGCGTTAATTTTAGTGTTTGAGTTTGCATCGGTATCTTGGCCTATACGAATAAAGTATTCGCCATCGCTATTCTCGCCTTTTAAGTTACCTTTAGTGGTAAACATTTGCGATTCAATATCGCTGCTGTATTTTTTAGCTGTATCTAAGTAGCGCTTTGCGTTTGTATCATCGCCACTTAGTGTTGCAATATCACTGGCTGTAATAAGGCCAGCGACTACTGCCGCAGTAGTCGAAGGCGAATAACCGCTTTGCTCTTCCCAACGCTCTTGTTGGGTTGCCGGTGGTGTAATTTGCGTGTCGTTCCATAAAATTTTAGCAAGGCCGCCATCAACCAAAAAATCAGCCGCGGGTTTTAACATTTTTCCGTACCAGCTTTTTAGCTCTTCATCACTAAGTACATTGGCTTTATGTAACTTCCAAGCAAGCATAATAGGCATAGCTGTTTGGTCAAGCTGTACGCCGACCCATTCAAGCTCACCATCTACGTGCGTTTTTTGTAAAAACCAGCCTGTATCACCTTTATTACCTGGTGTTTTGCTATTTACTTGCACTTTTTCAAGGTATTCAAACGCTGTTTTTGCTGTGGCTGTATCGCCGAGTGCCATAAAGGCCATGGCTACTTGATAAAAGTCGCGCACCCATACTGCTTTATAGCCAGTAGAGCCCTCTTTAGCCGAAACCGTTTCGCCCCATGGATTAGATAGAGAAGCAATTAATGCCCCTGCGTGTGTTTTATCTTCTTGTGCTTTTAGAACCATGGCGCTGGTGTATAAAAGCTTACCGTTATCGGCTGTTTGTTCAATCATTTTATTGAGCGGTTTGAGACTTTGTAGGTAATCTTCCCAGCCTAGCGCTTCACCTTTACCGTTATAGTGATCAAGCACCGCTTGGTACCCTTTTGCTAAGCTTTTTTCGCCTTGCTTTATACTTTGCTGCTGCGTTTTACCAAAACTAAGTGCTAAATCAAAGGTGGTATTCGCGCTTATGTCGCCAAGCTCTGCAAGCATGCTTACATTACCTGCTGTATCGCCGGTATTTATGTATTGTGTATTTATAGATTGCGTAGTTTTAAGTGCGTTAATACCATCGCTTTCACCGGTAAAGCCCACTGTTTTATCTTTAAATGAGGTCGCTGATTGAAGTGATAAATAGTTATCGTCTTCCCATGCGACAAGGCCTTGCTCAGTCGTTTTAGCGAAGTCACCTAGCCCGTTATTATTAATATACGGATTAACAGACACATATGCTTTTAACCCTTCAAGCTCAGTATTAAATACGCTGCGTACAAACAGGGTTTGCCCACCTGGGTCAGTAAATATGTGTTTTTCTAGGCTAAAGCGGCCTTGTTTATCAGTGCTTGTTACTTTATAAGCCAGCGATAACGGGCGACCTTGTGCATCTTTATGTAAGTAATCAATGGTGACATCTAAATCATCAGCTTCACTAACGGTAAAGTCTTTACCTGTTACTATAAATTGCATGTCTTTTATTTGAGCTTGGTGAATAAGCCCAAACATGGTTTCGGTGATCATACCTTTAGCAATTGAAAACCACACCTTAGATACATCGCCCGTTGCAGCTGAATCACTGTATTGGCCGTTTTGGTATTGCTCGTATGACGTGCCAATACCTGTTTTACCCGCATAAGCCCAAAAAGGCTCTGCGCCTGGGGCGCCTGGGGCTGATGTAACCTGTGCTGTGGTACTTTCGTTAGTTGTGCTTGTGTTTTGAGCGCCGCAAGCCGTTAAACCTAACGTTAAAAGTGAGGCGGTTATAAGGTTATATTTTTTCATTGTGTGTCCTTAATTTGAATTTTTAACGCGCATTACCGCAACGGCAGCGACAACGAACGAGGCTGCACCAATTAACAATGCGTAAATAGGCTGATTAGAAAATACGTGGCGTAAAATGAGCCCTAAAATGCTGGCGGCAAGTAACTGAGGTATAACTATAAAAAAATTAAAAATCCCCATATAAACGCCCATTTTGTTACTCGGTAGTGCGTTACTTAACATGGCATACGGGAGTGATAAAATAGACGCCCACGCAAACCCTACGCCTATCATAGGTATAAGTAACATTTTAGGGTCTCGAATAAACATAAAGCTTGCAAGACCTAACGCGCCCAGCAATAAATTAAAACAATGCGCGCCTTTTAAGCCCATTTTTTTAACTAAAAACGGAATACACATAGCGGCAATAGCTGCAAAGCCATTGTAGGCGGCAAATAAAATACCCACCCAGTCAGCACCATCGTTAAATGCTTTAGAGGTTGCATCGCTACTACCATAATGAAAGCTTGTTACTGCTGCGGTGGTATAAATCCACATGGCAAATAAAGTAAACCAGCTAAAAAACTGCACCCAGGCAAGCTGCTTCATGGCTTCTGGCATTGTAAATACATCTTGTACTACTTGGTAAAAACCACCTTGAGTTTTGTTAGCACTTTTAAGCGCTGCTGCAATCCACTGCACAATACCAAACGCTAATAAACCACCAGCTAATAGGTATAATTCTTTTTCAAGCGATAAGCCCATTACTAATGCAAGGGTTACTAAACCCAGCACTACAAAAATAATGGCGCCTTTATTAAAGTTAATATCAACCAGTTTGCTGGTAGTAGGTTGAGCGCTTTGCTTTTCAAAAGCCGCTAATTGCTCAGGGCTGTATTCTTTAGTACGTGCCACGGTCCAAAGCACGGCAACAAGTAACACCACCCCGCCCCAATAAAATGAGTATTTAACAGATTCAGGAATTTGCCCTGGGGCTGCGGTATTGCTTACATCAAACCAATTAGTCATCATCCATGGTAATGCTGAGGCTAGTACAGCACCAATACCAATAAAAAAGCTTTGTAAACCGTAACCTGTCGCGCGTTGTTTTTCTGGCAAGTTATCACCAACAAGTGCTCTAAACGGTTCCATGGTTACGTTGATTGACGCATCCATGATCCATAACATACCCGCGGCAATCCAAAGCGTTGGTGAATGCGGCATAATAAATAGTGAAAGCGTTGTTAACACTGCGCCTATAAAAAAGAACGGACGACGACGGCCAAAGCGCCCCCACGTTTTATCGCTCCAATAACCTATAATAGGCTGAACAATTAAGCCTGTAAGTGGGGCTGCAACCCATAAAATGGGAATATCATCAACTTGTGCGCCTAATGTTTGAAATATTCGGCTCACATTGCCGTTTTGTAGTGCAAAGCCAAATTGAATACCTAAAAAACCAAAGCACATATTCCATATTTGCCAAAAACTCAGGTTTGGTTTGTTGTTGTCATAATTATTATTTTGATTATTCATGATTAGCCTTATTAGTTAAAACTGCGCTGCTAAATGCATCAAGTGTGAGGTTAAATGTAGCGCCTTGCGGGTGAGCTTTAAGCTGGGTGGTGTGATTTTCAAGTAAATCATTTAATAGCGTATTTTCACTCATTGCTCCTAATTGTGCCTTTGATAAATTAACCGTAATTGTTTGAGGTTGTTCACTAAAGTTACTTAATACGTAGAGCGCTTGTTGGCCAAGTTTGCGCGTAAAACCTACAACTCGCTCACTTCCTGTAACGCTAAGCTCAGTCATTTCACCGCCTACCACAGCAGGTAAACTATTTAGTGACATAATCGCTTTGTAGTAGTCACGAAGTGCTACTTGCTCTTGTGTTAAATTAGCACCGTCAAACTTGCCATTATTCATCCATGCTTGGTGCGCTGGCACGCCAATGTAGTCAAAAATACTGGTGCGTGTAGCTGTGCCAAATCCTGCGTTTTCTGAGCCATCTTCTCCCACATCTTGACCAAAATATAATAACGTGGGTGCGCGGCTCATTAAGTTAGAAACCACCATAGCCGGTTTACCCCACGCAGCGTTACCTGCAAAGTCAGGGCTCGCGATGCGTTGTTCGTCGTGGTTTTCTAAAAAGTGCAGCATGTGCGCTTCAATATCAGTAACTTGGCTTTGGGCTGCAAAAATAGTATTAGCAGCTTGCTTACCCTGCATAATGGCTTTTAGTGTGTCATAAAAGCCTACTTTGTCGTAAAGGTAGTCCATTTTACCTTGGTGAATATACGCACGGTACATTAGCGGGTTATACACTTCGGCTAACAAAAAGGCGTCGCTTTTTTGCATTTTTATCGACGAATTTAAGAAACTCCAAAACTCTACTGGCACCATTTCGGCCATGTCGTATCTAAAGCCATCAACGCCTTTATCGAGCCAAAAAAGTGCTATGTCTCTAAATTTGTACCAGCTGTTAGGAAGTTCTTTATCTTGCCAAAATGCATAATGAGCACGGTAGTCTTTATTTTTGTATTCACTTGGCAATTGAACAAAATCGTAGCTACCATCTGGCTTTACGCCATAATTTACTTTTACTGTTTCGTACCAATCGTTTATATCGGGTTTTGGTGCACGGGCACCGTTACCTGTCCATTTAGCGGGTGTTTCATCAAAAAAGCCATCAGCTAATGGGCTTTCATTACCCCCTAATACTTTGTACTCTGGCGATGTTGGCACCTGAAAAGACTGCCCTGGTACGTAGAAAAAGTTATTGTTTTTATCGTACGCTTTAGTCGTGTCGTCTTGTTCGCCAAAGTCTTTAACGCCTTTAGGCTTTCCAAGTGATTGATAATTGCGGGCAACATGGTTAGGCACTATATCAATAATGACTTTCATGCCGTGGCTATGTGTACGTTCAATAAGCTGGCTAAACTCTCCCATGCGGTTCGTCACATTAACGGCTAAGTCGGGGTTAACATCGTAGTAATCCTTAATTGCGTACGGTGAACCTGCACGGCCCTTTACTACATCGGGGTCATCTTGCGAAATGCCGTAGTCGGTATAATCGCCCACTAACGCATGGTGTAACACACCGGTATACCAAACATGTGTGGTGCCTAACTCTTTAATGCCTTTTAGGGCTGCATCGTTAAAGTCGGCAAATTTACCTACGCCGTTTTGCTCTTTAGTGCCCCATGAAACATTGGCTGTTTCGGTATTACCAAACAAGCGAGTAAATACTTGATATACAACCGGCTTGGTAAGCTCATTTTGCGTGTGTGCAGGTGGTTGCTGTTGTTCAGGTTTGTTATTTTCTGAACACCCTGTAGCAATAAGTGCACTACAAAGTACTGCGGATACATAAACTGATTTTTTCATTGTGTGTCTTTTTTGTCAGTATTGTTATTAACTTTATACTAAAGATTACTGCAGCAACCATACAGTTGCTGCATACGTATTCAAGTTACTATTGTGGCGTTTTTAAAACGAGTACCGTTGCGCTCATCGCTGGTAATTCAATGGTTTTGCCCAGCTTTTGTGTTTTTTGAGTAAATAAATTAAATGCTGTTGTGCTGTTAGGCATCACCTCTTGCATATACTCAATGTTTTTTTGTAGCGTTTGTGTATTTTTATTCATAAATACCAACACAGTTTGCTCGTCGCTAATACGCACATAACTATAAACCCCTTGTTGAGGCGTAAAATGTACAAGCTTTCCTTTATCTAATGCTGAGCTGTTTTTTCTAAAATTAAGCAGCGTACTGATGGTGTTATGCATGTCTTTTTGCTGTTTTGTTAAGCCCTCTTTGGTAAAGGCATTACGTGTTTGGCCTTCAAATCCACCCGGGAAGTCGATTCTAATATCACCATGGTCTTTACTTGGGGTGTTATCCAATAGTACTTCGGTGCCATAATACATTTGCGCTATACCACGTGTGGTTAAAAATAACGTCATCGCCATTTTTGTTTTAGCTACGTCTTGGCCAAGTTCAGTATAAACACGGCTCATATCGTGGTTATCTGCAAATACCATAATGTTATCTGTATCTGGGTATAAAAAGTCATTAGCTAACGATTCATATACTTTAACCCAACCGGTATTCCAGCTTTCATCTTCATTTAGTGCTTGAATTACCGACTCTTGCAACGAAAAGTCCATCACGCTTGGTAAGCTTGATGTATAGCCATCTTGGTTATGTTTGCCACGTTGCCAGTAAGAGGCAATAGCAGGGTTTGACGTCCACTCTTCTCCAACAATATTAAAATTTGGGTACTCTTGCATTATGGCTTTTGTCCAATCACTCAAAAATGCTTTATCTGAGTAAGAGTAGGTATCAACACGAATACCACTTAAATCGGCGTATTCTATCCACCAAATAGCATTTTGAATTAAGTATTCACTTAACAGTGGCTGGCGCTGATTTAAATCGGGCATTGTTTCTACAAACCAACCATCGTTAAACTGGCGCTTGTCGTATTCACTCGCGTGTGGGTCTTGTATGGTTTGGCGTGCATGGCTGGTGGCGTTTTTACCTTTTTTAAACTCGCCATTAAAGTTAATCCAATCTTTAGTTGGCTTATCTTTAACCCAAGTATGCTCAGAGCCAAAATGGTTAAGAACCATATCCATTACCAGGCCTATGCCCTGCTCTTTTGCTTTTACCGAGAGCGTTTTATATAACTGGTTTGAGCCCATACGTGGGTCAACATTATAAAAATCTGTAATTGCATAACCATGATAAGAATAATCTGGCATGTTGTTTTCAAGCACTGGGGTAAGCCAAAGCTGTGTAACGCCTAAATTGTTTAAATACGGTAATGCGTTTATAACGCCTTGTATATCACCACCGTGGCGCCCGCCCTTAGTACTAGGATCAGTGGCTTCTAACATGCTAGGAACGCTATCGTTTTGTTTATCACCATTAGCAAAGCGATCTGGGTTAATTAAATAAAGCGTATCAGCTGATGTAAACCCTTGGCGGTTTGCGCTGTTTTTATTACGTTCAAGTAGTGAAAACTCAAAATTTTGACTCGCTTCGCTGCTGTTAAACACAAGCGTTCCTGCTTTAGCGGTATCAGTAATAGTAATATTTAAAAATACATAATTTGGGTTATCTGTACGGGTTACTTTATTTAACTTAACACCATTGTATTTAGCTAATTTAATTTGCTCGTTTGCAATATTTTGCTCATGCACCATGATGGTTATGGTATTTTTGTTCATGCCAACCCACCAATTAGCAGGCTCAACGTTAAGTGCGTAGCTAATGGTTGGTAAAGTACAGGCACTTACAAGTAAAAGTGTGTTTAAAAATCGCATCATCAGGCCTTTTTAATTTTTGCTAAAAAATCTTTATGAGTGGATAATTGATCTACTGTTGAGGTAATAAGCGTTTTTAATGTAGAAAATAAGTCGTTTAGTTGTTCACTGCTTAATGAGTCAACAATACTGTTGTAATCATCGGGGATGAGGCCTTGGCCAATAAATACCTGTTGCCAAGCAACTTCGGCAAATAGTTCATCGTTTTCGCGCACTACTTTGCCAGTTTCCTTAAATAATTTGAGCTTGTGGGCCAATGAGTGAGGAATGTCCATTTGCTTGCATTGTCGCCAAAAAGCAGAATCTTCTCGCTCCGTCAGTTTGTAATGCAAAATAATAAAATCGCGTATGTGCTCTATTTCTATCACGCTTTGCTTATTAAATTCAGTAACTAAAGTTTCGCTTATGCCATTGTGTGGAAACAGCTTTATTAAACGGGTTACTGCACTTTGTATTAAGTGGATACTAGTTGACTCTAACGGCTCTAAAAAGCCACTAGCAAGACCAACCGACACCACGTTTTTATGCCACTGCTTTAAGCGCCGTCCTGTTTTAAATTTTATAACACGTGGCGCCGTAATTGGTTCAGCGGGTAAATTATTTAATAATAACTGCGTTGCTGCATCGTCAGATAAATAACGGCTACAGTACACCAAGCCATTACCTATTCGGCTTTGCAGCGGTATTTGCCACTGCCAGCCTGCGCTATGTGCAATTGAACGCGTATAAGGTTTTAGCTCGCTAGTACCTTGAGACTGCACTGCCACGGCGCTATCACATGGTAAATAATGAGACCAATCGACAAAGCCTGTATTAAGTGTTTGCTCTATTAACAAAGCGCGCTGACCGGTACAGTCTATAAATAAATCGCCGTTAATTTCGGTGTCATCATCGAGTGTTATGCTTTTAATATTGCCTGAGTGCAGACATTGATTAACCTGCTCTATTTTAGCGTCTATGTGTTTAACGCCACGCGAAGTAGCAAGCGTTTTTAAGTATTCTGCATAGCGTGTTGCATTAAAGTGATACGCATAACTCAAGCCAGGTAATTGCGTATTAGGTATAGTATTTAATGGTGCAAATTTAAGCTGTTGAGCGGCTTGGTAATTTAACGAAAAATCCCATAGGCTATCTTCAGAGCCGGTAATTTTCCCCTTTACCCAAAAATTGTAAAAATCGCAAAAAGGAAAGTCTTTTCCGAATGAGCCAAAAGCATGCATATAGCTATGAGAGGGAGTTTTCCAATTTTCGAACTCAATACCTAATTTAATAGATGCATTGGTGGCGTTTATAAAATCTTGCTCGTTTATACCCAGTGCGTTATTAAGTTGAATAATAGGCGGAATTGTTGCTTCACCAACGCCTATAGTGCCTATTGTGCTTGATTCAATCAGCGTTATGTCAATTACTTTGCCTAACACTTTATTAAGCAAAGCTGCAGCTATCCACCCTGCGGTGCCACCGCCTGCAATGACAACGTGTTTTATTGGTTTCATATTATTGTCCACGTTTAGCCCCGCAAAATGATTAGGTTTTACTGCGGATTGGTATTAGATAGAGTAGCTATAAAAAAGCCCTTGTAACACAAATTACAAGGGCTCCTACACACAATCTTTATTATAGCTTGTAGCTAAAGCCTAACAAGTAAGTACGACCGTAATCTTGGTAGTCGCGAACTTGTAGCGCGTTATCACCAGAAAGCGATGTAAACGGCTCTTCTGTTAAGTTTTGTACTTGGAACTGAATTGATAAACCTTCAAGGCTTTCAATACCGGCTTCAGAAAAGTCATAACCCGCTTGAACATCCCAAATTGTTTCACCTAGGATATCTACTTGCTCGGTGTTAAAACCTAAACCGTATACATCACCTTTAAAGGCACTACGCTTACGCATACTAGTACGTAATTGCACACCATTCATCTCGTAGTAAACCGTTAAGCTTTGAATTTTATCTGAAAGACCCGGTAGCTCGTACTCATTACCGTTTTGATCTTCAATATCAGACTCAATACCTGTATGGCTTGCAATTAAACCAAAGCCTTCAAGTGACGGGTGGAAAATTTTAAATGGTAACGCTAGAGATAGCTCGTAACCGTATAGGTCACCGCCGCCGCCATTTACTTTACCACTACCTGTGCCCTCTGATGTTGCAGGAATTTCACCTGTTGATGGATCTGCAACACCCGACATATCAATTTCGTATTTACCATCAAAAATCCACTGCGTTAAGTCTTTATAGAAAAATGCAGCAGAGAAGTAACCTTCATCACTAAAGTAGTTTTCGTACGTTAAATCGTAACCAGTTGCTTCTTTTGGCTCTAAATTAGGATTACCACCGGATACAGACCAATAGTTACCATTTTCATCCTGTGTAGTATTGTAAGATGCGTCAATAGATGCATTCATTTCGTCTAAACGTGCACGAGAGATTGTTTTAGCCGCACCAAAGCGAACTGTTTGTTGCTCATCAATCGCAATTGATAAGTTTAAGCTTGGTAATACGTGTGAGTAATCGTGGCTAATATTGGTAGATGATGCCACCACAATATCATCAACAGTGTTAAATGCATTACCCTGCGATGACTGGTCGGTATGAACATAACGTACACCCACATTACCTGTAATTGCTAAGCCGCTTACTTCGGCATTAATATTAGCCTGTGCAAATACTGAGGTAATTTCTTCTTTTACCGTCCAAGATTTTGTTAAATGGCTCGTATTCGTTAAGCTTTCATCTAACAAGCTGTAGTAACCGTCATTTACTAACCCATTAACATCGTAAGCAATCATGTCACCCATGCCAATAAAGCCTAGGTCAACGCTACCCATGCGATATTGCTCTGGCACAGCTAGCATGCCAGGATTATCAAGCGAAAAGCCAGATAACGTCATAAAGAAACCTTGCGAATCTTTTGTTTTTTCACGCTCTTTATAAGACATACCAAACTCAATTGAGCTGAAGTATTCGTTTTCTAATACTTTAGATGCAGCTAGCTTTAACGTAGACAGCTCATCTTCAATCGTTGGTGCATTTATGAATCCATCCTGTGCCTGATCTTTATAACCAGAAATGTCATTTCCATCAGCATCAATTAAACCATATTGATTATTTAAGGCCTTACTTGCGCCCCACGATAAAGGACCGCCTAATTGAATAAGGCTGTAATCACTATAATCTAAGTCATGAGTAAACGTAGCACCTGTATTACTACCATTAAAGGTGTAACCTAAATTATCTGCAACACCACGTGAATCACCGCGCCCTGTACCTGAGTAACTTTCAAGGCTCCACACTTTACGATCTACATGCGAGTAACTTGCATCAAATTCAACTGACCATGAATCGTCAATATCGTATTTAGTATTAAAACCAAACGCGGTTAATTCTGCTTCACGCTCTTCGTAGTCATTACGAACAACAACTCGTTGACCTTCGGTAACGGCACTCGTAATAAAACCAGATTCCTGATCTATTACGAATGAGTCTTCGTCCCGTGCACCTTGCCCCCATGCAAATGGAATTTCGATACCACGTAAGATTTTTTCATCTGTAAAATCTACATATAATGCATCAAACGTCATATTTAGTTTGTCAGTCGGTGCAGCTTCTAGTACGAGCATGGCTGAATCACGTTCAAGTGTCGATGAACGTACAAATGGTTTTGCACCACCTAAAATTGAATATGTTTGGCCACCTACTTCTCTTTCGGGGTAGCCCCAAGCGTTCCAACGTTTTTCTTGGTTTGGTGAGCTCATTGAAGTTAAGGCAAATGCAACACCTATGGTGTCATCAGCAAACTGATCGATGTATGAAATAGTACCGCGGTAACCATCGTCGTTACCGTCTGGGTTTAGTTTATCAAAGCTGGTTTGCTCGTATTGGCCATTAACTTGAAATACACGCTCGCCTTTACTTAAAGGACGCACGGTTTGCATGTTAATAACACCGGCAATACCTTCTGCTTCGATACTTGCGTTTGGTGTTTTATATACCGTAACGCCGCTCATAATTTCTGATGGGTAAAGGTCAAACTCTACGCCGCGGTTATCACCAATAGATACCTGTTCACGGCCGTTAAACGTAGTACCACTTTCGTTTTCACCAAAACCACGAATTGATACTCTGCTTGCGCGACCATCTAAACGCTGCGCTGTTAAACCAGGTAAGCGTGCAATAGACTCAGCAATTGATGAGTCAGGTAGTTTACCTATATCTTCTGCAGAGATAGATTCTACAACCTGTGTAGAAAAGCGTTTTGTGTTGATAGATTCAACAACACTGCCACGAAAGCCTTTTACTTCGATAACCTCAACGTCATCATTTTTAACTGTATCTTCTTGCGCTGCTACAGAGGTAAAGCTTGCTAAACCTGCAGTTGCTAATGCCAAAGTTAATATACTTGGTTTGAACATAGACATGATGTTTTTCCCGTTACCCATATTGTGATACCCGCTTCTTTATTTGAGTGATAGTCAAACAGGCGAGCTAATTTTGTTGTCAGCATCAATATTAACGCTCGAATTATTTTATTAACAACTTTATGCATACGTATTCAAGACCATGCAATGTAATATAAATTAACAGTTGGTTCACAAAATAAAAGCTAAGCTATTGTTTTTAAATTTATTATTATGGTGCAACATGATTGTTAATGAGTCTTATGAAAATACATATATTCGCACTATGAATTACCCATGATACAGCGTGTAAATAGCGTTAAATAAAGCAATTTATAATATTTACATAAGTTATTTTAATAATTTAATGTTTTATGAAATTGGTAAGACCATTCATCACTTTCACCAATACCGTGCAAGCCTTTTAAAATAAGCACCAAAACAGACCGCGCTATTTTATTCATAAGTAAAAAGCATGATTGGTAAAGCTAGCAATAAAAAAACAGCACCTTAAATACACCTCTTTAAAAGCGCATTTAAGTAAGTAAATTAGCTGCATACGTATGCAGACTTTTTACAGAGTAGCCCCCTTCACGTATGCTTTTTGAAAATTTAGTGATTGTTTCAATCAAACTAATAACAATATAAATACTGTGTGGAACGACGGAGAAAAGCATGGCCCAACAGCAGTGGTATAAAGGTGCGGTTATTTATCAGGTTTACCCGCGAAGCTTTCAAGACAGCAATAACGATGGTATTGGTGATTTAAGAGGTATTATTAATCGTATTGATTACATTAAAAGCTTAGGCGTTGATGCTATTTGGATTTCACCTTTTTTCAAATCGCCAATGAAAGACTTTGGCTATGATATTAGCGACTATCGTGACATTGACCCGCTTTTTGGTGACCTAAATGATTTTGATGAGCTAATAAGCGAAGCCCACACTCGTAATATTAAAATAATTATTGATCAGGTGTTAAGCCATACATCAGATCAACACCAATGGTTTACTGATAGCCGTGAAAATCAAAATAACAGTAAAGCCGACTGGTATGTTTGGGCTGACGCAAAAGATGATGGAACAGCCCCAAACAACTGGCTATCTATTTTTGGTGGTGGTGCTTGGCAGTGGGAGCCTCGTCGCGGGCAATACTACCTACATAATTTTTTAACCGAACAACCGGATCTTAACTTTCATAACCCAGATGTTCGAAAAGCTGTGCTTGATAATGTTGAGTTTTGGCTTAAAAAAGGCGTTGATGGTTTTAGGCTTGATGCAATTAATTTTTGCTATCACGACGCGCAATTACGTGATAATCCGGCTAAACCAAAAGATAAGCGCCAGGGTCGTGGTTTTAGTGAAGATAATCCGTATGCATTTCAGTACCATTACTACAATAATACTCAGCCTGAAAATATTGAGTTTATGCAAGATATTCGCACATTACTTAATAAATACCCAGGTACTGTATCGCTTGGCGAAATCTCATCAGAAGATTCATTAGCTACAATGGCGCAGTACACCCAAGGTGGCGACAAACTGCACATGGGTTATAGCTTTGAGCTATTAACAAATGATTACTCAAGTGAATATATTAGAACTACGGTTCAAACTCTAGAACAACGTATGACTGAAGGCTGGCCATGCTGGGCATTTAGTAATCATGATGTAGAGCGCGTAGCGAGCCGCTGGAGCGAAAATGGCGAAGTAAACCCTCAACAATGTAAGATGCTAACCGCCCTATTAGCTTCTCTTCGCGGCAGCGTGTGTATGTATCAAGGTGAAGAGCTAGGTCTGGGTGAAGCAAGTGTGGCATTTGAAGATTTACAAGACCCATACGGCATTACATTTTGGCCTAATTTTAAAGGGCGTGATGGCTGTAGAACACCAATGCCTTGGGATCTAGCTGATTCATCTCATGCAGGTTTTAGTGAAGTAAAACCTTGGCTACCCGTTGATAATGCACATAAGCAGCAATCAGTAGCTATACAAACAGATGATAACAACTCAATTTTAAATGCCTACCGTGAGTTTATGGCATGGCGAAAAAGCCAAACAGTTTTACTTGAAGGTGATATTGAATTTATAGAAACGCCAGAGCCTGTGCTTGCTTTTTATAGAACGCTTGGAAAGCAAAGAATGCTTTGTATGTTCAATCTCAGCGCTAAGCAAACAAGTATTGATATGCCAACATCAATCGTTAAAGAATACACCGAGCTTAGCCACCACAGCGCAAAGTTAGACCGAGGCACCACAATACTTGAGCCTTACGCATGTTTTTACGCTCAGTGTTAATGACTCAAAAGTTACGTTTAGTGTATACGTAAGCGCGTTACACACGAAAAAGCCCAAGCTATTCACTTGGGCTTTTTTGTATTTAACGCATTCTAGTGACTTTTAGTTTCAACATTTAGACATTCAGTTAAAGCAAATAATACGGCTGATATTACAAACTTAAAATATCCTCATAGCAGAAATATACAATGGCGCTTATCCATTTCATTTTTGAACCTAAAAAATCACTTTTCCTAAAACAATCTAAAGGTTATTAATATAGAGCGCAGAATCAAGTTTTCTTAGCTACTAAATATATTACTCCAGCTGATAATGCTGTACTTACTAAAGTTAAAAAACTGACAAGTAAATTACTCATCCTCACGATAAAAAAATTTCGTTATCTTTTATTTCAATTTCGATTAAAAATCAGCATACCAACAGAGTTGTTCTGAATTGGGCACTACTGATTTATACCTAACTTTAAACTGGATAAATCAGTCATCACACCATTTTTTTAGGAATAAACGAATGAAAAAAGCATTGCTAGCATTAATCGTAGCACCACTATTTGCAGTATCTGCGACTTACGCGGTTGCAGACGATGCGCCAACAGCTTCAGCCGAAATGATAAAAGAATACACAGAAATGTGTGTTAACTGGGCTAAAGATGATGACGTAAGCAATGAAGAGCTAAATGCCTACGTATTAAAATGCGTAAATGATGAGCTTGAATCTGAAGGCTATAAAAAAGTATCTTCTGTTAAGATTTAATTATACAAATTACATTTAATTAGTGATCTGTTAAAGCTATAAGAATATAGCTCAATAGCTAAGCGAAAAAGCATGACATATATTTGTTCTCGGCAGCTGCTCCCTGCAATGCCTACTTTCTGCATCTACGCAGTCATATATGAATAGTGTTTAACGCAGTAACTGAGTTATTTAATATGCTAAAATAATCATGTTTTTAATCAAATTGGTAACACGCTTAGGTGAATGTGCTGCTAATAAAGCCGTTGCGAAAGCATTCAACTAGGCACAAAAAAACCGGAATAGACACAAGCTGTGCATTCCGGTTTTTTTATGACTTTTTAAATCTACAAAAGATATGAATAAGCAATAACGAGCTTATTCATCTTCTTTTTTAGCTTTCGCTTTAGGCTTAGCTTTAGCTGGTGCCTTTTTTGCAGCTGCTTTCTTTTTAGGCGCTGCTTTTTTCTTCGCTTCTTCTGTCCATTTACCTGCCTCATAATGAGCAGTCCAGCCGGTAGCTTTACCGTCAACTTCAGTCATAACATACTGAGATTTATTTTTACGGCTATAGCGTACAACAGCAAGATTACCATCAGGATCTTTAGCTGGTGCATCTGCTAAATAATAAAACTTAGGCGAAATGCGGTCTCTAAAGCGTTTTAGTTCTTCAACCTTAGGTGCACGTGTTTCACGTGACTTAGGAAAAGTATTTGCGGCTAAAAATATACCCGCAGCGCCATCACGTAAAACAAAATACGCATCTGACTTCTCACACTCTAATTCAGTAATGTGAACAGGATCTTCTTTTGGTGGAGCAGCCTCACCATTTTTAAGTAACTTACGTGTGTTCTTACACTCGTCGTTATTGCAACCAAAGTACTTACCAAAGCGACCCGATTTAAGCTCCATATCAGAACCGCACTTATCACATTCGATAATTGGTCCGTCGTAGCCTTTAATTTTAAAGGTACCTTCTTCAACTATATGCCCTTTACATGCTGGGTTATTACCACACACATGTAGTTTACGGGTTTCGTCAATTAGGTATGAGTCCATTGCAGTTTCACAAATAGGACAACGCTTCATCTGCATTAATTTTTCGGTTTCTACGTCTTCGACATCAGCAGCAACCGCTTCATCGCCCGACACTAAGTTCATTGTTGTAGTACAACGCTCTTTTGGCGGAAGGCTGTAACCAGTACACCCTAAGAAAACACCGGTTGAAGCCGTACGTATGCCCATTTTGCGGCTACATGTAGGACATTCTATATCGGTTTCAACCATCTCATTAAGACGCATGCCACCATTCTCTGGCTCGTCTTTAGCGACAGTTAGTTGCGTTGAAAAATCAGCATAAAACTTATCTAAAACTTGAGTCCATACACGCTCGCCTTCAGCAATGTCATCTAAACGACCTTCCATTTTAGCTGTAAAATCAAAGTTCATTAAATCAGTGAAGTTTTCAACTAAGCGGTCAGTAACAATTTCACCCATTTTTTCAGCAAAGAAACGGCGATTTTCTACACGTACATAACCACGATCTTGAATTGTTGATATAATCGACGCATAAGTAGATGGACGACCAATACCACGCTTTTCAAGCTCTTTTACTAAACTAGCTTCACTAAAGCGAGCTGGCGGCTTAGTAAAATGCTGCTTAGGATCAAGTTCTATTAAAGTAAGTATTTCACCTTCTTTAACAGCTGGCAGTGATTGATCTTCTTCGTTCTTTTTACGCACCGCAGGTTGTACTTTTGTCCAACCATCAAAGCGAAGCACGCGGCCTTTTGCTTTGAGCTGGAAATCGTTAGCTGCAACAGTCAGTGTTGTTAAGTCGTATTCAGCAGGTACCATTTGACACGCTACAAACTGACGCCAAATTAGCTCATACAGCTTTTTAGCATCGGCATCTACGCCTTCGATATGACCAGACAACACTGTAACGCTTGAAGGACGAATTGCCTCATGCGCTTCTTGTGCATTGCCTTTAGAGCTATAGTTAATTGGATCTTTTGGTAAATATTTAGCACCAAACTCGTTCGTTACATACTCACGACACATTTCAACCGCATCTTTTGAAAGATTGGTTGAATCGGTACGCATATAAGTAATATAACCGCCTTCATACAAACGCTGAGCGAGCATCATAGTCTTTTTAACGCCATAACCTAGGCGTGTACTTGCAGCTTGTTGCATGGTTGAAGTAATTAATGGCGCACTTGGGCGACTTTTACTTGGTTTTTCTTCAACGCTAATTACTTTGTATTCTGCATTCTCAAGGCTTTTAACAGCTGCGCTAGCCTGAGCTTCATTTACAGGCTTAAATGCCTTTCCTGCTTGTTTGGTTACTTCTAAGCGTAACTCAGACTCAGTATTCTTAACATCAGCGTGAATATCCCAAAACTCTTCAGGGATAAATGCCTTAATTTCACGTTCACGCTCAACTAATAAGCGTACCGCAACAGACTGAACTCGTCCTGCAGATAGACCACGTGCAACTTTTGCCCACAACAAAGGAGAAACCATAAAGCCTACAACACGGTCTAAAAAGCGTCGTGTTTGCTGAGCGTAAACCATGTCAGTATTAAGCTCGCCAGGTGTTTCGAAAGCTTGCTGTATTGCGTTTTTGGTAATCTCGTTAAAAACTACGCGCTTATACTTTTCAGGTTCGCCGCCAATGATTTCTTGAAGGTGCCAAGCAATTGCTTCCCCTTCTCTATCCAAATCCGTTGCGAGGTATATTTGATCTGCATTTTCAGCCAGCTTTTGTAATTCTTGAACAACCTTCTCTTTACCTGGCAGGATTTCATAATGCGGCTCCCAACCTTGCTCAGGATCAATACCCATACGCGCGACCAGGTTAGTATAATCTCGTTGCTTTTTATACGCTGCTTTCTCTTCAGGTTCCATTTTGCGAACTTCTGCTGGCGTTTTAGTTGCCGGCACTTTAGCTTTGCTCGAACCTGAAGTAGGTAAATCACGTACATGCCCAATACTGGACTTTACGATGAAGTCATTACCTAAATATTTATTAATTGTTTTAGCCTTAGCAGGTGACTCTACAATTACTAGCGATTTGCCCATAGTTGCCTATTTCTAACCAAATATTAAAAATGTGTTTTGCCGACATAAGCGGCGCGAATATTTATAGGTATATCTACAAACACTAGTTGTTACAAGCTTTTAATACAAACTTTTCAGTATTTACTGAATAAACGAACAATTTTTGTCGTTAAATTAAACAAACAGGTGTTTTTAGATTAATTGATGTGGAATATATAGAACAGAAACAAAAATGCCAACCTAATGGTTGGCATTTTTTATTTTAAACGATTATAAATCGTCGATTACTGAAACTGAAAATGGCGAAACTAAACCTGAAGGAGCTTCAACTGAAATGTTTAAGCTACCCGATGGACTATCGTTACCACCTGTCAAAGGTTCCCGTTTAATACCAAAAGAAACACCTACTGGAACAAAGCTCGTAGTATTAGGAAATACATAACTAGTTTCGCCAGTAATTTCACCGTTATCAGTACTAATAGATACCTCAGTACCTGCAGGCATAGGATTATTATACATATCTGCAATATACATAATCAGACTGACACTACTAGTCCCTGTTGGACTCTGGGTTAAATCTATTTCACTGACTTGACACATCTTTTGGCTTGTTGGATCAGCTTGTGAGCGACGTACTAATGGGCTCGCTGGATCACTGTTTATATGCACCTCAGATGCTGTTACGCCTGCAATAGCCGAGCAATCATCAGCATAGGTTACTAATCTAAAGAATGCCGCATCACCCGACATAACAATCTCTTGGTTTTGAAATACATTAACCAATTGACGGCTACATAGTCCTGCGGTTTCGTCTTCTTCACGACATAGTAAACCATTGTATAAACCGTTTTGGGTAGTCCAAGAACCATTACCATCAAAATCTACGAACTCTTCAAACTCATCACCTGTTGAATTGTCACGAGAACATGGGTCTGTTCCATCACTGCAATCTTTACCGCCAAAAGTACCATCTTCATTGTTATCAATAAAAGCTTCTGGGATATCAAATAAATCATCAAAGAAGTCTTCGCTATCAAAGTAACCATTACCATTTAAGTCTGAAAAAGTCTCTTCACCAATAGCATATGCATGAACGGTTGCTCGTCCACCAAGTGGTAAATCTATTGTAAGATCATTATTTAAAATACCTAATGGGCACGGTAATCCACCATCACATTTTTGAGCAATTGTATTTTCGTACATTGAATCAGTAAAAGGACGCGGGTTGCTACTTGTCCAAGTAACGCTACATGCTCCATTCGTTGTAGTACAACTTGGCTCAATAACTCCACCTTCTGTAATAAAAGTAACGGCCGTACCATCTGGAACAGGATTATTAAAGTGATCGGCTAAACGTGCGTTAACCGCTACTGTATTACCATCAACATTTAATGCGTGGGGATTGAAAATAGAACGCGATAGCGAAAAACTATTTTGATCAGCTATACCTGTACTAACAACAAGAATATCTGAAGGGGCTGTTACAACAACTGTATTACCTTCTACCTCTTCTTCACTTGATGCAATAACACGTACAGGTGTTGCAATCGAACCCGATAGTACTGATGTCTTCACTTCGCCACTGGCATTAGTAATAGCGCTTGCTGTGCCTAATGTAATGCCACCTACAGCAGTTGAAAGTTCAAAGTTAACCGTTCTTGACGCTAAATCGTTCCCGTTCGAATCGACAAGTTTGAAAGTCACTTCTGAAATTTCAGTACGGTCAGCACCACCTGTACCTTTTAATGCAATTACAGACTCTGTAACATCTATAAACTGTAAAAAACCAATATTTGCAGGTGATACATTAATTGTAGTATTTGCAGAAACCGTATCTCCACCAGTAATAACCGTTGCTGTAATAATATCACCACCCACACAAGTTAAAGGGCGATATGTTGAACGTGCAAATCCACCAATACTAGTCACTGTTTCATCAATTGATGCCTGCCCCGAACTTACACAGCCCGATGAGAATTCAACCGTTAATGGAGTTGTATATAACTCACCATCTTTAGAAATTTCAATAGAAATTAGAGCCGTAGCCCCTGCAGCTAATAGCTCATCATCAGCAATAGAGCTCGAAATAGAAATTTCGATATCTACCGCAGCAATCTGAAACGCTTTAGTCAAGTTACTATTAAGTACAGACACGGTGATTTCACCTGCCCCTACATCCTGCCCAGGAACAATATCGAGTAGTGCGATACCATTTGCATCTGTAATTGCAGTGCCTGTTGAAGGAGTAATAGATCCAATAGTAGTAGTAGCGGTTACTAAAGCTTGAGTAAGTGGTGTTGTAGAGTCTTCATTAGTCACTTCAATAAATAAAATAGCTGAAGAATCCCCTGAAATACTTGTTACCTCTTCACAGAAACTTGCATCTCTAGTTGTTTTAAAATCAGCCGGACAGTTTTGCAAAATTTTAAAATTGATATCCGCGGTGCTTTGATTAGGGTCGATAGCATCACCACGAGTATAAAACCCAACCTTTTCTGTAATAGCTTCGTACTGGGCTGTAACATTACCGGCCCCTTCAATTGTACCTGGTGCTAAATTTAGAGTAGCAATACCGTTAGTATTTGTTAGCGCAGTACCTGAGCTTGGTAAAAGACTACCTAAGGTAGAGCTAAAAGAAACCACTTCCCCGACTACTGGGTCACCATTTGAATCTAGGACTAGAGCTTGCACTAGGCCATTATCGTTAGCACTAATTTCACTTGTTTGTATTAGTGTTGTTGACGATATTAGGCTCAGATCAATTGTGAAATTATCTGCATCACCTTGGGCAGGAGAATCCCCGGCAGTTGTATATGTGAAAGCTTCAGCTGTGTAACTCGTGTTATCGCTATCAATATATTCGGCCGTTATTGAGCCTGCCCCGGCTTCTGTTCCTGCTAATAAATCAACCTTCGCAATCCCCTCCTCATTCGTCAGTGCAGTACCATTAGAAGGATTAATAGTCCCTAAGCCTGATAAATTAAATGCTACTAACTTAAAGGCACCTGGTTCACCGTTTAATAAGAGTTGCGCCTGGGCAACAGCAGGGTTTAAAAAATCTACATTACGAGTGGTCGAACCATCATTTGCTATTAAGCTAACCGTAATTTCAGCCTTTTCAACAATGATAGATTCAAAGTCAAAGGCTTCCGATGAGTACGTAACTCCATTATTTACGTAAGTTACAGATAATTCTGAAGCACCTTCAATATTTCCAGCTAAAAGCTCAATAGTAGCTATACCATTGCTATTGGTTAAAACACTTCCAGAACTAGGGTTTAAAACACCTATATTACTAGCTAACGAAAAGTTAACGCTTTGTGAGCTAACTGGAGTACCGTCATTAAGTAACGTTGCTCTTAATTCAAGTGGCACTAATGAAGTAACTCTATTAGATTGAAGATCAGTTTCACTATCATAACCTTGTATAGTTAATGTATATTCTGGCTCGCTTCCTTCTTTACCGTCAGATTGGAATGTAAAGGTCTTTCTGTATGTAACGTCATCGAGTGTATAGCTAGCTGTAACTGCTCCAGCACCTTCAACTGTTCCAGATGTCAGTTGAACTTTAGCATTACCATTACCCTGCGTTAGCGCTGATGTAGACGTCAAAGAACCAACATTCCCAGAAAGTGAAAATGTTATAACTTCCCCACTAACTACAACACCTTCATGGGTTAAAGTTGCAATTATATCTAAAGGAATATCTCCTTCGACAGTCGATGAAACTATACCGTTATTGTAACCTTGAATCGCTATAGAATAAGCTGGTTGACTCCCTTCTTTGCCATCTGATTGAAACGACAATGTAGCACTATAAGTAATACTATTTTGAGTAAAACTTGCTGTAACTTGTCCAGCTCCTTCAATTGTTCCTGATGTTAATTCTACTTTCGCTTGTCCATTAGTTTGTGTAAGTGCCGAACTTGCATTTAAAGAACCTACATTACCCGATAGAGAAAATGTTATTACCTCACCAGATACTTGACTACCGTTATTAGTAAGAGTGGCGATTAAATCGATTGGAGTATCCCCTGAAACTGAATTGGTTTCAGATCCATCCTCTTGAGAAAAGCCTTGCAATTGGATCACGTATTCATTATTTGGATTTATACCTGCATCACCAGCTGAACTAAAGGAAAAACTTTCTGCATAAGTCTCACCACTGACAGTATAAGTGGCTGTAATTATACCAGCACCTTCTATAGTGCCAGCTGTTAATATGACTGATGCTTGACCCATTTCGTTTGTTAAATCTGATGTTTTATCTAAGACACCAATATTATCTGAAAGTGCAAACATGATACGCTCTGCTACAACAACTGAGCCTTCATCATCAAACAGTGTTGCTTGAATATTTAGAGGGTTAGCGGCCGTTACCGCTGTTGCTTCTGTACCATCAGATTGAGATAAACCTTTTAGCTCTATAGTGAAGTCGCTTTCAATATTTTGTTCTGAATCACCAGCAGAACTGAACGAAAAAGTACTCGAATAAGATTCTCCGTTTATAGAATAAGTAGCTATTACTTCACCTGCTCCTTCTGTAGTGCCTGCGGTTAACTCAATTGTAGCTAGACCATCAGCTTGAGTTAATGCCGAAGATTGAGCAAGAGAGCCAATATTGTCTGCTAGAGCGAATGTTATACGCCCTCCTGAAATAACATTTTCATCTGCATCAGAAAGCCTCGCTCGTATATTTAATGGGAAATCGGCTGAAACAGCATTTGACTCACTCCCATCGACTTGAGAATAGCCTTGCACACTAATTGTGTATGCGTTTTCAACATCACTTGCTGCATCACCAGACGAGCTAAACGAAAAACTATCTGTATAGGTCGTGCCATCAATTGTATATGTGGCAGTTACTTCTCCAGCACCTTCGACAGTACCAGCCATTAGTTCAACTTCGGCTTCCCCATCTGTATTTGTTAGTGCAGATGTTTGGCTTAAAGCCCCAACGGTATCGGTTAAAGTAAACGTAATTCGCTGACTAGCAACAACATCACCGTCGTTATCAGTGAGTATTGCTCTTAAGTTTAAGGGAGAATCTGCCGTTACAGCATTTGACTCCGTTTCGTCTGTTTGAGAGTATCCCTTTAATGAAACCGAATATGTAGCAGCCTCTGTAGTGGAATCACCATCACTAATAGAGCCGTCTTTTTCAAGTGACCCACCGCCACCACAGGCTGTGAGTAAAAAACTTAGCAATGAAATGCCGAGCAGTCGCATTAAAGGCATGAACCTCTCCCTAGCGTTGTTATTATAATCAAAATTAATTTTCACTTAATATTAACCTATAACTTAGTCTAAAATCACAGTTTTTTATTACTTTTTTGCGCAAAATAATTTTAAATAAATACCAATTTTTTCTGTAGTAAATATTTCCTTGCTGGTAGTCTATGGCAAATTTATAAAATGTAGATCAGGGAATATGTCAAAAATCCGTTCAATGAGTTTAACCACTCGCATCATGATTGGTATGGCGCTTGGGGTTGCAGTAGGTTTTATATTTCAGGCTATATTAGCTGGTGAAGACGATTATCTAATACCACTTGGGTTATTCTCTTTGCCAATTAAAGCCTTTTTTGTTGATGGTATTTTCCATGTTGGTGGCCAAATATTTATTGCCAGCTTAAAAATGTTAGTTGTGCCTCTTGTTTTTGTATCGCTCGTTTGTGGTACCTGTAGCTTAAGTGACCCTAAAAAACTAGGCCGCCTAGGTGGTAAATCTATTGGTTTATATTTATTAACTACGGCTATTGCTATAACGGTGGCTATTACACTTGCCTTATTATTTAGCCCTGGTGAAGGTATAAGCTTGCCATCTAATGCAACTTATGATGCCAAAGAAGCGCCTACTCTTGCACGTGTAATTATAGATATGTTTCCTACTAACCCATTTGAAGCCATGGCCAAGGGTAATATGCTTCAAGTTATAGTGTTTGCACTATTATTTGGTGTAGCAATGGCATTAAGTGGTAAAACAGGCAAACGCGTAGCAAGTGTTTTTGAAGATTTAAACACAGTAATCTTAAAACTAGTTACGCTGTTAATGAACATTGCACCTTATGGCGTGTTCTTTTTAATGGCAAAACTATTTACAACAATTGAGCTTAACTTAATTGTTAGCCTAGCCAAATACTTTGGCGTTGTAGTGCTTGCACTGTTATTACATGCTTTCGTAAACTACACATTGCTTTTAAAAATATTAACGGGCTTAAACCCGCTTATTTTCTTAGCAAAAATGAAGCACACATGCTTATTTGCATTTAGTACCTCGAGCTCAAGCGCAACTATGCCTATTACACTTGAAACTGCTACTAAAAAACTAGGTGCTAATAACTCGGTTGCCTCATTTACTATCCCACTGGGTGCTACCATTAACATGGATGGCACTGCCATCATGCAAGGTGTGGCTACCGTATTCATTGCACAAGTGTTCAGTGTAGATTTAACAATTTCTGATTATCTAATGGTTATACTAACAGCAACACTTGCCTCTGTAGGTACAGCAGGCGTACCTGGTGTTGGTTTAATAATGCTGGCCATGGTACTTAACCAAGTTGGCTTACCTGTAGAAGGGATTGCAATTATTATCGGTGTAGACCGCTTGCTAGATATGACACGTACAGCAGTTAATGTAACTGGCGATTGTATGGTTACCTGTGTTGTGGCTAAATCTGAAGGTGAACTTGATGAGAGCATCTTTAACGACCTTAATGCAGCTAAAGACTTAGAAGATTATCATAAGTCTATTGACTCATAAGCTACATTTATACAGCTATAAAAAAACCTTGATGCAATACATCAAGGTTTTTTTTCGAGTAGAAAGAAATAAACTGAATCGTAAAAAATTCTAATCTAAGGATTTAGGGATTTAAATTTAGAGAGTAAGTTTATTCCCACTTTATTCACACCACTACTCAGGCCAAGAGCTAGCTTATCGCTTAATCCCTTTTTAATTTTGTATTTAATCTTATAAATTTGGCGCTCATGTTGCTGCTCCAGCAATGCATCATCACTTGTCTTTATAACATCTACCAAACCTTTATCAATCGCTTGAGTTGCAAACCAATGCTCGCCTGTCGCAACTAAGTTTATATCTAAGCTTGGGCGTTGAGTGCTTACAAACGTTTTAAATAAATCATGTGTTTGTTCAATTTCTTCACGAAATTTTTCACGGGCCTTATCTGTGTTTTCACCAAATAAAGTAAGCGTACGTTTAAACTCACCTGCAGTTATTTGCTCAAATTCCACATCATTTTTCTTTAATATTTTATTAAAGTTTGGTATCTGAGCTATCACACCAATAGATCCAACTATGGCAAAAGGGGCTGCCAGTATCTCATCGGCTACACACGCCATCATGTAACCACCGCTCGCTGCTACTTTATCAATTGCAACACTCAAAGGAATACCGGCATTTTTAATACGCTGTAGCTGAGATGCAGCAAGTCCATAGCCATGCACTACTCCGCCGCCACTTTCTAAACGAATAAGTACTTTGTCTTTACTTGGGTTAGCAATAGAGATAATGGCTGTTATTTCTTCTCGTAAGCTTTCTACTTCGTGAGCGTCCATACTACCTACAAAGTCAATTACATATAAACGAGGTTTAGGCTCATCTTTATCTGCTTTTTTACTTTGCGATTTAAGCTGTTTTTGGTGTGCTTTAAGCTCTTTTTTACCCAGCGTATTTTGTAGAAAGCTTTCTTTAAGATCAACTAATTGCTCTGATATGTCGTCAATTTGTATTTCACCTTTTTTGGCTTTAGGCTTAACTGCAGCGCCAACTATTAGCATTAGAATAACTGCTATAGCGATAACAAAAGTAATTGTTTTAGCAAAAAACAAACCGTATTCGTATAAAAATTCCAACTGGTTTCTCCATTTATAAATTTCAGCTAATTTAGCATGCTTTAAAGCAAAAAAAAGCCACTTTTCAGTGGCTTTTAAAGGTTAATTATTTTATTGGCTATTAATCAGTCACAACCTCAGGGTTGGAAACTAATAACATTCGACCGCGAGCAGCTAAGTAAGTAGCTACTTGCAACTGCATTTCTGTATTAGCGGCAGCACTGCCTTCAACAGTTGCAGCTTGTGCATCATCTTGAGCTGGCGTTAATATAGAACCATGATGCCCTTTAGTAAATTTAACTAAGTAGCTTGTTGGTGTTTCACTCAATGCTTGCGAAGTACTTACTGTTTCAAGACCCATCAAGTTAGCTAATGGAATTGTGCCTGAAATAGGATTATTTGCTGCCATTGGTGGTATCACTTGGTCAGGCTTGTTATCAACACCATCGCCCACAACAACATTAGTATAAACAGGAGTACCTAATGCTTTTACAGTGGCTGCGTAATTAGTTGGATCGCCGCTATCTAGCGCTGTTTGCGCCGCAAATGCAAATTGAGTAAACACTCCTTGAATATTAGTAAGCTTACTTGTTTCACCAGCTGTAGTTAACGAAGCTACATACTCGTTATAACCACAAGTTAAATATGCTTCCATATCTGGTAATACTGCACCACAGTTAGACACTGCATCAACTTGTAAATACGCGTTAAACTCATCAGCTTCTGTTGTACCTGCTTGTGAAAGTACTGAACCTTGGATAAATGGACCAAATGCAGCTGATTCTAGTAAGAAGCTAGCTATACCGCCGCCGCCGCTTGCAAGTGCTACTGTGTTTACATTAAATAATGGGTCAACGGTTGGCGCTAATGGGTTATTAGCTTGTGCAATAAATGCAGGGGCTACAATAGAGCCTAATGAATGACCAATGTAAGTTACATCTTGCGCATTAATCGTTGCATCATTAATAAAGTTTAGACCTAAACGTAAACCTAATAAATCAGCCGCTGATTGACGTAAGCTATCACGCGCAACAAGTAATGAACTTAAATTCATGTAACTAAGCACAGAACCTGTTGTTGCATTAAAGTCGTCTGTTCCATCACCATCAACATCTATTCCACGCTCACCATGTCTTGGATGGTCAATAGCAACTGTTGCAAAGCCTTGAATAGAAAGCTGCGCCGTTAAAGCAAGCATACTTTCTTTTTGTGTTGTAATACCGTGTTGCATAATAACAACTGGCCATCCGCTATCAGGCATTGCGATAGGATCTAATTGTAACTGTGCACGTACACCATTAATTATTGGTAAAATAGGCTTAGTAACTTGCACTGGCACATTTGCCATGCTTTGTACTTTTGGAATGGAGTTATATTTTGTTAAATGACGTGTGCTATCTAGTCCTAAGTCGCGTAATTGCCCGTCACTTAATGCAGAACATAAACCATCATTTTCACTAATAGGATCTGTCGGAAATGCATCACCAGCAACGGCCTTGTAACCGATTATTGCCACCGCGTTATCACACATACCTTGCCAATATGTATCACTTAAATCACTAATATCGGTCCCCGTTGGTGTACCTAAATACATCGGTAGCATAATGCTACCTTTTTGATATTGCACACCAGAGAAAGCAGCAGACACTTCTACACCCTGAGAAGCAAATACCTGTTGTACATTTACCATCGGTTGTTCAGGAACTTGAAGCGCAGGCGTTGGCATCGCAGGCTGTTGCAAACTAGCAGCTAGCAATTTTTTAATTGTCCCAAGTACTGGCCCCGCAGACTGAATAGTCATTGCGCTAGAAAAAATAATATCTTCTTTTGTTATATTTCCTGAACTTACAACTACATTTTCGTAACTGTTAACAGCGCCCTGCAAACCAAGTTGGGCTTCTGTAATTAATGGCGCTTCTTGCTTAACCAGACCATAAGTAGAAGAAGGCTCGATAGAGCGTCCTAATGAATCTTTAAGACCAGTAGTTAGTACATTGATGTATGAGCTACCTGCCGTAAATGGTTTTAAAGGAATAATTGCAACGGCATCACCAGAAGCTTGAGTGACAAAATCAACACCAAAAGTAAGCTCACCGACCAATTTACAAGCTGTACCTGCAGCTACAACTGAACATTCTGCGTCAGTTAAACTTGCACCCATTACTACTTCAAAAATACGGACTGTACCTGGTGTCCCAGCAGACGTTTCATCTAAACTCACATTTGGCGGAAATGTTAAATCGATTTTATAAGGAACCTGAGAAGACCAACCGTCAAGTGCGCCTAGAGCAAGCTGAGGGTCAGCATAAGCTGCTCGAGAAATAGACACATTGTTGTCATCTAATTCTCCAGGAATGTTAAGTGTACCGTCTTGGGTTCCACTCATTAATAAATCATTAGGTACCGATAAGATACCTGCAGCAGGGTCAAATGTAACCGTTGCTGTTGGAATAACGGTTGCTGTGTCGTTCTTAACATCTTCTAACGTTTCTCCGCCGCCACAACCTGCCAAGGCAGCTGTAACAGAGAGTGAAAGTAGCATTTTTTTCATATTGTTGGCTCCGCACATATTTTATTTTTATAGTGTGTTTAATCAGTGTATTAAGTTAAAACAATGTAATCAGGTTATTAATGAGACATTAGACCAGTTAAACTTAACGTAAAGTTTCTATTTTCGCCACCTAATTTTACAATAAATTCGATTACTTCACGTTTCGCTATGTTAAAATCAAAAAAAATAGATGAATGGGTACTTTTATGCACACATATCAAGCGGCTGAAAACGCACTTAAAGATAAAATTATTTTAATAACAGGCGCCGGTGATGGTATTGGCCGAGTAGCAGCAATTACGTATGCAAAATACGGCGCTACAGTTATCTTATTAGGAAAAACAACTAATAAACTTGAATGTGTTTACGATGAAATTGTTAATGCGGGTTACCCTAAACCTGCAATTGTGCCCATGGACTTAAAAGGCGCAACTAAACAAAACTATCGTGACCTTGCTGCAACAATTGAATATCAATTTGGCCGCCTTGATGGCTTGCTTAATAATGCAGGTATTTTAGGGTCACTTGGTCCACTTGAACATTTTTGCTCATCTACGTTCGAAAACATAATGAAAGTAAACGTGACCGCGCAAGCGATGATCACTAAAGCGCTTTTCCCTGTTCTTCGTAAATCTGACAATGCATCTGTGGTATTTACGTCATCAGGTGTAGGCCGCAAAGGCCGTGAGTTTTGGGGGCCATATGCCATCTCAAAATTTGCAGTTGAAGGCATGATGCAAACATGGGCATGTGAAGTAGGCAAAACGAATATTCGTATAAACTGTATTAATCCAGGCGCTACTCGCACTTCTATGCGTGCTGCTGCATACCCAGGAGAAGATAGAGACGCGCTTGCTACACCAGAAGATTTAATGCCAACCTACTTATACTTGATGAGCGATGATTCTAGTGAAGTGAATGGCGAATCGTTAGATGCTCAAGTAAAAAAGTAATTTAGAGTTTAAAAAATTTATACAACACACATTAAAAAAGCCGCAATTAGCGGCTTTTTTGTGTGCAATAAATAACTAATTTATTATTTACGTTTGGTAGGCTTAACACGTTGATTGTGTTTTTTAACTGCTTTGCGGATCTGGTTGATTTTAGCGCGTTTATCTTTGCGTTTTTCAGGCATAACAGAAAGCTTAGTTTGTGTCTCGCGCCCTAATTTAACGGTTTTGCGTAAGTAGTTTACTGTTTCTAAATCATACTCCATCCAACCACCTTGTGGCACGCGCTTATCAAGCTCTAGTTTACCGTAACGAATACGAATAAGACGAGATACTTCCGCATCTTGAGACTGCCATAAACGACGTACTTCACGGTTACGTCCTTCATTTAACGTTACGTTAAACCAGCGGTTAACGCCTTCGCCACCCATAGGGGTTACAGTCGTGAATTTGGCTGGACCATCTTCAAGCTCAACACCACGTAGTAAGTTTTTAACCGTTTCATTGGTTACTTCACCAAATACACGCGCAGAGTATTCACGCTCTACTTCATAGCTTGGGTGCATCAAGCGGTTAGCTAATTCACCATCATTAGTAAAGAGCATCAAACCCGAAGTATTAACGTCTAATCGGCCAACCGCAATCCAACGCTCACCATCAATACGAGGAAGTCTGTCAAATACTGTACGACGCCCTTCTGGATCTTTACGTGTGCTTAACTCACCTTCGGGTTTGTTATACATAATCACACGACAGATTCTATCTGCTTTTTCTTCAATCTTTACAGTGTGCCCGTCAACACGAATCAAATCGGTTTCTTCAACACGGTCTCCTAACTTTGCCACTTTACCGTTTACACTAACGCGGTTTGCATCAATGTATTTTTCCATTTCACGGCGTGAGCCTACGCCTGCACGGGCTAAGACTTTTTGTAACTTTTCACCTTGTATAATACTCATTCGGATGGTTCTCTCACAGAAGGATCGCTCAATAACTGGTTAATTTAACTTTGCTGCTCTGTTGGCAGCGCAGGTAAGTTTTCAAGTCCAGTTAACGAAAAATAATCTAAAAATTGTTTAGTAGTTGCATATAAAGCCGGCTTACCCGGAACCTCTTTATGCCCTACCACTTTAACCCAATCTCTTTCGAGTAGGGTTTTAATAATATTCGAACCCGTAGTAACACCCCTTACTTGCTCAATTTCACCGCGCGTAATGGGCTGCCTATATGCAATAAGTGATAATGTTTCCAGTAAAGCACGTGAGTATTTTGGTGCGCGTTCTTGCCACAAGTTATTTAACCAAGGGCTTAAACTACTACATGCCTGAAAACGATACCCACTACCAACTTCAACTAAGCGAATACCACGAGTTTGAAAATGTTCTTGTATTGTATCTATTGCGTCGTTTATTCGCGCCATAGAAATAGCTAAATCTATTAATACAGTATCTTTAAGGTGGCGTTTACTCACAGGCTTATCTGCAACAAAAATAGCTGCTTCAATGATCTCAACTAGTTGTTCATCACTAATTCGCCGACCCGCCATACACACTCTTAACAAATAAAAATACACAGCCATCTATTATGACAGAACAACACCAAACTAGGAAAATATATCTACTAAATAACTAGATTTTAAATACAAAAAAGCCAGTGATTATCACTGGCTTCTAATTTACTCTTTAAAACAACAAATATTAGCTGTGTTTAATGGCTTCTAATGCATCATCTTCAGCTACTGCGTTACCGTATTTTTTAATGTAACCCATAAACTCGCTTTTACTGATGCGCTTATCTTGGTTTTTATCCATGTAACCAAAGTGATTTGAAATATCATCATCGTTACCTTCAACTACCGAAATATAGCCATTACTGTCGTTATCTAAGCTTGAAAAGCTGCTTTCAATTTTATCGAATTTAGCGATTTCAGCTTTAAATGCCGACTCACTTACTTCAGAATCAGTGGCTACTTTACCATTGTTTAACTTCATGTAAGTGTTGAATTCTTTGCGGCTAATTTCGTTATCCATATTGGTATCAATATTTGAAAAATGGCCCCAAATGCTATCGTCATCAGCTTCAACTTTTGAGATGTAGCCATCGCTGTCATTATCTAAACTTGCAAAGTCACTGTCTATTCTTTCAAGACCTTGATTAGATGAACAAGCCGCTAGGCTTAATGATGCTAAAATAGTGGCTGCTAATGTTAACTTTTTCATAAGACGTATCCTTCGTAATTAATTAAATGTCACTTTAACTAATACAAATCCAATGCCAATAATAGTTAACTTATAAGAATCAACAACTTAATCTTGACTTGTGCATTTGTTGAACAGTTTCAATAAGTTAAGCTTGCAAGCTTTGCAAACAACCTTGTAATTTTTGCAAAAAAATACCCGGTAAAAAACCAGGTATCTCAATTTTAGTTATATAGTTCAGCTAATAATTAGATTGCTGCGTTTTGGTAGCGTTTAACAAACTCAGTAACGTTTTGACCATTACATTTTAATGAGTTTAAGTTACCAATTTTTTGACGAACAGGTGCTAAACCTTGTTTTAAAGCCGTCATACATAATTGAGTTTCTTGTTGAGCGTCTTTTGCAAATACTTCTACTTTCTCAACTGATGCGTTGCTTAATGTCGTTTTTTTAGCAATATCGCGAATATCTTCACCATTACATAAAATGCTTTTAGAAAAACGAGATAAGTAAACACCGTGCTGAGCAGCTTCTTTACGAGCAACACTAAAGCCTTCGTTTGCGCTTAGTACACATAACTTAGACTCAATTTTATTATCTTGACTGAAGTAAGTATTGCTTTGTGCTGAAGCAGTTGCAGATGCTAATAAAGCAGTAGCTAAAAGTAGTTGTGTTTTCATGAGAGATCCTATTTGAACGAGCTAAACAAGTGAATTTCGCGCATTATATATTCAATAAAGTTAAGTTCAATTGAATTTTTTATTTAGTTAAAAAATTAATACTGCATTTACAATGTTTAAACTTTACTCATCAATTGATCAACATTTGTGCAGCTATTTTCTCATTTCAGTCATGTTATGTACGCGTATTTACTGATACAATTTAATTCATTAAATAGATCCAATTTTAAGGTAAATTTTATGAAAGTGATTTCTTTCAATATCAATGGTCTGCGTGCTCGTCTTCACCAATTACAAGCAATTATCGACAAACATCAACCAGACGTTATTGGTTTGCAAGAGATTAAAGTTCATGACGAAGCATTCCCACTAGAAGATGTACAAAAAATGGGATATCACGTCTACTTTCATGGCCAAAAAGCCCATTATGGCGTAGCTATGTTATGCAAAAAAGAGCCTAAATCGGTCTTAAAAGGCTTTGCTACCGATACAGAGGAATCGCAAAAACGCATGATAAGCGTCACTGTTGAACAAGATAACGGTCGCGACGTTACAGTCATGAATGGCTATTTCCCACAAGGTGATAATATTAATCACGAAACTAAATTCCCTTATAAACGACAATTTTATAAAGATTTGATGACACACCTTGAAACCAACCACACCCCTGATCAAGACGTCATTGTTATGGGCGATATCAACATATCACCCACCGATTTAGATATTGGTATTGGCGAAGTTAATGCAAAGCGTTGGTTAAAAACGGGTAAGTGTTCTTTCCAACCGGTAGAGCGTGAATGGCTTGCAACATTACTTAATTGGGGCTTTAAAGACACCTTTAGAGAACAAAACCCAGAAACAGACGATCAATATTCGTGGTTTGACTATCGCTCTAAAGGGTTTGTAGATAACCGAGGGCTTCGAATAGATGTAGTACTTGCGACTAATGAGCTTGCAGCACGCTGTATAGATACTGGTATTGACTACGAACTGCGCGGTATTGAAAAACCCTCAGATCATGCCCCTATATGGTCAACATTTAAGTAATTACTATGCTCAGCATAACAATACAAGGGCTACTTTGGGCCCTTGTAATTATTATTGCCCTATTAAGCTTTGATAAAAAAACATATAAAACATTGCTTAATACGCCAGCCCGTCAAACTGGAGTTCTTGCATGTGCGTTAGTGTTTGCAGTGCTTTGGCGAATAAAGGCTGGCATTTTAACTGGCCTTGATTTACACATCCTAGGTGTTACGGCTGCTACATTAATTTTAGGCTGGCGATTGACTATTTTAAGTAGCTTACTTGCCACAGGGCTACTCGCTGCCTTTGGTCAAATTGAACTTGAGCTGTTACCAGTACAACTGTTTATTGGTGCGTTTATTCCTATTTTATTGAGCTATCTTGGCTTTATAATTAGTTACCAATATTTACCTCGTCATTTTTTTGTTTATATATTTGTTTGTGCGTTTATAACCGCAGGATTTATAGCCTGTATAAAAATAGGCCTAGGTGCTTTATTTTACTTAGCTATAGGGCAATACAATTGGCAAGAACTTGCAGATAACTACGTTTATTTAAGTGCCATAATTTGGTTTCCTGAAGCAATGCTCAACGGCATGGCTATAACAATTATGATCACCTATCGCCCGCATTGGGTAAAAACTTTTTACGATAAGGACTACCTAGACTCATGAGTCTACAATATCAATGCCCGCTATGTAACCTCGCACTTTTGAAAGCTGATTCAACACTTCGTTGTGCTAATAACCACAGCTTTGATTTTGCCAAAGAAGGGTATGTTAATTTACTGCCTGTGCAACAAAAAAATTCAAAACAACCAGGCGACTCCCTTGAAATGGTACAAGCTAGACGCGCATTTTTAGAGCGTGGATACTACCGCTTTTTACAACAAAATCTTAGCGATTTAGTCGGTCGAATAAGTGCGAATACGGTTATAGATTTAGGATGCGGTGAAGGGTTTTATACCCAAGCAATAGCAAGTAAAACAGACGCTATAGTGTACGGCGTCGATATTTCAAAATCTGCCGTGAAATATGCGGCAAAGCGCTACCCTAATTGCTATTTTAGTGTTGCATCAATTAGCCAAGCGCCTTTTAAAAGTCAATTTGCTGATGTACTTATTAGCGTATTTGCACCTTTGTTTGAGGAAGAACTTGAACGTCTTGCTAAAAAAAACGCAACATTAGTGGTAGCAAGCCCAGGCCCTTATCATTTAAAAGAGCTAAAATCGTATATATATTCAGAAGTAAACGAACATACTGAAATAGCCACGCCAAAAGGGTTTCAAAAAGCAGAACAGACTCTTTTAACAGAGCATGTAGCGCTTAGCTTTACTGATATTAAAAACTTAATAATGATGACGCCATTTGCATGGAAATTTAGACCCGAGCACTGGACAGCACTCGAACAAAAAGGTGAACACAATGTCACCTTATCATTTTATATTACTCAGTTTACCAAAATAGATGATGGTATAACCCGCTAAAACTGCTCTTTAGTAAATGCTCTATCCATTTTTTCAAACATATCTTTAAGTAAGTTAGCAAGCTCCATATAACGGGGCTTGTTCTCACTTAACTGCGTTTGATATCCATTAGCCGCCATTTTAGTGTACAGCTCGTTGTACCATTTTTGCATCGCAGGATCTAAAGGCGTTTGCGCTCGTTTACCTAACCAAAATAAACCTTGTAAAGGTAACGATATAAAAAATAATGCACTCGCAATAGCTTGCGGTAAAAAATCAGAACCTAAGTAATTAAGCTGAAAAAACAACGTTAGCATAGCCAAGATTGGCATTACTGTAATAGCAAGCTCAGTCGCTCTAATCACTCTAAACTCTAAAAACAAAGGCGCAAGCTCTTTACGCATTGGCCATTTTTTACCATACAAACGGCCTGTTTGTAGTTGTGACATCACACTTTTTTGCATCATGACTCCTCACAGATACTGCTTTTAAATACAATAGAAAACGAGCTATACCAAAGTGTAACACAAAATGAGGGAGTTACACTTTCTCAGTAAAAGAGCTTAAATTTCCCCTTTAATGGCGAACAATCCTAACTTAAACATCATAAATAAGGTAAAATATTTAACATTGAGTTAACCACTTTGCAGTTGAACATTTAATTGTTTTAGCTTTATTTAATACCGTAAGTGTAACTATCACGTATTAACGTTCACTTACTAAATTTGTTTATGGAAATTGAATCTATGCCAACAACCTCACCTGAATCCCAACATGTTTTAGTTTTAAACTGTGGTAGCTCTAGTTTAAAGTTTGCAATTATTGATGCAAACGACGGTCACGAAATTATATCAGGCCTTGCTGAACGCTTGGGCGCCAAAGCCCCCTCCATTAAATACAAATTTAATGGAACTAAGACGGTTATCGACTTAGCGGCTAATCAAGCGCATGCTGAGGCTATAAATACGCTTGTAAGCTTAATAAAGGATCATAACCTTGATGAGCACCTTATTGCTGTTGGGCACCGTGTTGTTCATGGCGGAGAGCATTTCACAAAGTCAGTCTTAATTGATGAAGACGTAATTAACGGTATTACTAAAGCGTCTTCTTTAGCGCCGCTACATGGTCATGCGAACTTGTTAGGTATTTCATCTGCACAAGCTTCATTTATAGGTTTACCCCAAGTAGCAGTATTTGACACAGCATTTCATCAAACTATGGATGAAGTTGCCTACCTTTACGCCCTACCCTATAAGCTTTATACAGGCTACGGTGTAAGACGCTATGGTATGCACGGCACAAGTCATTACTATGTAGCAGGACAAACTGCTAAATTATTAAATCAGCCTGTAGAAAAGAGTAATTTCATTAGTGCTCATTTAGGTAATGGCTGCTCTGTTACTGCAATAAAAAATGGTAAAAGTGTTGATACCAGTATGGGTTTAACACCATTGGCTGGTATTGTTATGGGTACTCGCAGTGGAGATATTGACCCCGGTTTATTTAATTTTTTAACTACACAGCTTAGTTACAACGCTCAGCAAATAGATAATTTATTAAACCAAGAAAGCGGCCTACTAGGTATTAGCGAACTCTCTAACGATTGTCGAACGATTGAAGAAGCCGCTGTTGCCGGACATAAACAAGCACGTTTAGCGCTGGATATTTTTTGCTACCGACTAGCCAAACAAATTGCAGCCTACATGGTACCATTACAACGTTTAGATGCACTTATATTTACTGGCGGCATTGGCGAAAACTCCGATATCATACGTGAAAATGTCATTAATCAATTAGCTTTTTTAGGGTTCAGTTGTGACCAGAAGAGCAATCTTGATGCACGTTTTGGTAATCAAGGTATTATTAGTTCAGCCAATACTTCACCCAAAGTGGTAGTAATGCCGACCAACGAAGAGTGGGTTATTGCACTTGATGCCGCTAACATCGTAAAGGAGCTTTAATATGGCACGTCGTATTATGTTAATTCCTGTGTCTACCGGTGTGGGTTTAACGTCGGTTTCAGTTGGTTTAGTTCGCGCTCTTGAGCAAAAAACAGTTAAAGTTAACTTTTTTAAACCCATCGCTCAGCCTCGTTCAGGCGAAACAGGTCCTGAAAAATCAACACAAATAGTCACTCAAGGTTCACCTATTAACCCACCCACCCCTTTTGCTCTTGATTATGCTGAGCAAATGATTGGCGACGGTAAAGGTGATGATCTACTAGAGGAAATTGTTGAACGCTTTGAAAGTAAAATAAACGACGATGAAGTAGCTATTATTGAAGGTATGGTGCCTACTCGTCGCCAACCTTATGCTGGGCGTGTAAACCGCGAAATTGCGCAAACACTCGGCGCTGAAATTGTATTTGTACTTACCCCTGGTAATTACACCATTACTCAAATAGAAGACCGCCTAGAAATTGCAGCAGGTAATTACGGTGGAATCGATCATCCTCGTGTACTGGGCTGTATTTTTAATAAAGTAAATGCGCCACTTGATGAAGAAGGCCGTGCACGCGCCGATTTAGTCGACGCTTACAAACCCGAAGAGCTTGAAAACGAGTTAAATCGTTTAGCGTCTTTACCTATTTTTAAAAAAAATCCGTTTATGTTGCTTGGCGCAATCCCGTGGGATTTTGACTTAGTAGCGCCACGCGTAAAAGACTTAAGCGCGTATTTAAAAGCAACAATAATTAACGAAGGCGATATGCTTCATCGTCGCCTGCGTCGTATCACTTTTTGCGCTCGTACGGTTTCTAATATTTTAAATTATTTTACGCCAGGTGCTTTATTAGTAACACCGGGCGATCGCTCAGACATACTTGTTGCTGCGTGTTTATCTGCTATGAACGGCACTAAACTTGGCGCTATATTACTCACCGGTGGCTTTGAGCCAGAGCCACGTATTATGGCTTTGTGTGAACAAGCTATGCAAACCGGTTTACCAATACTCGCAACCGATGCCGACACATGGCGCACATCACTATTACTGCATAACTTTAATATGGAAGTACCAAATGATGATGACCAACGCATTGAAAAAGTAAAAGATCACAACGCAGAACATATCAATTCAAGCTGGCTCGATACTCTAGCTCAAAGTGTAGGCAAAACGCGTAAGTTATCACCACCTGCATTTCGTTATTTATTAACCGATAAAGCACGTAAAGCAGATAAAACCGTAGTATTACCAGAAGGGAATGAACCTCGTACAATTAAAGCGGCTGCTATTTGTGGTCAACGTGGCATTGCTAAAACTATATTGCTTGGCGATCGCGAAGAAATAATGCGTATTGCACAGCAGCAAGGTATTGAGCTAAACGAACATGTAAGTATCATCGAGCCAAAAAGTATTATAAATGATTATATTGCGCCTATGGTCGAAATTCGTAAAAGCAAAGGCCTAACTGCCGTTGTAGCACAAGAGCAACTACAAGATAACGTCGTACTTGGCACAATGATGCTTGAGCAAGGTAAAGTAGATGGTTTAGTATCGGGCGCGGTTAATACCACTGCCAATACAATTCGCCCGCCCCTGCAGTTAATTAAAACAGCGCCAGGATCATCGCTGGTATCTTCCGTATTTTTTATGCTGCTACCTGACCAAGTATTAGTTTACGGTGACTGTGCTATAAACCCCGACCCTAATGCTGAACAACTTGCTGATATAGCGATTCAATCTGCCGACTCTGCAGCTGCATTTGGCATAGAGCCACGTGTAGCAATGATAAGCTACAGCACGGGTACGTCAGGTACGGGTGCCGATGTTGAAAAGGTACGTGAAGCCACAAAAATAGCAAAACAAAAACGTCCTGATTTAATTATCGACGGCCCACTACAATACGATGCCGCTATAATGGAAAATGTAGCACTTAAAAAAGCACCTAACAGCCCTGTAGCTGGTAAAGCGACTGTATTTATATTCCCAGATTTAAATACAGGTAATACAACATATAAAGCAGTACAACGCAGTGCCGACTTAATAAGTATCGGCCCTATGCTTCAAGGTATGCGCAAACCCGTAAACGACTTGAGCCGTGGTGCATTAGTCGATGATATTGTGTATACAATCGCCTTAACTGCAATTCAGGCAGCCCAAGCAGAAGCGCTAATAGCACATTAAACACAACGTGTGCTTTTTATAGCCTAGCTATTATTTATTTAATAATTAACTAGTTAGGCTATTTATACCCTGCAACCCCCATACTTATCCACAGAAATTGTGGGTAAGTTTTTAATCTCTATTAAAACCCACTTCCAAATGCTCATTTTAGTCACGCTTACACCTTTAACTTGAAGGCAATAATCTATACTATAAAGCTATCAATAATGCTGTATCGCAGGCGTTTAATGTCAAAACAAACATTACAATTACACAGCACGGTTTTATCTATTCACAGTTTAGATGTTGACGCCGATATACCTGCGGCGCTACTCAAGCTTCCTTTATTTTTTATATCTAAAACCCAGGATGAACTATCTATTGTTTGCCCTAGTAGCTTTGAAATAGAGAGTTTAGATACCGAATCTGATTGGCAAGCACTTGAGGTGGTTGGCCCACTTGGTTTTTCGCTGACCGGAATAATGGCTAATATATCGGGTGTATTAGCACACGCTAAAATTTCTATTTTTTCAATCTCAACCTACGATACCGATTATATTTTAGTAAAAAAGCAAACGGCCTCACTAGCACTTAACGCCTTAAAAAAAGATGGTTACAACGTGGTGGCCCAATAGCATATGAAAGCACAAACAATTGAATATCTAGCACTCAATAAAACTCCCCGCAGTGCGATCCTTATTACAAGCCCATTTACAGGTAAAGTAATACCGCTTCAAGAACACCCCGAACCTATTTTTAGGTTTGGTATTCTCGGTCCTGGTATTACTGTAAAGCTCAGTAGCCACAAAATTTTAGCCCCGTTTGATGGCACGTTATTACAAGTAAAAAACGCAGGTACTGAGTTTATTTTACAGGCTAAAAATGGTTTAAAAGTTTTAATCAACTTAACTATTACCGGTTCGCAATCAATTACACATACTCATATTGCACAATTAAATGGTAGTGAAATAAGTAAAGGCCAGCGCCTCGCTTATTTTGATTTACGCGAACTAGAAACGCCTATGCTGGCCAGTTTAATCTTACTTAACGGCCATAATCTCGGCACATTTCATTACTCACATTCGCATGTAAATGCGGATGTAGATACCTTATTAACTATTATTAAGAAGAACTAAATTTATGATCACTCTATACGGTATTAGCAATTGCGACACGATAAAAAAAGCAAAAAAATACTTAGCCGACAACAACATCGAATTTACGTTTCATGATTACCGCAAAGATGGCGTAGATGAGCAAATGGTAAGTGATTTTGCAGATAAACTCGATTGGGAACAGCTTGTTAATAAACGTGGCACAACTTATCGCGCACTAACTGATGAGCAAAAACAGAGTTTGACGAAAGAAAGTGCTATCCCATTGTTAGTTGACCAACCTGCAATGATCAAACGCCCAGTACTTATTAACAATGGCAGTTACCATTTAGGTTTTAAAGCAGCTCAATACGATGAGATATTTAAATCATGAAAGATGATGTAATTAAACTCGCCCAAGCACTAATACAACGTGAGTCAGTAACGCCCGAGGATGCTGGCTGCCAACAGATGATGAACGACCGCCTTGCTGCGGTTGGTTTTAATATTGAGTCATTATTTTTTACCGACACATTAAATACATGGGCTCGAAAAGGCACACAATCACCGCATTTTTGTTTTGCAGGCCACACTGATGTTGTGCCAACAGGCCCAGAGAAAAATTGGCAACACCCGCCGTTTTCAGGATTAATAAAAGACGGTTTATTACATGGGCGCGGCGCTGCCGATATGAAAGGCTCGTTAGCTGCAATGCTTGTTGCAACCGAGCGTTTTGTTACTAAACATCCAGATCATAAAGGCTCAATTTCTTTTTTAATAACCTCCGACGAAGAAGGCCCGTTTATAAACGGGACTACCCGTGTAATTGATACGCTAGAGGCGCGCGGTGAAAAAATTGATATGTGCCTAGTAGGCGAGCCTTCATCACGAGATGTATTAGGTGATGTTGTTAAAAATGGCCGCAGAGGTTCACTTACCGCTTTTTTAACCGTTAAGGGTGTACAAGGGCATGTCGCCTATCCACATTTAGCACAAAACCCAATTCACCTAGCAACCCCTGCCCTTACTGAGCTTAGCCAAACGGTGTGGGATAACGGAAATGAATACTTCCCTGCTACCAGCTTTCAAATTTCAAATATTAATGGCGGCACAGGTGCAGGCAACGTGATCCCGGGTGAGCTAGAAGTACAGTTTAACTTTAGATTTAGCACGCAAGTAACACATGAGCAATTACAACAACGTGTAAATGACATACTACAAAAGCATAACTTAAATTATGAATTAAGCTGGATAGTAAATGGCTTACCTTTTATTACCGAGCACGGCCCACTTGTTGATGCCACAGTAAAAGCGATTAAATCAGTAACCGGTTTAACCACAAACCTAGAAACTACCGGCGGTACATCAGATGGTCGCTTTATTGCACAAACAGGTGCTAAAGTAATTGAACTTGGCCCACGTAACGAAACTATTCATAAAGTAGATGAATGCGTAAGTACCGATGATTTAATAGCCCTTACCGACATTTACGAGCAAATACTAGAGCAACTTTTAGCATAATGGATGTAACTAAACCAACATCGATAATGTGTATCACAGGGCAAAGTGATACACATTTAACTGACATACAAAATCATCGCTTGCACAGCGCTATTATTAGCGACTTTTTAGCGCTGCAAAGTGCAGCTCAAAAAGCGGGATTTGATCTTACTATTGCCTCAAGTTTTCGCGACTTTGAACGCCAGTCAATTATTTGGAATAATAAGTTTTTAGGTATTCGACCTGTTTATAATAAACAGCAAAAGGTTGTAAATTTAACTAAATTAAATGATGTAGATAAATGCATAGCAATAATGCTCTACTCTGCACTACCTGGCGCAAGCAGACACCATTTAGGGACTGACTTAGATGTGTTTGATAAAGCTGCGGTCAGTGATGATTATAAGCTACAGCTAACACCTGATGAATACCTGCAAGGTGGGCCGTTTGCACCTTTAAGTAATTGGCTTGATACTAACTTAGTTAAATTTGGTTTTTATCGCCCTTACCAGCATGATTTAGGTGGCGTAGCACCTGAGCTTTGGCATATAAGCCATATTAAGCAATCACAATTATTAGTGAATAAACTTAGCGAGCAAGTACTTTTTGAATGCATAAAAAACAGTGAACTACAGGGTAAGCAGGCAATACTTGATAACTTACCTGCTATTTATAAACGCTTTGTAACAAACGTAAGCCCACACCTAAAAGAAGGTTAGGTTATATTAAGCCTTCTTTTTATTTAAAATAAACACCAGCACGGCCCCTAATATTAACGAGCTTGCTACTATAAACTCAATTGTTACCTGCTCTGATAAAAACATAACACCAGCAATGGCAGCAAGTACCGGCACACAAAGTTGCACAACCGCAGCTTGGGTACTTTTAAGTAGTGGCATTGCTACATACCAAACACTATAACCAACTCCAGACGCTATTGCCCCCGAGGCACACGCAAGTAATACCCCTTCAATACTCATATTTTTTAAATAACTCATACCTACAAGTAATAAAACAGGGATAGCAACTAAGCTTCTTATAAAGTTAAACCCAGTAGTACGCAGTGGCGATACGCACACTTTACCGCGAATACTGTAAATACCCCATGCCACACCACTGAGTGCCATAAGTGATGCACCTAATAATGAAGGCACCGCTGCAGATGGCAGCATTAAATATACAAAACCAGATAACGCCACTATAAATGCACACCACTGGAGTACGCTTAATTGCTCTTTTTGATAAATACCCCAGCCAATCATAGTAAGTTGCACAGCAGAAAATAAAATTAGTGCACCGGTACCGGTATCTAGCTCTACGTAGGCAATCGAAAAACAAAGCGCGTAAACAAGCAGGCTAATACTGCTTCGCCAGCTTCCTCTGTCACTTAAAATAGCGGGATTGAATGTGCCTTTACGTTTTAAATTATGGGTATAAATAGCCATTATAATGCCCAAACATGCAGCCCCGCTAAGTAAGCGAATAACAGTAAAGTTCCAAGCATCTATATAACCTTCTGCTAAGGCCATTCTGCAAAAAAGAGAATTTGCGGCAAACGCAATTAAAGCAATTAATGTGTATATGGTGGCTTTCAAAAAAATTCCTTCGCAACGAAAAATAACTATATTGTTTTAACTCACTCGCTAATTAACCAACCACGTTCAAGCCATTGATTAATTTTAGTAATTAAAAACCCAGCGATTTTCTCGTCTGGGAGTTCATTTAAACAGGATTGACATAACTGTGCAAAGGGTGTGTTTTGTTTTAATAAACTCAGTAAGCGGTATTCTTGTGCATCAACGCTTAAATATTGTGTACGCCTTTGAGCATCACGTGCTACAACCCAAAAGCGAGGTTCTGAGACTCTTGGCTCTGGCGGTGTTTGCTTTTGTTTTATTGCCTGCCAACTTTCAACCGCCAACGTATTAAACACAACTAACTGAACACTTGGATGTAATTTTAATAGTAAAGTTGGCCATTGCTGAGGTTCAATACTTTCAAGCTCTGATACATTAAGTAATGTTTTATCGCTTGCATCAAAAGTACTTAGTAATAGTCGTTCAAATTTTGCTATATCTGCAAGTATGGGGTAATCACTAAAAGGAGTATTAGCGGCTAAATAATCTGGTAGCTTCTCTGCAAAAATTCGTAGTGACGTATGAGTTGAAGGATATAAAGCTAAATAACCATCAACCATCATCTCAAATAAATCATCACCTAAGTAAATGCCCAACTGTTCGTGATCTTGCTCAATCACGGCTCTTAAGCGAATTTTATAAGCGCTTTGATAAATAGAGAGTCGCTGTTGTGTATTTAACTGCCCTTGCTGCGCAATTTGCTCGCTAATATCCGAACTTTCTCCTTGCAGTAAATCCATAAACTGTTGTTGCAGCTTTGCTAAACCACTCATGACCTTATATCCCAAAACGGTTTCACTAGCGCTTTGGCATGCTCAAGCTCAGTAATTAAATCATCAAGGGAGCCAATATTATCATCGCGTTCAATCATGGTACTTACCGGATTTAATGTTTTTGCATACTGAGCATATAAGTCCCATACCGCATCGGGAACATCTTCATCGTGCGTATCTATAATATGCGTACCAAAGTCTTGATGTCCTGCTAAGTGAATTTGTGCAATAGCTGTACTCGGAATAGCTGATAAATAATCCATTGCATTAAAGTCGTGATTACGCGCACTTACATAAACATTATTTACATCCATTAAAAACTTACAGCCTGTTTGCTTATGTAATTGCGCTAAGAATTCCCACTCACTCATTTGTGAATCGTTATAGGTTAAATAGCTCGATACATTTTCAAAAATCATTTCGCGCCCTAGGTAGTCCTGAACTTGCGAAATTTTATTTGCTAAATGATCAAGCGCCTCTGAGGTGTAAGGCATTGGTAGTAAATCGTGGCTATTAATACCGCCCACTTGGGTAAAACATAAATGATCAGACACCCACTGCGGCTCAACCCTCGCAATTGTGTTTTTTAACTGATTTAAGTAGTCCTTATTAATAGGGTCAATACTACCAATCGACATTGATACCCCATGCATAACAATCGGATAATCTGCTCTTATTTTATTTAAATAATGCCAAGGTTTTCCACCGGCTACAAAATAGTTTTCTGAAATAATTTCGAACCAATCTACAGCTGGTTTCTCTGCAATAATTTGCTCAAAATGCGGGGCTCTTAGTCCTAAACCAAAACCTAAAAAACGATTTGTCATAAACTTCCTTAATAAGCCTGAATAATAAACACATCGTTCAAGCTTATTTTATGCGTTCGATAAATTGGTATTAGCTACCTACAGAACCACCAATATCACCACATGCTTTTGCAGGCATTGATACAAAACCGGTGCCTTTACATGATGCATGTCCAGCACAAGCATTATTAGCAGTCTTACAATCGTTATGACCGCCACACACATTTACATCGTTACAATGTACTAAATCTGCTTTAGCTACACTGCCAACCCATTTATCTTTTACTGTACCGCCAACGTCAGCACATGATTTTGCAGGCATTGCTACAAAACCAGTCCCTTTACATGACGCTTGACCTGCACATGCATTCTCAGCTGTTTTACAATCGTTATGGCCACCACATACATTCGCATCATAACAATAAACTAAATCAGTTGTTGCGCCATTACTAGCAACTGCACTTGATGTTGCCGTTTCTGCCTCTGTTGCATTACAACCAACTAAACCTGCTACCATTACAGCCATTGCTGCACCTGTAAACTTTTTCATTTTTTAATTCCTCTAAGTGATATAACTCTTAGCAAGACCGCTAAAGCGAAAATACTATTTCAGTGGAGTTGATAATAAACCAAAAAAATTCACACTTTGTTCACTAACGTCACTTTATATTTCTTTATTAGCAGGCAGTTTTACTCTACGATTTTTTACAATATTTCACACATTTAGCTAAAAATAGTATGTTAATGTATACAGGTAAATTAAGAGGAGTGCTCAGTGCGCCGCAGTATAATTTTAAGCTTTTGTTTTATTTTAAGTGGGTGTAGCACAATGGGTTTTAATGACCTATTTAATGACTATGCCACGCAAATGACACCAATAAGAAATGCGATCGAGAAAAACAACATCGAAGAAGCGCAATCCCTTATTGCTAATAATAGCACCCTGCACAGCAGCTACTTACTCAACCAACTTGAGCAAGCTCGTTTAAACGACTTAGCAAATACGCCAGATGATGCACAAAGTAAATTTGAGAACGTGTATACGCAAATGCAAAAAAAGCGTGAAGCCGCCAAAATACAAGTTAGTGCGGGCCTTGAACAAAGTAACGCTTTATTTACCAACGACTCAGCAATAACTTATGTGCCACCCGCTTACGAAATGAGCATGCTTCATAGTTATAAAGCACTTAACTACGTGTATAAAAATGATGTTGAAGGCGCATTGGTCGAAATTCGCCGAGCTAATAAAGTACAAGTTGATGCGCTTAGCGAGAATGAAGCAGAAGTAGACTCAACCGTTAAAGAAGCTCAGCAACACTACCCAAGCATGAGCAATGTAACCAGAAACATAAAAAATGGCTTTCAAAATGCCTACACATTTTACTTATCTGCTTTGCTTTACCAAAGTGCTAAACAATACGACGACGCCTATATCGATTATAAAAAAGCATTGGCTATACAACCTAACAATATTTATTTACAGCAAGATGTGATGCGCCTTGCTAAAAAACAAGGGTTTGACCAAGATCTAAATGAATTTAAAAAACGCTTTGGCGATACGCCCACTATTTCTTCATCACAAGGCGAAGTAATTGTTTTATTTGAACAAGGATTAGTACCAAAACAAGATGAATTTAAACTGCGCTTGCCAATTTATTCATCACGTGGCGATGCACGCTTTTACAGCTTGGCGATGCCGGTATATAAAGATAATGCCTATGTGCGCCGCCTTAACAATATAAATATAGATGCACAAAGCTTGGCGCTTAGCCCGCTGGTACACATTGAGGCACTTGCAGCTAAAACTCTAGAAGATCAAATACCTGCAAAAGTCGCTCGCCAAGTACTCAGATTAGTAGCCAAAGAGAAAGTACGGGCAGAACTTGCTCGCAGTGCCGGTGATGTAGGTAACATACTTGCTAATATTTATAATTTGGCGTCTGAGCAAGCTGATACACGCAGCTGGCTTACACTTCCAAATCAAATAAGTGTCGCAAGGCAAAGCCTAAATACAGGTGAGCATTCTGTGCATATAGGCACACAAGCACCCATAAATTTTACCATTAGTAAGCAAGGGTTAACGTTAATTTACTTAACCTCTATTAATAACTACTTTAATTACCACGTAGTTCAACTTTAGGAGCCATCATGAAATACATAGCGCCATTATTAGCAGCCTTAATGCTCAGTGCATGTTCCAGCCAACCGGTTACATCGGGTATTTCTGTTGAACAAAATAAAAACCAGTTTAATGAGCAATTACGTGTAGATAACCCAGAGCTTGGTAAAAAGCTGGCCATTACTGATGTGAAAACACGTCAAACCAACCAGTTAACCGATGTGGTAGTGACACTTTCGAGCCAGTATAAAAAATCACAGTATTTACAGTATCAATTTAATTGGTTTGATAAAGACGGCTTTGTTATTAAAGGCAACCACTCACCTTGGCAAGCACTCACCTTATTTGGTTTTGCAAAAACACAATTACCGGGCTTAGCACCGAGCTCTGATGCGGTTACCTTTTCTTTAGCAGTAAGAGAAGTGTCTACCGAATCACAAGAATTTAAAGATTAAAGGAAACAACCATGATCATCAGTAACAAATTTAAAACAGCATCAACTTACGCTTTAGTTGGCCTGAGCGCTTTAGTATTAAGTGGCTGTGCTAATAAAGCCGTAGTAAGTTATGGCGACGCACAAGCAGTAGAAACAACCGATATTAATTTTGGCTCTACCGACTTACAAAAAGTAGCGAGCCAAATGACCGATTCATTACTCAGCTCACCCGTTGTTGGCACAATGACCGCTAATAAACGCCCCGTAGTATTTGTTGAGCGTATTAAAAATAAAACTAGTGAGCACATTGATACTGAATCAATCACCGATTCAATCTCAACGCAAATGCTACGCAGTGGTAAGTTCCGTTTTGTAGATATGACGCGTGTTGAGTCAGTACGTGAGCAATTAACGTTTCAAAACGAAGATGCCCTGGTTAACCCTGCAACAGCCGTTGCATTTGGTAAACAAATTGGCGCGCAATATATGTTATACGGAAATTTATCGAGCATAGTTAAATCAAATGCCGATAAATCAGACGTATACTATAAATTTACGATGCGTTTAATGGATATGGAAAGCGGCCTAGTTGAATGGGCTGACGAAACTGAAATTCGTAAAACTAAAGAAAAATCGACATTTGGTTGGTAGTTACTAAGCCTTTACGGGCTAATAAGCCCATAAAGGCTACCAATAGGAGATTATTATGAAAGCTATAATATTAATAATGTGTGCCCTACTTAGTGTGAGCGCGCCAACTTTTGCTCAATACGAGCGCAATAAAGCAGTCCCTGTGCAGCAAGTTTTATTTGGTGACGTAAAATCGGTACGCAATATTACCGAACAAGAAATCATTCAAGACAAAAACAACGGCTGGAAAACCTTCGGCGGTGCATTACTCGGTGGTGTTGTAGGCAACCAGTTTGGTGGCGGTAGCGGCCGCACAGTAGCAACAATATTAGGCTCGGTAATTGGCGGCAGTGTTGCACACAATAGGCAGCAGCAAAGTCATTATCAGCAAAATCATTTTGTAGAGTTATTAATACAAGTTGAAAACGGCGACCAGTTTATGGTTGTTCAAGATCAAGACCAATCAATGCGCTTTAGCAAAGGCGATAATGTAAGATTAGTGTACTTGAACGACAACACGGTGCGTGTAGATAAAGCGTATTAGCCAATATATTCATGACTAAAGTAAAAAACGAGCCAAATTTGGCTCGTTTTTTTATTTTTTAAATAACTATACTTGACGATAGTCTTTAAAAAAACGCTTCATTTTTAACATCGCATCCGATAAATCATCTTTGCTTGGTAAAAATACCAATCTAAAATGATCCGGCTCGGGCCAATTAAACGCCCTGCCATGTACAAGTAATATTTTTTCGGCTTTTAGCAAATCGTACATCATCTTTTCATCATCTTTAACGTTAAAAAGTGCTGTATCTACTTTGGCAAACGCATAGAGCGCGCCTTTTGGTTTTTTACAACTAATACCTTCAATAGCGTTTAACCCGCGCCATGCAATATCGCGCTGCTCGTATAAGCGCCCACCTGGGTTAATTAAATTATCAATTGATTGCACGCCGCCCAACGCTTGTTGAATTGCATATTGCGCAGGTACATTGGCGCACAAACGCATAGATGAAAGTATTTCAAGGCCTTTGCGTAAATCATCCATTACCGAGGTACGACCGCTTAGAACCATCCACCCCATTCTTAGCCCCGCTGCACGGTAGGTTTTTGCTAAACCATTGAAAGTAATGATTGGTACATCATCACACAGTGAGCCGATTGAAGTATGCGTTATACCATCGTATAAAATCTTTTCGTAAATCTCATCGCTCAATAACAGCAGTTTATGTTCACGCGCTATATCAATTAATTGCATTAACAAATCATCACTGTAAACCGCACCTGTCGGATTATTAGGATTAATTAATACCAAAGCTTTAGTTTTAGACGTTATTTTGCTTTTTATATCTGCAATATCCGGAAACCAATCTTGCTCTTCATCACATAAATAATGCACCGGATTACCACCCGATAATGTGACAGAAGCAGTCCAAAGTGGATAATCAGGAGCTGGAATAAGCACTTCATCGCCATTATTTAATAGCGCTTGGGTGATCATCTGAATAAGTTCGCTTACGCCATTACCAATATAGATACTATCTACATCTAAATTATGTAATCCACGTTGTTGGTAGTGCTGATAAATAGCCACGCGGGCTGAATAGAGGCCTTTAGAGTCACAGTAACCTTGGGCTGAATATAAGTTGCGGATAATATCGCGGTGCATATCTTCTGGCATATCAAAACCAAAAGCAGCTGGATTACCTATATTCAATTTTAATACTTTTTGACCTTCGTCTTCCATTTTTTTAGCTTGTGCTAAAACCGGCCCACGAATGTCATAACATACACCTTCTAATTTGTGACTCTTTTTAATATCAGACATTTTTACCTCTTTAGGGCGTATTGACTTTATGGATTAAATTTGTTCAACCTAGGGGCGATTTAATCGCGGCGCGAGATTTGTAACCTAGTGGGCTAAGTAAAAATTGAGTAACAAAGAGAAAATAGCCCCTAGGAAGAACCCTCTGGGCAATGCGTGTTTGGATTTTATGTGTTGTTATCGCCTATTTATGTGGAAAAACCACACTGCATAGGCTCTGCCTAACCTAAAAACCAGACACTCGTTGCAAATTCAATCCCGAAAGATCAACACGCCCTAGTGAGTCTTTAGACTAACCTAGTAAGGGCGTAAAATGCCAGTCAATTTAGGTGCTTAATACTGAAATAAATTCACGTTTCAGCTTCAATAATTAACGAGATGCTAACCATTCATTTAGCTTAGCTTGAGAGCCTGTTACTTGAGCCATTAAGCTATTAGATGCGTCGATAGCTTCAGCTAAGTTATCTAGGTTTAAATTTTGTTCAATAACACGCGATACTTCAGCAAGGCTTGAAGCACCAAACTGCGCCGCATTCGATTTTAAGCTATGGGAGTGGCGAATAGCTGCTTCTTTATCTTTACCAATGGTTGCTAACACTTCTGAGCCCAAACGTTCAAACTCTGAGCAGCAAAAATCAAGTGTATCAGCAAACTGCTCACCCAATAACGATTCCATACTCTCTAATGCTGATGTATCAATATTTATTTCTGTCATATTTTAAGCCCTTAAAACAATCCATGTAAGTTACAGTTTAATAGTACTACTTTATATTGATGCGTAAAAAAAACCAACTTAATTACCTTATAAATGTATAATTGCGAGGATCATACTGGCAACAAAAAGTTTATTAAATGGCACGCACACTTTGTAATCATTGTAACTTTTCAATAAACACCTGTATTTGCAACGCAATTACAAATATAAACAACAAAGTTACGGTTATTATTCTACAGCACCCGAGTGAGGAAAAAATAGCAAAAAATACCGCTAAACTACTCAATTTATGCCTAACTGATTGCCAAATAATCAAAGGCGAAAATAATGATGACTTTTCCATACTAAAAACACTGCCAGTAAGCTCAACTGTTTTACTCTACCCTAACGAACACGCTGTAAATTTAGACGATAACACTGAGCAGCCAAATGTAAAAAACATCACCCATTTAATCGTGGTTGATGGCACATGGAAAAAAGTCTACAAAATTTTGCAGCTCACCACATTACTAAATCAATTTAAAACGGTCAGTTTTAAACAGCTACCTAAAAATCGTTATGCTATTCGTAAAGCCCCTCGGGCCGACAGCCTATCCACACTTGAAGCTGTAGCGCATAGTTTGTTTTTAATAGAGCAGCTAAATCCCGCACCACTTTATAATGCGCTTAATGAATTAATACAAAAACAAACCCAACACATGCCTGAGCACGTAAAAGCACGTTACTTAGATTAAATTCGTTACTATATGAAACTTGCAATGCGTAACTACCCTAACAGACTAAAACGTGGCTTTACTCGCCAAGGACCCGACTATCGCTTTGACGACCAAGTCGACTTTAGCGATATAAGAGATACCTTCGGCTTTAGGTCAATGGTTGTTGGTAAATGGGTAACTAAAGAAGAGCGCTATATTAGCGCCAATTTAATTTACGATGCACTGGCCGACCTTGCGCAAATACTGCATTTACCGCCCAAAGCTATTGGCCTGCGCGGCAAGCTTAACTTTGCATTTGGTCATGGTGGTCAAAAAGGTGTGCAAGCGCATTATAATGCAGCCTCTCAAACACTTGCTCTTGCAAAAAATGCAGGCGGTGGTGCACTTGCTCATGAATGGTTCCATGCGTTTGACCATCATATAAGCGAGCACTTATTTGCAGCAAAACCCCGCTTTGGTTTTGCCTCAAAATTGTGGCTTTCAAACACGCCTAATTTATCGCATCCACTTAATAATGCTTTGAACAGTTTTTATAAACATGTATTTCTAGATGAAGATGGTATTGATGCAAATAACTTTGTACAAACGTGTATAGAACACGATAAAGCCCACAATATGAATTATATGAGCATGCCAGAAGAGCTTGCAGCACGGTGTTTTGAAGCCTGTATTGAAGGCCACACATATATAAAAAATAGCTTTTTGGTGGGAGGCTTAAAAAGTAGTAATTTAATATACCCAAATAGTGAGCATATCAATAAAGCAAATGAAGCACTTAACCACTATTTTGAACTACTGGGTTATGCGCTTCATAAAGTATAAATACAACCGATAAAGTACTAAAGTATCCTACCTTCGCCATCCACTCCGTTTTAAAGCTTCTAAAAATCGCTCCATTGGCGCATTATCCCAACGGTTTCCGCGTCGACTCATGCTTTTGTGATTTCATAGCGCCATAAACGTTGGCGATATTGTAAGCTTGTATAATGGCTACCTTGATCTGAATCAAACATCAGTTCAGCCGGTTTTCCTCTACTTTCATACGCAAGTTCAAGCGCTTTTAGCGTTAAGTTAGTCTTTGGCGACAACGACATTGCCCAGCCAACAACTTTACGCGCAAATAAATCAATAACGGCTAAATAAGCCCAGCAATTACCTGTGTAAATATATGTAACATCACGGCACCACACGGTATCTGGATCAACAACATCAAACTGCCTATCTAGCAAATTTGGGATTTCAAGGTGTTCATTATCATCATGTTTATATTGATGCTGTGGGACTTAGCAGCTCTTTAATTTTAGTTTAACCATCAGCTTAGCGGCACGATAACGGCTTAATTCAAACTTATTACTCGTTGCTATTATAGCGATTGTCCTTGCCCCTGCTAAACCATCACTCATCGCATGTATTGCTTTTAATTCAGCCTTAATTGCTCAGGTGTCGGCGTTGTATCCCGTATAGCCCAATATTTATAGCCGCTACGATGCGCATTGAATACGCTACACAACACGCTAATTGGATAACGCTCCCGTTGATTTAACTTCTCAATTAAGGAGAATTGTTCAGGGAGTCGGACATAAAGAGAGCGGTAGCTTTTTTGATATATCCTTTTCTAATTCGATGCGTTGGATTTGCTTTTTAAGTTCCCATATTTCTATTTGTTCGGGTGTCATTGGTGAAGCAGTTGGTGACTGACCATTACGTTCTGGCTTTAATTGAGTAACCCACTTACTTACGGTTGTTTTAACAACCACCCATTGCTTTGGCTGCTTCTTATTGTTTATCGCCTTGGTCAACGACAAGCTTAGCTGTTTCTAATTTGATTGCCGCAGAATACGCTGCGCGTCTTAATTTCGTCATTTTTTACCAAAATTTGTATGCTTACTAGCATAATATTTCTTTTTAATGGGTAGCCAAATTAACTATGCTACTACAAGTTTGAACGCAAGATATTAATGGGCTTTATTCTTATTTAAAATAGCGTTCTGCCTTTGTACATGTAAGTTTAGAAAATAAAAATTTACTCGCGTTATCTGGGCATAGTTTCTTTAAAAGGCTCACGGCATAACGCTCGCACCTTCGCAAAGTATACAACTCATATTCCTCAGTAACACCAAGCGCAGATTGATAACTCAACTGATCAAGGTATTCATTAGCACCTAAAGCAATAACAGCCTTCTCTGTCTCTGCGGATGAGTGATAGATTTTACCTAGTAAATCATTGGTAAAATCAACAACTGAGTTACTTTCAGATAAATCATTTTTTAGTGAGCATACACTAAGATAAGGAGTCGCTTTTCCCACATAAAAATATAAACTTTCCCCCATCGTAAACTGACTAAACAGTATAATGCTCAGTAAAAAAAGAGGCTTAAGCAGTTGCACCTTATATTTCTCCATGTATTAGGTAAGTTATATATTATAAAAAATTCACTGCGGCTAATAATTTAATACTTGCTGAGTCTGTTGCAGACTAAAATTTAGAGCTGACTTCTTTAGTATTTAAATTGTTTTTTATTTCGTCTTTTTAATCTTTTAATAACATTAACACTCACATTAAATATTTACTGTTAGAAAATAGCAGTAATACTAAGTTAGACATTAAAAATAAAAATTAAATATCTAAATCATTAAATTATCACTCACATTTATACGCAAATATTAATCCTAAAATATAAATCAGGGAAAAAGCTATAGCGCACCCGGCAACTAAATTATACATATTAATCACCCAGTTTGAGCTGCTAATATGAGCACCAAGAACAATATACATATATATGCCAATAAAAACCCGATAACCCTAGATCTGAGTGCATTTACAGTATCATATAGCTAAAGCACAAACTAAACTGTATTTTAGTTTTGGTATTGAATTTCTCTGTAAGCTGGCCACAGTCATTTCACTCACCATCATCTAGATTCATTATTCAAAAAATAATGTAGGTAAAACATTAAAAATACGCAAAGCATAAAAGTTACAAAATACACTGCTATAATGAAGTAAACCATGAAATGCCATACAAAACTTAATGAATAGTCGCGATTTCCTGACTCTAAATTTCTTTAACCATTCTGATCTTTTTCCCTTTTAAATAAAAATATGCCATAAGGCATGCTAATAAAAAACATAGAGCTAAATGTTATAAATACAATATAATAAAGCTTAAACAACACCTGAAAAATTTTGGGGACTTTTTTCTTTTACCTATTACTTTATGCCATCTTGCATACCAGTCGAATAGAAATATAGTGCAATGCGCCGCTACCAGCAGTTATGATACTTAATGAGTAAAAACGATTACCATCATCTAGCAAACGTGTGTTTTTACCCTTTATAGCTAATAAAATTGGTAATATTGTAAAAAAGAAAAGACCAGAACAATGGGCTACCTTGATATTAAAATATTGATGCTAATATATCTCAAAACTATCTAACTAATTACAATCGTATTTTGATAATTCAGTAAAGAGTCAGCCCAATTTTGTTATGACTACTGCTTCATTTTTTGCTGCTGCATGACTCACATATAGCCCTGCTTAACCTTCAATATTAAATGTCACCTTTAATTTTAACTGAGGCTGACCACGCATTATGACGACAAAATTTTTAAGTCAATCACAGCAAGTCGCACTGCAACAAGCCTATGACCATATCCCGTAACGCTCTATCGCTTTAATTTACAAAAGATAAAATGGTCATCATTTCTAACAACAGCGATAAACACTTCGAGCAACGAATGCTGGTGGTTAACAATAAAACTTATCAGATATCAGCAAAGCCCAACCCGATGACGCCGTAAAAGTTGAACAATCCACATTCTTTAGCGGTCTTTTTCGCGAAGAGCTAGCATATATTGATACTTTACTTAGAACTGGGAAATAATCGGAATAAACGTTTAATATCAATACACAATAATACATAATTTAATCTATGTATTGTCACTTTTAACCCAAATAACTGATAATTACTTTAACTACCTAAATAAGTTATGATTATTTAAATCTTAACTGGTGTTTTTGTAAAGTTAAGAAGTTATTAATGGATACCTTATGTCATTTTTTAAACCGTCATTGGAAAGATGTCTTTGATCAAGCAACTCTTATGCTACTTTATTCATCACTAATTAAAGAGTTAAGATTATTTCGTGAAGGTCAAAGCCAACCTACGAAATTATATTATTTTTTACAGCTATTTAGTTCATCAGATTATAAAGTTATTTTTGACAAAAATTATCATCATGCTTTGCTTATGCACACAGAGTTATTAGAAAGTGAAATAGAACAGCTATTACTTGAGAAAAACACGCAACTGTTCCAAAACCCAACACCTGCAAAGGACGCTGATTTAAGGGAGATGGTGAGTGATTTAATTTCTTTATATTTTTATCATCCTTCTTATCACAGTGAGGGGTATGAAGGCCTAAAACATATTGGTGGCAATTTAGCATTTAAGTTTTTACATACTTATCCTTACCAAAATACCAGTAATCTTCTAATCAGTTTATTACCATCAGCCTCAGACCCCTTAGAAAAATATACACAATTAATTAATGACATTGTATGTAGCAAACAAAACGATGAAAATCGTGATTTACTACTTTATATTTTAATAAGCGAAATAATTGGTTTTTATACCAAAAAAAGCGACTTTTTATATAAAAAATCAAAAGAGATCTTAACGTTACTTTCAACTCATATTACACATTGGAATGACGAGCAGCTTGATTACTTTATAACTCAAGGCGTATTTAATGGCTATGGCATTTATCCAAACCCACAAACGAAGATTGATAAAATAAAGAGTTATATAACCCAGTTAAATAAGGGTGACGGTAATGCTAAGATTGTTAAAAAACGAGTTAAAGAATATAACCAAGAAATAGTAAACATTAAAAATGACCCAAACGCCTTTATAAATACGAGCTATAACAAGGCTGCTAAAAAATTAATGGTAAAAAATAATACCATTACATTTTTAGAGAACCTTTCAAAACTTACCCCAAACAGTAAAACAAAAGTACAGCTTGAACAACTTATCGAAAGAATTTTAGCTCTTAAAAACACACCCAAAGCATTTCCGATTAATAAAAAACCTAAAATCAAATTTAACGATCTGCATTTTAAGTTACTTGTTATTGAAGAGCTGATGTATAACAAAAATTTATTAACCCCTAAGTTTGACCTTACCGAGTTTATAGCTGAATACCACCAGCGAGAAATTGATAAAGAGCAAGAAGGATATGAAGTTATACCCGAGGTACTCGCTTACTTTAAAGGACTTGATATCCCAGAGGAACTGTTAGCAAAAGTCACTTCTCTGACACAAGATTGCGGTGTCGATGGCGGCTCAGAAGTTTATTCTCAGATATGGCCTTTTTGGGATCCAGGCTGTGGAGATGAGGTATTAAAAGTAAGCAACAAAGCATCAAAAGACTTACCACTGCTACCTAACTTAAAACAAGTCATTGGTTTAGAGCACAGTAATCCATCAAAAAAATTAATTAACAGCTTTAAAGCACATCATATCCAATTAACTGAACAGGATGTTTAATTTTAATCTCTAGGAGTAGCAATGTTTAATTCAGCAGAAGAAATTCACCAGCATATTGGCCAATCAATGTTCAACGCATTACCCGAACAGTGGGATAAAGCTTATTGTGATATCGGTCTGAGTCGAGAAAACACCTGTGGTTTTATGACTGGAACTTACTATATCGGCGGCGAAGAAAAAATTTATGATATAGATATAGTCGATGGTGTACTGAAAAATTCTCAGGGTGATGAAGCATTTTATGCACTTTATAAAATGATGAAAAAAGACGAAGCGGATATTCCTTGGAATAAAGCTCGTTTTGAATTGGAAAGTGATGGTAGTTACGACATTAAAACTAAGTTCGATGAAGATTATATAATCTACACTGGATTAGATGCCGAGGGTGCAGAGTTTGACTCATTAAGTAGCGACTTTCATTTAGCCATAGAGTCGTGGGAAAGCCTACCAAATGATATGACACGCCCATGGAAAAAAGGCAGTTATGATAAGAGTAAATTTTTGCAAAGTAATTTAGATGTTCAACAACAAACTGAATCAGAGCAAGCAATATTATCATCTTATTGGCAACAAGCCGGTGAAATAAACGAAACATTAGAGCTGAGCTTTTTAAATCCTTATTTAGCAGATTACCCTCATTGGCATGGCAGCACGCGAAATATTGTTTTGGTTACACCACCAGAATGGGAAAATCAGATCGTTGCTACAAGTGGCTTATCAAGCCCTGAAACACCATTTGAGGTATATATAGAAACCAATGAATCCATTCAAAGATTTAGCAGCTCTTGGCAAATGAACCTAATTCAAACAATTGGCCGCATAATACCTAATATCGATAACTTTAAAGAGCGCCTCATAGAACACCGTTTTCTTACACTACAATTAGACATGGATGGTGCACCTGAAGAATGGTCTGTTGATCACCCTGATGGTAATATTGGTATGTTTATTGGTTTAGATAATACGCATATGAATGATAATAAGCTTGATTTTCTACCTATCAATGCAAAATTAATGCGCCCAAACGAGTTGTTGTATTGTTTAGATAAAAAAGCACAAGGCCGAGAGGAGATAGCTGAACTCTATAACCAGCAAGGCCAAACAACACTTTCTTGCTTAGATAGAGCGAGTGTTTTATAGAAATAACGAGTTCATGTAGTGGCCAACTTCAAATATAGTGTTTATGTGTCATAACTAAATTATTACACATAAACGAAACAGGAGAAGGCCAGAGTATCTATTATCAGCAAGGTTAAGCAAGCCAGCTTTGTGTTTTATATGTATTAGCTCGGACAAGATATGGCACATAGAGTGTGTGATTCATAGACATCATTTCACTTTTCGTAGTTGAAGATCACGCTGATAATTCGATAACTGAATGCGTTCATTTTCAGTTTCGTAGTTAGCGTGAACGTCTTCCCAAAGCGGTGTTTTTTC
>NZ_JACJEK010000013.1:0-157241 GCF_014164015.1 Pseudoalteromonas sp. SR41-1
GCCTGGTGATAACATCAAGATGACAGTAACTCTAATCGCACCAATCGCGATGGATGAAGGTCTTCGTTTTGCTATCCGTGAAGGTGGTCGTACTGTAGGTGCTGGTGTTGTAGCAACTATCGTAGAGTAATAATTAACTTTAAAGTTAATTGTTAGAAAAAGGTCACTCAGGTGGCCTTTTTTAATGCCTGAGGAAAAGTGATTTGCTCCTAGGTATAGAATTATTGCCGAGCTTGGGTTGAGTTTTACGAAACCCGAGGGGAAAATAGTACCGAAGATAACTATGCTGTTAAATATAAAAAAGCACGGCTAGGCCGCGCTTATATTGAGTTAGCTCTTGGTCTTTTAGCCAATTACTAATATATGATAAAAGCTTTAGTGTTTCTTCGCATACTCTTGCGCTTGTTTTAAAACTCTTAATAAATTGCCACTTAAAATCTTTTTAATATCTTTGTCGCTGTAATCTCTATCCATTAAACCTTGGACAAGATTTGGGTAGCTAGATACATCTTTTAAGCCGATAGGTAATGAGTCGCCAACTCCATCATAATCAGAGCCAATACCTACATAATCAATACCAATTAGCTCAACTACGTGATCAATATGGTCAAGTACTTGCTCAAGACTTGCAAATGGATACGGATTTTTAGCACGGTACGCAGCATCAAAATCTTTACTTAACTTAGTGCCTTCTTTTTTAGCTGACTCTTTTGTACTTTTTAATTGCTTGCCCCAACTACCTGCTTTAGCGGTAACAAAGCTTGATCCAAAGTTGATTTGAATAACGCCGCCATTTTCTTTCAGCGCTAATAGCATATCGTCATTCATATTACGCTCAAAGCCAGGCGTGTATTTACGAAGTGATGAATGAGAGGCAATTACTGGTGTTTTAGAAAGCTCCATAACCTGATAAAACGCATCATCAGAAATATGCGATACGTCAATTAGCATGCCTATATTATTCATTTCAGTGACAAGCTTTTTACCAAATGGGCTTAAGCCTTTCCATTTACGGCGTATATCGTAAGACGAATCCGAAATATGGTTGCTTTGCGAGTGCGCTAGCGTGATGTAACGAATGCCACGGTCGTAAAAGTGCTGAAGGTTTTTCATATCACCTTCGATTGGAGAGCCATTTTCCATACCCATGGCTATAGACAGCTTACCTTGTTTAAATTGCTCTTCAATATCAGTACTTGAGCTCGCAATAGCAAACTTATCGGGTGCGCGCTGGACTATGGCTTCCATACTATCAATCATTTGATTGGCTAGCTGGTAGCTTTTTCCTTTACCTTCAAATTCCAAATGCGCAGGAATATAAATCGACATAAATGGGGCGTTTAAACCGCCTTTTACAGCGCGAGGATAGTCAAAATCGCCATCACTAGTTGCTTTGGTTACATCAACCCAGCTTTCGTGAATTCGATAAGGTACGTCAATATGGGTATCAATTAAAATGGTATCTTTAGCGAGTTTAATTGCCTTATCAGATGCTGTTATTGTTTGTTCTGCTTGGGCTTGACTAGTTAAAGCTAGTGATATGGCTACCACTAGAGTGCTGAGTTTTATCATGTTTTGGCTCTTTGGGTAAAAAGCCATTGTGTACGTTCAATTCAAAAGTTACAAGTACTACGCCCTAATCAAACGACTGTGCTTGATGCTCTTCACTTTGCAGCGCTTTAAACTCACCTTTTGAAATTATAGTTACAGACTCGTGTAATTCTGAGAAAAACACCATCGCTTCGCCATTTTTAAGCTGCAGCTTTACTTGGCTTACTTTAGATTCGATGCTTGCCTCTACTTCACCATAATCGGTACCTTCGCGTAATACGTAGCTTTCGATTAAGTTATAAAGAGTGTCTTGATCGAGTTGTTCAAAAGGGATAATCATTACTACTTATTACTCGCTTTATTTGATACGTGCTGGCTAAAATAATGAGGGACGGCTTTTTCTAACCAAAATATAGGTTTAAACGGATTTTTACCGCTAATAAAACCAACATGCCCGCCCTTGTCAGAGATGCGCAGCGTAACATGCTCACTTACGTCTTGCCTACTCGGTACGGCTTTAATTGAGAGCATAGGGTCGTCTTTGGAATGAATAATAAGTGTGGGCACAGCGATATCTTTCAAATACGGCATAGCACTGGCTTTACGGTAGTAATCGTGTGCGTTTTCAAAACCGTGTAGAGGGGCTGTTAACTGATTATCAAACTCTAATAAATCGTCAATTTTCATTAACTGTTTTGGCGTTAATGAAATTTGTTGCTTAATTTGTGGCAGCTTTCGCTGCATTGATTTTTTCATCCGATCGAGCAGATATTTTTGGTAAATTTTACCTAAGCTTTTACGAATAACATCGCTCGATGACGATAAATCATAAGGAGCAGATACCACCGCAGCTGCACTTAATGGGCATTTTTCGCGTTCTTCACCTAAGTATTTGGCAAGTACGTTACCGCCCAATGAAAAACCAACAGCGACCATAGTGCGCTTAGGAAATTGCAGCTTTAAGTGATTTATAAAAAAAGCTAAATCGGCGGTGTCACCGCTGTGATAAGCACGTGGTAGGCGATTTACTTCGGTTGAGCAATTTCTAAAGTGCATAAGCACAACTGCATAACCTTGTTTTTTTAATGCCTTCATCATGCCTTTGGCATAAAAGCTATTTATATTGCCCTCAAGGCCATGTAAAACAACAGCAAGTGGTGCGGTTTCATTATGTGGAAGTGACCATGCAAGCTCAATAAAGTCACCATCAGGTGTATCAAGTTGCTCAAGTTCGTAGGACGTATTGTGAAATGGGCGGAAAAAACGCGGCATTATGGTCTGAACGTGACGATTGGTCATCCACCATGCTGGTTTGAACTGAGAGATCATGTTTGTACTACGCACTTTGTATTAAACGAAAAGCTAGTGTATCAAATTTTTCGCTTCAGAAAATAAAAAGCGCCTAACTAGTAAACTAATAAGGCGCTTTAGTGCGTCGTGCTTAATTTTGTTCGGGAATTTCTGCATCATGTATTTTTTTCAAAAAGAAAAAAGCAAAAAAGATACACAAAGAAACAACGATGGTTAAAAACCCAAAAGACATAAATAAAACTGGATCTGTAAAAAAGTCTCTAAAGAATACGTTCATGAGTTGCTCCCCTCGTTGTTGATGGGTTAATCATAAGCGGTGTTTGCAGGTCGCAACGTGATCGAGATCAAGTTATTTTTCTAAGCAGGTGTAGGAGTGAAGCTAAGTTGATTTAGATCATGTTTTAAGGGTTGGTAAGTTATTACCACTGAGAGCTAAGAGAGTTTTCTCTTAAAATAGTAAGCTGATCGTAACTCATTTTTTTTCACTTTATCTAAAAGCGTAGCGCTTTAAACTTTTTTGAGTAAGCCACTTAAAGATTTTTTGCACAAAGAGAAAAGAATGAGAAGTAAATGCGGGGAGATCAATGAACTACTTGAGCTGTACTAGCTCAGACTTGATCTGACAGTTACCCATTTTCACCTGGGTAATTTAGTTTGTTTTCCTCTAAAAGCGAAGCGCCTCTTAACCTCTTTGTGAGTAATTACTTGAAGTTTTTTTGCACAAAGAAAAGAGTATAAAAAGTGGAGGAGGCTACAAAAACTAACACCCTAAGTGGCTTTCACATATAGCTCAATGTTGTTTGGCTCTGAAAGTTTGACTAATTCAAGCTCATTTACCGTTTCAATCAACATATGTTGCTGTTGTTTTTCAAGCTTCAGCTCAGCGCTTAGCAACTCTGCACGTATTGTGGCGTAATCACTTATCGCATTCTGGTTAGCTTTTAAATAGCTACGAGCGGCGCGCAGAGGTTGTAATGCGCGAGTATCAAAGTCACTAACTACTTGCGTTAACTCGTTTAGCTGTTGGGTATTAACACTTAAATTTAATGAGTCTAAATAAAGCAGTAATAAGCATAAATTAACATTTTTTCCTTGCTGGTTTTGTAGTGCCAGCAAGGTTGTTTGTTGCTCTGGCTTTGCGTACAAAGTGCACGCAAATTGCCAAAAATGGTCGCTATTGAGCAAGTTCATCGGCGAATGCCTGCTCTTTTTCTTCCATTTCTTCAAGTGCCATAAGTAACTCTTCTTCAACGTCGTTAAGTTTAGGCGTAAGGGTTGCTTGCTTGGCTAATAACTCTTTAAGCTTGGCTTTGTTGTCGTCGTTGTAGAGTTCGTTATCACCTAAGGTCACTTCAACTTCACTTAACTCGGCGGTGAATTTATCGAGTTGCTTTTCAAGCTTTTCAATTTGCTTTTTAAGTGGTTGAGTGGCCTTTCTAAACTCAGCCTCTAGGCGTTTTTGCTCTTTACGGTTAACACCTGGATTTGCTTTAGGCTCGTCGCTTTGCTGCGCTTTAACCGCTTCTTTATTGGCATTGAGTAACCACTGGTAATACGCATCTAAGTCGTAACCAAACTGGGTTACTTTGCCGTCATCTACTAAGTAAAACTCATCGGCGGTATTTTTAAGCATGTGGCGGTCGTGTGATACGGTAACCATAGCGCCTTCAAAGCCTTGCAGTGCCATAACAAGTGCATGGCGCATTTCTAAATCAAGGTGGTTAGTTGGCTCATCGAGTAGTAATAAGTTTGGCTTTTGATATACCAACATGGCAAGTACTAAACGTGCTTTTTCGCCGCCCGAAAAAGGGGCTACAGGCTCAAGTGCTTTATCGCCAATAAAGGCGAAACCACCTAAAAAGTCACGTAGTGATTGCTCAGTGGCTTTTGGGTCGAGGCGTTGTAAGTGCATTATTGCACTGGCTTTTAAATCAAGAGATTCAAGTTGATGCTGCGCAAAGTAACCAATATTTAATCCGTGATGCTGAACAACTTCGCCCGCTTGCGGCTCTAAATCACCAGAAAGCAGTTTAATTAACGTTGATTTACCTGCGCCATTTCGACCAAGTAAAGCAATTCGGCTACCTGGTACAAGGTTTAGCTCTATATTATTTAAAATGGTGACGTCACCATAACCCGCTTTGGCTTTATCTATTGTCATTAGTGGGTTTGGTAATGTTTTTGGCTCTGCAAACTCAAAGTTAAATGGCGAGTCGGCATGTGCCGGCGCTAGTTTTTCCATGCGTTCAAGTGCTTTCACACGGCTTTGTGCTTGTTTAGCTTTACTGGCTTTTGCTTTAAAGCGCGTTATAAACTGCTCAAGGTGGGCAATTTGATCTTGTTGCTTATCAAACATTGCTTGTTGTTGTAGTAAGCGCTCTGCTTTTTGGCGCTCAAACTGCGAGTAGTTACCTTTGTACACGTTGATAAGTTGCTTATCTACATGCCAAATTTGATCAACCACCGCATCTAAAAACTCACGGTCATGCGATATAAGTACAAGGGTGCCGGTATAAGCACGCAAAAAGCGTTCAAGCCAATAAACGGCATCTAAATCAAGGTGGTTTGTTGGCTCATCGAGTAATAGTAAATCGGCGTCGCGTATTAATGCTTGGGCAAGGTTTAAACGCATACGCCAACCACCCGAAAACGAGCTTACAGGATTTTCTATAAGGTTATTAGCAAAGCCTAAGCCGTGTAATAGCTCACCTGCGGTTGATTCAATGCTATAGCCTTTAATGTTTTCAAGCTGAATATGTACTTTAGCTTGTGTGTCGCCATCGTTGTTTTTCTCGGCCTCACGCAGTGCTATACGCATTGCGTAGTATTCTGGGTGGCCTTGAAGTACATAATCAATCGCGCTTATTTCAAGGGCAGGTGTCTCTTGCTTAACAGAGGCGATAGACCAATCTTTTGGAATGCTGCAGTTACCGGCATCTAGTTGTAGTTCTGATTTTAGTAAACCAAATAACGTTGATTTTCCACAGCCATTAGCGCCAACAAGGCCTACTTTGTGTTCTGGGAATAACGTAGCTGATGCGTTTTTTAATAAGGCTTTACCGCCACGAAGTAGTTCTATTTCTGAGATTTGGATCATGAATGCGTTACTTTGCTGTGCCCTTGTTAAGTTGGCGCTATCATAACATAGAACTTAATGCTCTTATCAAGCGTATCAACAAGTGAAGTTATACGATAAAATGACAACAGTTCAAACCACAGGAAAAATGTTGTGAGACAAAAGAAGCGATTTATTGCTGGAGCATCGTGCCCTGACTGCAAAGCCATGGATACTATGATGCTATACAGAGAACATGATGTTGAAAAAGTAGAGTGTGTTGAGTGTGGTCATAAAATGGCGCAACCCGATAACGCTGTTCAGGCGTCTACTCGCCAATTTGAACAAGTAATTGGTGTGTTTAAACCGGGCGACTAACCCGGTTTTTTTATTGCCTAATTTTTACCGGTTTTAGTAATGCGGTGGAGGTGGCTCAGGTACTTCAGACATCATAGACGATGATGACTGCGACTCTTTAATTTTCTCTGCTAGCAGCTCGGTTTGGCGTTTCATTTTTGCTAACAGCTGTTGGTGCACTTTTATTTCATCATTTAAGACTTCAATCGTTTCGTCTTGAAAAGCCACTTTGGCTTCAAGTTCCATTAAGCGATGTTCAATTGTGTTCATTATTCTCTCGTATAATAAATCGCTCTGCGATCCCGCTGGAGCTTTCGGTTAACAACGACTTACCGTTATCTGTAAATGTCACATCTAGCACCACCGCCGATTTAGGCTTACTGCCTTCGCGCGGGGTAACCTGCCAAGTTTGAATTTTTTCACCGCTTGGTATTTGCCACAAATCTACGCGCTTATTTGGCGAGCCGGTTGCAAGCAAAGTGCCTTGTTCGTTAAAACGCACAGCAGTAAAAATTTTCTGACGCGCAATATACTTCAGTTTACTCACAAGATCACCTGTAGTCAGCTTCCATACATTTGCTTGTGCCATACTATCGGCCGTAAACGCATAGCGACCTTGTGGATCGAGCGTCACTTGGGTAACACGCGTTGGGTGATTAAAACGATGAATTACTTGTCCTGTACGTGTATCCCAAAAGTAAGCAACATAATCGTTAGAACCACTTAAGGCAAAGCGTCCGTTAGGTGATAGGTCAACGGTGTTAACTTTATCTTGATGACCTAAAAACTCAATACGACGCCCAGTTTCTAGGTTTACAAATACGACAACGCCGTCGCTACGGCCGTATAAAACACTACGGCCTTGATTGCTAATAGCAATATCGCGAATACTGGCTTTTTGTATTTTGTAATAACCTTTATTTTTGCCTGTGGTTATATCCCACACAGCAAATGTGGTTTTTTCGGCGGTAACTGCCACGCTGTTATCAAAAGCAATGGCAACAGCGTACACTAGGCTGTCTTGTGACTGCTGCTGAAACCATTGGTATTTTAGCACTTGCTGTTGATTATCCCACAGGGCGACCCCATGGTTGATAGAGGAGATCAAACTGTATTTACCATCGTTTGAAACTGTTGATGAAAACGCACCTTGTGCAGCATGTTCGTAACTTGCTACAGCGTGTTGTTGATTATCGGTACAGGCGATGGCTAAAAAACAGCTAAATACGATTAAAAAAGTACGAAATATCGACATATTACAGGTATTTCCCCTTAACTCTTAGTGACTGAGAGGTTAGACTAGGACGCGTTAAATGCCTAGGTTGTTTGTCTAATCACTGGATATGTTTTTAGTTTAGCTAACAATATGGAATTTAGTCATTAAACAAGCAGCCTATCATGTGGGCCGTTAATCTTTCACTAGTAATAATACATTAAAATGACAACTGCAAAGTATGTCGGAGATTTAAAATGAAAAAGACGATTAGATTGTCATTGATTGCAGCGTCAGTTTTAGCGCTTACAGCTTGTAATCAAGAAGCAAAAAAAGAACAAGCTGAAGTTAAATTAGACACTGTAGAACAGCAACAAGCATACGGTATTGGTGCATCTGTAGGTAACTTTTTAAATAAAGACCTAGCAGACAAATCAGAAATTGGTATTGAACTAGACCAAGCACTTTTAATTCGTGGTTTTGAAGATGCGCTTGCTGGTAATGCAAAAATTGACGAAGAAAAAATTCGCGAAGTATTAACTGCACTAGATACATCAGTACGTACTAAGCAAGAAGAAAAAGCTAAAGTAGAGTCTGAAAAAAGTAAAGAAGCAGGCGCTAAATACCTAGCTGACAACGCTAAAAAAGAAGGCGTTACAGTAACTGAGTCGGGTCTACAGTACGAAGTACTTAGCGAAGGCGATGGCGAAAAGCCAGTGGCAACTGATGTAGTTAAAGTACACTACAAAGGGACTTTATTAGACGGTACTGAGTTTGATAGCTCATATGCGCGTAACGAACCGACAACTTTCCCTCTTAACCGCGTAATTGCGGGTTGGACTGAAGGTTTACAACTTATGTCAGTGGGTTCTAAGTACAAGTTCACTATTCCTTCAGAACTTGCTTACGGTGACCGTGACTTAGGTAAGATTCCAGCTAATTCAACACTTGTATTTGAAGTTGAATTACTTGAAATTCAAAATGAAGAAGCACCAGCACAATAATAAGCTTATTGTGTAAATGCAAAAAGGGACCTTAGGTCCCTTTTTTAATATGCGTAAGTAACGTATTAATTCGTGTGATTAGAAAACAAGTTATCAATAAGCTCATCTTCAAGTGCAAAACGAGCTTCTAATGCCTCACCAATAACAGATAAGTCATTATCAAAATCTTTCAATAAGTCTTCTTTATCTACTTCTGCGTACTTATCATTAAAATCTAACGCCACATCGGTTGTGCTAGAAATACGCGGGTAAATAGAGTTTGCAAGCTCTTGGCTTTGTAAGCCCTTTTTTTCGCATGCTTTTGCTATATCGTCATATACTTCAAAATGGCCTGCAGATAGGTAATCCATTAAAAGCTGGCAAAATGATTCAATTAGTTTTGGCTCTGGCAATGCTTGATCTTGCTTTTCGTATGGCGTAAAGCCTGCAATTTTGCAGTAAAGTACAATAAGTTCTTGGCGTTCGTTTAGCCATTTATCAATTACTGTGTGGCTACCACCCCATTTCTGTTGAGCTTTTTCTACACGCGTCAGCATAACTGTTCTCCTAGCTGGGTTGGTTTTTAATTTAAAATATAATAAGTTTATGTACATCAAGATATATTTAATTTGCGCGTATATCAACAAGTAAAGTTGAGCTACTTTGAGGGTTGTACCTTTTTATATAAACCGAGGCGAGGGATTTTATTTTAGGCAAGAAAAAACCACCAGTTACGGTGGTCTAATTTCTTTCAGTGACTTGTTATAACAAGCTTTCTTATTTTTATGAGATGATTTTTATTGTTATTATTTTAAAACATTTATTTTTATTGTTTTAAGATTTTTATTATTGTTTTTGTTAACGCGGGACAAACAATAACAAGGTTTTTGTAATGTTGCAAACATATTAATAAAAAGTTTTAAATGTTATTTATTTTTGTTTATTTTATAGTCAAAATGGATTAAAAAACTCTATTCTATTGATCTACCTCTAGGTAAAGCTGTTTTCGTCCCTAAGCAATAGAGGGTCGGAGAATATGGTGGTACAATCTTGCACAATTTATACAAGTCTTAGGATCATTTACGCCATGAGCGAATTAAAAAACGACCGTTATTTACGTGCACTTGCAAAACAACCTGTTGATGTAACTCCGGTATGGATGATGCGCCAAGCAGGACGCTATTTACCAGAGTATCGCGCTACACGTGCACAAGCGGGCGATTTTATGAGCCTGTGCCGTAATGCTGAGCTTGCATGTGAAGTAACACTGCAGCCACTTCGTCGCTACCCGTTAGATGCCGCTATATTATTTAGTGATATTTTAACGATTCCAGATGCGATGGGTTTAGGTCTTTACTTTGAAACTGGCGAAGGCCCTAAGTTCGAACGTCCTATTTCATCTCTTGCTGATGTTAAAAAAATTCCAAAGTTAGACCCTACAGACGAGCTTGGCTACGTAATGAATGCAGTAAGCACTATTCGTCGTGAGCTTAAAGGTGAAGTACCACTTATTGGTTTTTCTGGTTCACCTTGGACACTAGCAACTTATATGGTTGAAGGCGGTAGCAGCAAAGTATTTGGTAAAATCAAAAAAATGGCGTTTGCAGAGCCCCAAACACTTCATTTATTACTAGATAAGCTAGCTGATTCAGTTATTGATTACTTAAATGCTCAAATTAAAGCAGGCGCGCAATCGCTAATGGTATTTGACTCATGGGGTGGTGTATTAAGCCCGCGCGATTACAATGAGTTTTCATTACAATACATGCATAAAATTGTAGATGGCTTAATTCGTGAGTACGACGGTCGTAAAGTACCGGTTACTTTGTTCACTAAAAATGGTGGTCAATGGATTGAAGCTATTGCAGCAACAGGCTGTGATGCAATCGGTCTTGATTGGACTATTAATATCAGCGACGCTAAGCGCCGCGTGGGTGATAAAGTTGCTCTACAAGGTAATATGGACCCATCTATGTTACACGGTACACCAGAGCGTATTCGCCAAGAAGTCGGCACTATTTTAGAAGACTTTGGTACAGGCAATGGCCACGTGTTTAACTTAGGCCACGGCATTACACCAGATGTAGACCCTGAAAATGCTGGCGTATTTATTAATGCAGTACATGAGCTAAGTGCTAAGTACCATAAGTAATAGTCACTTAAACGAGCTTTAAAACTGTTTAAAAGTAAAAAACCCGCTAAGTTGCGGGTTTTTTGTTACCTATTTATAAAGGCTTTTAAAACTACTTATTTAAATAAGCGATTTAAGCCATTTAATGCCGCAACACGGTAGGCTTCAGCCATGGTCGGGTAGTTAAATGTGGTATTTACAAAGTAGTCGATATTATTGCCACCATTTTTTTGTTCCATAATAGCTTGGCCAATGTGAACAATTTCAGAGGCACGTTCGCCAAAACAATGTACGCCAAGTACTTCTTTGGTTTCGGTGTGGAATAATATTTTTAAACTACCTACTTCAGTACCAGCAATTTGCGCGCGAGCCAAATGCTTAAACTGAGCACGGCCTACTTCATACGGTACTTTAGCGGCTGTAAGCTCTTGCTCGGTTTTACCTACTGAGCTCATTTCTGGAATGGTATAAATACCAGCCGGAATATCAACAATCAGCCTGTCATCGCAGTTACCACATGCAATTGCATCAGCAGCTATACGACCTTGGTCAAACGCAGCACTAGCAAGGCTTGGGTAGCCAATTACATCACCTACAGCGTAAACGTTATCAACTTCTGTTTGATATGTTTCGTTAACTTTTAATTGGCCACGGCTATCGGCTTTTAAACCAATGGCTTCAAGGTTTAATGTATCTGTATTACCAGTACGGCCATTAGCAAATAAAATACAGTCAGCTTTTACGCGTTTGCCTGATTTTAAATGCATAATAACGCAGTCGTCACGGGTCTCTATTCGGTCAAACTCTTCGTTATGACGAATAACAATACCGCTGTTCCAAAAGTGATAGCTAAGCGCGTCAGATATTTCAGCATCCATAAAAGCAAGTAGTCGGTCGCGTGTATTAACTAAATCAACTTTAGCGCCTAAACCTTTAAATATAGAAGCATACTCACAACCAATTACACCAGCGCCGTATATAAGTACGCGGTGAGGGTCATGCTCAAGGCCAAGTATTGTGTCACTTTCGTAAATACGAGAATGCGTAAAATCGACTTCTGGTGGGCGATAAGGGCGTGAACCCGTTGCTATAACAATCGTTTTAGCCGTTAGTCGCTCGGTTGAGCCGTCATTTCTTTTTACTTCAATCGTGTGCTTATCTACAAAGCTCGCATCACCTTGAAACATATGAATGCGGTTACGGTCGTAAAAACTACTACGTAAATTAGATTGCTTAGAAATAACCGAACTGGCGTGACGTAAAATATCAGGAAAAGTTAAGCGGCTAGGGCGCTCACCAATATTAAATAACGGGTTTGCTTTGTATTCAATATAGCGGCTAACAGAGTGGCGAAGCGCTTTTGAAGGAATTGTTCCCCAATGTACACAACCGCCACCAACTGATTCTTGGCGTTCAATAACCGCTACTTTTTTATCGTTTTTTGAAAGGTTCATGGCGGTACCTTCACCGCCAGGACCCGTGCCAATAATTATTGCATCATATTGGTATGTCACGGGTACTTTTTTTTGTTCTGGTTGTTTGGCCACAGCCACTCCTAAATTAATTAAAAGAGGCTTTTAATAACCTCGCATTAAGTGCTAGCCATGCCTGTTTTTGATTTTCCCAGGCGGCTTCCAACTCATGGTATTGTGCCATTAATGCTGAGCGTTCACACTGCTTTGCCATGTTATTTTTTTTAACTTCTAACACTTGTTTTTGTAGTGAACAATAATTTTGCAGTTTTTTCAGCAGTAAATCGTACTCTTGTTGTAATAATGTAATCTTATCTTGTGCTAAAGGCAATTTTGCAAGACGCGTTTGCGTTTTGCTCATGAGCGTTTCGGCCTTCGCTTTTTCTATACGTTCAACAGGAGTACGCTTTAACTTATTGGCTAAACCAACAGCTGCTAAAGAGCGAATCATCCATTTTGTTGGATCGTAATGAAACCACTTAATACCGTTACGGTAGTCGCTTGCAAAAATATGGTGGAAGTTGTGATACCCCTCACCGTATGTAAATAACGCTAAAAAGCCGTTATCACGTGCCGTATTTTTTTCGGTGTATGGGCGAGAGCCCCAAATATGTGCAACTGAGTTTATAAAAAAGGTAAAGTGTTGACTCAGTACTAAGCGTAGTAAACCTGCAAGAATTAACATCCCCCACACATCACCAACCAATAAACCAAGTGCTAGAGGCAAGCCTACGTTCATAGCAATCACAAGCTTTAAGTAATGTTTGTGTTGCCACATAACTATTTTATTGCGCTGTAAATCACGACAATTACTATAATCACCGTAGCTATCGCCTTGGTAGTCACGTAACATCCATCCGATATGGCTATACCAAAAACCATTGGTCGCCGCGTAAGGGTCTTTTATTGGGTCGTCAACTTGACCGTGATGTATACGGTGATCGCTACTCCAATGCAATGCACTGTTTTGCAGCGCAAAAGCACCGCCAAGCGCAAAAATAAATTCAACTGCAGGGTGTGCGTTATAGGTTTTATGTGCCCATAATCGATGGTAGCCGGCAGTAATTGATAAGCCCGCATAAAACATGCAGGCTACAAAAGCAATCCAATGCGCGCTGGTAAATCCGTAGCTAATGGCGTACCAAGGTACAAGTGTGGCAGCCGCCAAAAAGGTTAGGCTAAAAAATAGGACGTTTGTCCAAATAATCGGTGGTTTATTCATAATTCTCAATCTCAGCGTACAACTGTAAGCTAAAATAGTATTTCAAACTCTCGTCGTCAAGTATTAGACTGTACAATTGAGCTAATATCACTAAATATTCATATAAAATAATTCAGGGAGCTGTTGATGTCGGGTGTTAGAGCACAACAGAAACAAAAAACACGACAGGCGTTAATTCAAGCGGCATTTAATCAGCTGAGTGCTGATCATAGTTTTTCGAATTTAAGTTTACGCGAAGTAGCACGAGAAGCTGGTATTGCCCCAACTTCTTTTTATCGTCATTTTAAAGACATGGATGAGCTAGGTTTAACCATGGTAGACGAAGCCGGTTTAACTCTTCGCCAACTTATGCGTCAAGCACGCAGACGAATAGCTAACGATGGCGGCAGTGTTATAAATACCTCAGTGGTTACTTTTATGGAGTTTATTGATAACTCAAGTAACCAATTTAGGTTGTTGCTGCGAGAACGCTCTGGGACTTCTAAAGCATTTAGAGCCGCTGTAGCCCGCGAGGTAAAACATTTTATTTTAGAGCTAGCTCATTATTTAGAAAGTGAAACTAAATGTAATGCTATGCATGCCTATATTCAGGCGGAATCTATGGTAACGCTCGTATTTAATGCGGGTGCAGAAGCGCTCGATATAGAAGGATTGCAACGCGACGAATTAATTGAGCGCGTTATTTGGCAGCTGCGTTATATTACTCGTGGAGCCGGGCATTACGTAAGAGAAAACACTGAACAAAGTTAGCAAATTTAAAAATTCATTGTAGATTTTTTGTGCCTATTTCTTTATATTAACGCACTATAATAACGGCATACCTTTTAGCCGTAACTAAATAATAAATAAGTCTCTTATTAAGAGAAAGCGAGGATGCAAATGCTCACCAAGGATCCGGTGAACTTAAATTACCCCCCACTATTTGAACAACCACATAATGAGCCTGAAAATTCAGAGCCTGTGGTTACATTCTCTTATTTAAGTCGTGCTCAGCTTTGCAAACTTCCTAAAGCGTTGCAAAGGCAACTGCAAGACAACCTATTTGGTGCGCTAGATAAACACCAAGCTGCGCGTTTACGCGACGATAATAAATGCCAGTATTGGGCTAAAGACAAAGAGTGGAAAAAAGTACCGTATTCTCTCTTTAAGCAAGCTACTACACGTTTGGCTGTTTACCCAAAACAAACTCAAGCACCAACAAAATACTCGGGTGCGGTTAATAATGGTTCAATTACATCATCGCAAACAGCGTTGCAAAACAATACTTTTATAAATAACACAGTAATGACGCCAAGCACTTCTGCATTTATAAACAGTCAATCAGCTGCGCAAAATAGTCCGCAATTTATAAACCAGCAAAGTTATAATCAAAAACCTAAAAAAGCAGCGCAACCTATACAACAGCATGCGCCCGCTGTACGTATTTATAAGCCAGAGCTAAACAGCACAATGCTACTAAAAGCATCGCACACTGTTAGGCAAAATTTTACAACCCACGTACTTAGCGCCGCCGAAACCGTAGAGCAACTCGCGCAGCAATATACCGGCTATAAAAATGCCAATTTAATTTACGATTACAACCTAGGTTATAGCGAGCGCAAACCCGCTAAAGCAGGCACAAGCTTAACAGTCCCCAGTGGTTGGAAACTCAATATAGAAGGCTCATGCAGTAACAGCCGCAGTGTAGTTATTCAGTGGCAAGGGCCAACAAGTGGGCAAATAACGCTACAACTAGAAAAAAAACGCCCCGACGAAGTCTCGTTTTGGCAGCACTACGCTGAAGTAAAACCAGGTATTTATAATGTTACGGTAACAGCCAGCGGCGCAACCGACACCACCACATTTACTGTTGAACAACCCACTTTAGCCTACGAAATAGAACTACTCGACGAAGCTGGCGAACCACAAGCTAATATGGGCTACAAAATACGCCTACGCAACGGCCACATTATTACCGGGCAACTTGATCAAAACGGTTATGCCAACGTATCAGGCCCCGACTTTGAAAATGCTAAAGTCAGCTTTTTTGAACTCGACAGCGAAGATTGGTCTGTAGGCAAAGTTTAAGGATACACAATGACCCAACAACACACCGTAGCCCAAGGTGAAACGCTATTGCGCATAGCAAAACAATACGGCTACCAAACATCTAAAGCGCTTTACAACCACCCAAGCAATGCAGAGTTTAAAGCCCTACGCCCCGATCCAAACTTAATTTACCCGGGCGATAAAATTACGATTCCGCCAAAAAAAGAAAAGTTTATTCCGCTGCGCACCAACAGCATTAATAGTTTTGTTGTACAAAACGAAAAAGAGTATTTTCGCCTGCAAATTATTCATGAAGATGGCGACGATATTACGGGTAAGCGCATCGTAATTACTATTGGTAGCCAAACAATAGACACTGTATTACCAAGCAATGGTTTAATAGAAGTTGAGTTAAACGAAAATGATTCACTCACTGGGCAGGTTGATTTATACCTCAAGGAAGATCAAAGCTCACCAAGTGAAAGTTTTACCGCACAAGTTGGTCATTTAGATCCCATCGATACACTTTCAGGTGTGCAAGCTCGCTGTAATTTATTAGGCTTTGACTGCGGTACAGTTGATGGAATTAACGGCTCAAAAACCAAAGCGGGAGTGAGTGATTTTCAATACGAGCATGATCTTGAAGTAGATGGAATTGCAGGGGCAAAAACCAAAGCAAAATTACAGCAAGTATTTGGGAGCTAAAATGAGTATTTCACAGTGTTCGCCCATGCAGATAAATAATATAAATAAAAAGTATATTACAGAGCCAAAAATCACCTTTGAATACCAGTTAAATTTAAGCAAATCGTCGAGCAAGCCTATAAACCCGCTCAATGAGAAAATTATTTTGGAACATGTCGAAAGCTGTTGGCGTCAAGAATGCCCTGTTGGAGAACGGCGTATTGTAAATACCGACTGGGTTCGTCTAACATTTAGAAAAATCCCTACAGAAGGTACTTTTAATTTAATACAAGATCCAGATGACGGGGCTGAGCCTTTTTATATCTTTGAACGAGTGCCTTATACACAGCTCAGTGGTCAAACACCGCAAGCAGAATTAATGCCAAGCATTAATATAGATGATGAATAAATTTATTATAAATAACATAGATTTATAAGAGAAATCCATTAATAAATTCACACTGCATATACTAGGATTACCTATGTCATTAATCTCAAAAAACACAGCCCGATTTAAACCGTTTTTAACGCCGCTGTTAACTAAGTCATTTTCACGCAGTGCAGTAATAATGTTACTAAGTGTCGCTACATTGCTATTAACTGGCTGTGGTGAGGAGCCTGCTCCACCTGCTAAACAAGCTGTTGAAGAACAGCCCAGCCGATTTAGTAAAGACAAATTGGCGTATCGTCATACATACCACCCTGAATGGCCTAAAGAGGTGCGCGACGAGGTGTATGGCGATGAAGAAACATTCTCAACCCCGCGTATTTTATTTAACGCGAAAGTCGAATGGATGAAAAAGAAAACGCTGTTTTCAGCCCGTATGGATGGCTCAGATAGGCGCCGCATTATCCCCGAAACTGCCTTTGAAGGTAGGGGGCTTATTGGTAGCCACACGCCAAAGCGCTCTCCTGATAACCGGTACATTGCTTTATCTATGGATACAACAGATCACGGTTTTACCCGCGAGCTGTGGGATACCAAAACCCAACAGTTTATTTTAATGAGTGAAGGTTATGGCCATGCCCATTTTAATTGGACTAAAGACAGTGAAAATGTGATTTTTTACGCCAGTGGTAAACATTATAACTACCACGTACCCACTAAAACACTTACTGAGCGGCCAATTATTTACTCTAATGGCTTGTTTTTATTGCCAGACGGTAAAACTTTTTTAGCCGATAAAAAAAATAAATACTGGTTACATGACTTTAATGGTGACGTGATTGAGAAGGTTGATTTAGGCTTTAACACCCAATTTACGATGCAGTATTTAAAAGTATCCCCTTTCGGCGATTATATTTCTTTTTTATCAGAGGGGCTTGGATACCCTAAATATTACTGGGTTAATTTATCAGACCCCAGTAAGCGCATTACAAAACCTTTCAAAACAGGGGGTTATTTTTTCTCAGATAAAAAAAATAAAGTGTTAAGTAAAGGGTTTAAAGATTCGACTGATTTAATGGGGAATGGTCAGTATTATATAGATGACTTTTTTTATGAATTTGATTTAAATACTCAGCAAACACGAGAAATACCAATTAAAGAAAGTAATATTTGGGGAATGGGGTCAATATATATTTTTGGCGTGTTTAATATCAAGGATGAACAATGACAGAGCAATTTTATACTGGGCAATCTAGTTTTCCTAAAGCGTATTTACTCGCTGGTTATGTTAATAAGGGGGAGCCAATCAGTAAGCTTACCCCGCTGTTTAACCGTGTGGTGGTGGCTGATAGTAATGAAGCCACACCAATACTATTAAGCAGTGATGAAGGCGCCGTGCTTGAGGCAGTTGATGGCAAGCAGTTGACAACACGCACACCGTTTCATGCTCATAAAACTACCCCATTCACGCTTCGCATTGTTGCCTCTACGACCAATTTACACCGTACAATCAAGGACTATTGATGTCATTAATCTCAGTAAAAAACTCACCAATAACGCCGCTGTTAACTAAGTCATTTTCACGCCGTGCAGTAATAATGTTACTAAGTGTCGCTACATTGCTATTAACTGGCTGTGGTGAGGAGCCTGCTCCACCTGCTAAACAAGCTGTTGAAGAGCAACCCAGTCGATTTAGTAAAGATAAAAGAGCATATCGGCATACATATCATCCTGAGTGGCCTAAAGAAGTGCGCGACGAGGTGTATGGCGATAAAGAAACGTTTTCAACTCCGCGGGTTTTATTTAGAGCTGAGATTGAGTGGATAGGTATAGAAACGTTGTTTTCAGCACGCATGGATGGCTCTGACAGGCGCAGGATTATTCCAGAAAGCGTATTTACGGGTAAGAATATGGTCGATGGTCATAAACCGGTGCGTTCGCCAGATAATCGGTATATCGCAATATCAATGTACAACAATGAACTTGGCTATACACGTGAGATTTGGGATGCCAAAACCCAGCAGTTTATTTTAATGAGCGAAGGCTATGGCTATGCCCATTTTAATTGGACTAAAGACAGTGAAAATGTAATTTTTTACGCCAGTGGTAAGCATTACAACTACCATGTGCCTACAAAAAAGCTCACTGAGCGGCCAATTATTTACTCTAATGGCTTGTATTTATTACCAGACGGCAAAACTTTTTTAGCCGATAAAAAAAATAAATATTGGTTACATGACTTTAATGGCGATGTGATAGAGAAGGTCGATTTAGGCTTTAATACTCAATTTACTATGAAGTATTTAAAAGTATCCCCCTTCGGTGATTATATTTATTTTGTATCAGAGGGACTTGGATACCCTAAAAATTACTGGATTAATTTATCAGATCCGAGTAAGCGCATTATACTACCAAGGAAAGCAGGGACGTTTTTTTTCTCAAATAAAAAAAATAAAGTGTTTAGTCCCGCATCAAGAGATTCGACAGAGCTAATGGGGAACGGCCGCCCATACCCTGATTATTACTTTATTGAATTGGATTTAATCACTAAGCAAGAAAAAGAAATACCGCTTAAAGAAAGTAATATTTGGGGCATGGGAACTTTGCGTATTTTTGGCGTGTTTAATATCAAGGATGAACAATGACAGAGCAATTTGATAAAGGGCAATCTAGTTTTCCTAAAGCGTATTTACTCACGGGTTATGTTAATGGGGGGGAGCCAATCAGTAAGCTCACTCCACTGTTTAACCGTGTGGTGGTGGCTGATAGCAATGAAGCCACACCAATACTATTAAGTAGTGATGAAGGTGCGGTGTTAGAAACTGTTGATGACAAACAGTTAACAACACGCACACCGTTTCATGCCCATAAAACCCGACCTATTATTGTGCCGCCAGTTGATGCGATAAGCTTGTTAAGTGCAAGCCAAGGTGATAAGTGGTTTGATGCATTTAAAACTCAACTAGAAAGCTATAAGGGTAAAACTAATAACCTTAGCTATCAACAGATTGCAGTTGCAGATTTAAAACGCCCCGACACTAATAATAAAGATAAAATCTACAGCGATTGGTATAACGACCACATTATTAAGAGCAAGGTAACCCATATTTATGGTTATGTTATACCTAAAACACGGGCATTATTACTTAATGTTAATCAATCAATTCCGCTAGCAGATGATGTTAACGTTGAAATTATCAAAGGAACGAACGCGCCAATAGAAGGTAAGTTTAAAAAAGTTGATGGTTCTACAGTTTACACCGCTGTAATTAATCATAATGATCAAAAGCTGAGTGCTGGTTTATATAAGATACGCGTTAAATTAGATAAACTTGAATTAGACGAACAAAATACCCGTTGGAGCCAAAACGCTCTGAGCTATGATAACAGTGGCACCCCTTATTACGAAATCAGTGAAATGTTGCATTTTGATATTCAAAACGAGGCCGGTGAGTTTGATATTATTAACTGCGACCCAATTTCTGTTGAAGAGTCATTGATTAAGCAGTTTCCGAGTTATTACACCCACTTAATTAACTTTGCAAAAAACACGGCCTCTGCTCCTGCGGCTTTTGATCCTAATGAGCCAAAAAAAGGCTTGCCTGAATATGGCTCGCCCGATGCCAAAATGCCGAATAGCAAACCCACGGCAATTGCCAGTGGCTTTTTAGATTACTGTACAAATTGGGAGTTAACTAAAACCCGCGCCAGCCTTGCTGCGGGCTTTTTAGTTGCCGACATGCAGCAATATGTTGATGCCGATGGCGTACACCATGATAACCGAGGGAAATTTGCCAAGTTAGTTGCTAAAACGCTGCATACCCACTTTCAAACAAACCAAGACCCTGCAGTATCGGCAATGCTTGATGCTACCTTTGCACTTGATAGCGGTGTTGATGCGTGGGCTAAAATGAGGGAGGCGTTAATTAACCCCAGTGACCTGACAACAAGCGATGCATTAAGCAAATACTTCTTACCTTTTAGTTTAGCTAACGGTGGTTTAACTGATAATCAGGAACGGCAATTCAATAATACCTTCGGTGATACGTTAGGTGTGCCTGCGCGCGTACTCAACGTATTAGATAAGTCTATCAATACCGTTGATTTAGCTGTAAGTATTAGCGCGTTTAGTGAGGCGACCATATCGTACTTTGGTAAGGCGAAAAACACTTTAAACACTAGTGTTAATCATTATAAAAGAGTAGCTGATGATTATTTTGCCCGTTTAAGCGAGCGCGAAGTAAGCCACGATGTAGTTATTCAAAGCCAGTTTGAACTTGATAGTGACGTTGTGAGTGAGCAGTACCAAAATGAAATAATATCGCGTAGCCAAATTATTGTTGAAGGGCTGCTCGCAAACCCTGATGCAATGGTTGATATTTCGGGGTATACCTGTGATATCGGAGGCGTTGAATATAATAAAAAACTGTCTTTAAGGCGCGCTGAGGCTGTTAAAACTATTTTAGCTGAGCAGATGATTAGCCGCGGTATGGATCATAACCAAGTTGAATCTCGCATGCGGGTATATGGGTACGGCATGCTTGAGAACTTGGTTGATAACGACTCAGAAAGCCAACGCAAAATTAACCGGCGGGTAAGCCTTAAGGCTTATATTGTCAGTAGCCTTGCTGTAAGTGCTTCTCGTGAGGGGCTGAATAATTTAGAACGTTACCGTAGCTTAAGTGTTGAGAAAAAAATCGCACGCTCAAAAGAGGGCGACAAAGCATTAATGGCCGCACTTGACACTGCGCTTGCTGTATTAAGTGTAATACCTCATACCGCGCTTGTGGCACGTTCAATTGGGCTTGCTAAAGCGGTGGTAGGCGCAGCGCCTGTTGTTACTCGTGGCGTTGCTGCCTTAGCTGATGAAGTAATGACAGATAATATATGCAAACAATATTTAGCAGTTGATGATAGGCAAAAACAGCAAAGCGAACGAAGCAGCGCTAATCAAGCATTAATGCGTGATTTAGTAACAGAAATGAACAGTAACCATACTATTGCTAATAGCACTTTATGGGCGGCGCAATACAGAGTGCGAGCCGAAGCCATCGCGGGATTGGTTGGTTTACTACTAAGAGCGCAAGTGTATGCAAGCAGCAAAGACGATTACATTAACAATGCAAAAAAATTAGAGATTCAGGCCTATATTGAAAACTTTTTACTCGGCGATGAGTGGGCGTATCCATTAATAGATAACGCTGTAATAAAAATGGATACCTTTTGGGTTAACTTAGTTGAAAACGTTAATAACATGAAAAGCACTGGTGCCGCTGAGCAGGAATATCAATTAACCTACGGTGTAAACCAAGACTTTAAATTAACCGCCGCAAGTAATCGTAAAACGTTATACGAAAACCACGTACAAGTAATGGATGATAAAAGAGCAACATCAAGTTTGATAGGCATGGTTAGCCCTGCGCTTGGGTTTTATATGATGTCTAAAGCGCCAGTGTCTTCATTGCAAGGTTATTTACAAACACAGTATCAAAAGTATTTTCCGATTCATACTTTAGGCACCAATGAGCTTGACAACTTTATTGATACTTTTGACCCCTTAATGATGCAATACGGTGAGGCAAACTATCATTGTAGTGTGATGTATTACCAAGATATTAATACTAAAAAATGGCATTTAATGAGTGATTTAGGGGATGAGTCAATTACACCATTTACACCGGTTAGAGTACTGGTGGTGTTTGATGAAAAAATGGCCCATATAGCACCACTCACATTTGAAGTGGAGCGTATAGATGGCTGGGATGTGACCAGCATTAAGTATTCAGAGCTTGCACGTGCGTTGACCAAAGATGAGCTGTTTATAGGTCAAGACGGTTTTGATGAATCGCGCTATATAGGGATGGTTGGGTGTGTATTTCAGCCATTTTATCAACTTGGGCCTAAAACGTATTTAGGCATAAAGCCAACCGCACACCAAGGAGCTTTTTTATTACCCGGGATTAATAGCGCAGATGACTATGCTGACTCTGGTCGTCTAAATAATATGCGCTATAGAATCACGTGCCAGGTGGCTGGCACTAAGAGTGAAGATTTACCGCTTAAACAAACACCTGCACAAGGCCCTGTTGAGTTTGATGGGGTATTTAGTTTTATTGAAGATGACTTTTTAGTGAGTGTTGATAAAGAAAAACACAGCTCGCTGTTAATTAAAGACTATCTAACGAGCTATGATTCAAGCTTTGCCTACCCTGAGTTATTTGATGGTGAGAAAACCGTTACTATGGCAATTAGAATTGGGGGCGAAGGCGCGCCATTTATCTCATTAGCGAATTTAAACAACGAGTATTTAGAGGGACCTTATAAAAAAACTATTAATGAAGAGCTCTATAAGCGCGAGCTTTGGGCAAGTGAAAATAAAAACAACCTTACCATCACTCGCCACGGTAATAGCCTTAAAATTAAAAAATATGATTGGGATACTGAAATAGAAGTGTTTGTCGTGGTAACCGCTGATAAGTTACTTGAAGATAATTACAGCAAAGATTTAATTAACCTAAACCCTAATACTATTCCTTGCTCTTTGAGTATGGCGGGTATTTCGTCGGGTTGGCTCAAAGACAGTGAGTTGCAAGGGCCTACTTATCCCAGTAATTTAATTAATATTGGTGAAATTGAGCGTTCTTTAACAGGTGGTTTTAACAGAGGCAAAATACGTGGTAATCACTATAAACTAACAAGACGACGTAAAGTTAAAGAGCAATTTCAACTTCGCGATTTTATCTCATTTTTAAAAGATGATTCTCCAGAGGTACTCTCGTTGTTTAATTGGCATAACAAAAAAGCTGAGTTAGATAAGCAAGGCCAAACTGAGAAAAAGCATTTGTATGTCGCACGTTTTAAACTGGATTATAAAACCCCTAAAGGTAATACCGTAAAAGGTATTCGCCCTTTCGGTAACGTGGATATAAACGCTAATGGCTCGGTTGATGAATCACCTAAACTATGTTTTAAAGAATTTAGAACGGCTGGTAATTCAGGAATAAGCGTTGCCGACTTTAGTACTGTTGATGGTTTGTTTTTAGACGATACATACAGCCATGGCTTTGGTCTAGAGGTGGAGTTACCGAAATCGATAACCAGCAACGTGCCATGGTCTAAAGCCATGAAGAGTAAACGCTATAACAAACTCGAGCCCCACTTGAGTGATTATCAAAAAGACTTTTATAGCTCCAATGACATGACTGTTGATGAAGTTAAAGAGTGGTTTGAAACACATTCAAACAGCTTAGATGAGGCGCGTATAGAGGCAATCAATGTACGCAAAATAAGTGATTAGCCACAATATACAAAAAAAGCCCATTAATTTGGGCTTTTTTATTGAGTTTTTTAAAAAGGATATTTAAATGTTTTCGCCAAAAAGGCACTGTGTTTTTATATTAGTTTTCAGTTTAATTGTGTTTTTAACTGGTTGCTCAGAGCCCTCATCGCAAAGTACAACAAACACAACAGCCGTTGATGTTGCTAAATACCCATGGGCTAAAGAGCATAAAAACCACCCTGAGTGGCCACTAGAAATACGCGAAGAGGTGTATGGCGATGCAGATACATTTTCAACCCCGCGGTTAATGTTTTGGAATAAATATAAAGGCAGTGATGTGCGCACACTGTGGTCATCACGGTTAGATGGCTCAGACAGGCGCCGCATAATTCCAGAAGAGGTATTTATAGAGTTCAGACCTGTTGGGCTGCATAAGGTAGCTCGCTCACCAGATAGCCGTTATATCGCTATTTCGGGCTATATAAATGACCGAGCGACTCGTCAGTTATACGACACCAAAGAAAAAAAACTCATTACCATGTCAGGTGGAGGAGGACATCCTTCATTTAATTGGACCTCAGATAGCGATAATGTGATTTTTTATGCAGATGGTAAACATTACAATTACAACGTATCCACAGCCACACTTACACAGCGCAAAATAATTTATTCAGATGAGCTGTTTTTACTCCCGGACGATAAAGAATTTTTAGCCATAAAGCACGATGGCTTTTGGATACATAAGTTTAATGGTGAAGTAGTACGCAAAGTTAATTTTGGTTTTCCACGTCCGTGGGAGATGAGAAATCACCGAATTTCACCCGATGGTAAGTATTTAGCATTTATGACGCATGGTAGAGATGATTTTCACTTCCACTGGGTGAATATTGCAAACCCTGAAATAGAGCACTCAGAAAAAGGGGAGGGAAATGGTGTTATTTTCTCTCCAGAAGAAGATTACCTATTAGAGTATACAATAAAACATTCAAAAGAGCGTGATGAAAAAGGTTTCTATCTTTCAGAGCGCGTCATAAAAACAAAAAACATTGTGACAGATGAGCAGTTAGAGACGTTAATAAAAGAAAAATATATATGGGGTATGAGATCTTTAACTCCTATCGCTATTACAAACTTAGTAGCTCAAGAAAGGTAGTATTGATTATGCACGATATTAGCAAAGGAAGTGCCAGCCCTGTGGTGTATCTACTAACTGGTTATATTGAAAATAATAAACCGATTCCATCGATGTGAAGGTAGGTTCAATATGGCTCAAATCATTTCGGCCCTTCGGCCATAAAGTGAGTAATGGCACTTTTTAATCATTAAACATGTGATTACTTTATAAACTCAAATAAAAGTGACAAAACTTATCTAATCGGGGATCACTTTAAAGCCGATTTAATTATGGTGACAAGAAACGTGTTTGGTATTTTTAATCTTGTTATTTAAGTTTTATTGGTTTTTATTTTCTTTATGGTTGTGTTTTAAAGGTGTTTTGTGGAATTTTTATGCTTGCTTCCGTCGCTTTGTAATGTTAAAAATAGGCTTCACTGAACACACACACAAGAAAACAAGATGCATATTATTCGTTTAATTACACTAAAACTTAACCTCTTACTGCTATGGTCAGTGAGCGGGGATTAGTGTGTTTGCATCGAGTTGAACACTAAAAACCCCGCAATTGCGGGGTTTTTTTTATCTCGCGGCTGGGATTAATTGAAATTTGGGTAACATAGGAATGAGGGGCAGTTATGCAAGAGCAAGATAAAGTATGGATTTTTGATACCACCTTACGTGATGGCGAACAGGCGCTTAAAGCAAGCCTTACTGAAGATGATAAAATTCAATTAGCGCATACAATTAGCCGCTTGAATGTGGATGTGATGGAAGTGGGTTTTCCAGTTTCGAGCCCTGCTGATTTTCGCTCGGTGCAACGTATTGCAACCGAAGTAAAAGGCCCGATTATTTGTGGTTTAGCACGCTCAGTTGCTAAAGACATTGAAGCCTGTGGCGAAGCACTTCGCACAGCTCAGCAAAGCCGTATTCATACTTTTATTGCTACAAGCCCTTTGCACCTTGAACATAAATTACGTATGAGCCTAGACGATGCAACGGCAATGGCTGTTAAATCAATTAAATTGGCACGTAACTATACTGATGATGTTGAGTTTTCGTGTGAAGATGCCGGTCGTACGCCGCATTGGGATTTATGTAAAATTGTTGAGCAGGCAATTAATGCTGGGGCTTCAACTATTAACTTGCCAGATACCGTTGGTTTTGTAACGCCAGACGAATACGCCGCGATGATCCGTCATTTAATGAATAACGTGCCAAATATTGATAAAGCGCGCTTAAGTGTGCATTGCCATAACGATTTAGGTTTAGCAGTAGCAAACTCGGTAGCCGCAGTGCAAGCCGGTGCGCGCCAAATTGAGTGTACTATCAATGGCATTGGTGAGCGGGCTGGTAACTGCTCGCTTGAAGAAGTGGCGATGATTATGAAAATGCGCCACGACCACTTAAAAGTATACACCGATATTAAAAGTGAAGAAATTTACCGCGCATCTCGTCAAGTGGCTAAAATTTGTAATATGCCAGTACAACCAAATAAAGCGATTGTTGGCGAAAACGCCTTTGCACATAGCTCTGGCATTCACCAAGATGGTGTATTAAAAGCGCAAAATACTTATGAGATTATGTCGCCAGAAAGCGTTGGTGTGCCAAGCAACCAATTAAATATGACTTCGCGTTCGGGTCGTCATGTTATTGAGCATCGCTTAGAAGAGTTAGGCTATCAAAAATCTGATTACGATATGGATGGCTTATACAAAAGCTTCATTGAATTGGCTGACCAAAAAGGCACTGTATACGATTACGACCTTGAGGCGATGATTTACTTTAATCAAATTAACGACAAAGACGAAAAATACCAATTAGAATTTGTTAACTCAGCCTCTAACTCACAATCGGTAGCAAGCTCTACCATTGGAATGCGAATTGATGGCGAAGCTAAACAAGAAGCCGCGACAGGTAATGGCCCAGTAGAAGCTTCGTTTGCAGCTATTGAGCGCTTAACCGGTATGAGCGTTGAAATGATTGAATATAACTTAGAAGCGACAGGTCAAGGTGCAAGCTCATTAGGCCAAGTAAATATTATAGCTAAATACGATGGCCGACCTTACCACGGTGCGGGCATTGCAGCGGATGTGGTTGAAGCGTCGGTACGCGCCATGATCCGTGTTTATAACTTAATTTATCGTGCACAAAAAGTGTCTGATTTAAAACAACAAAGGAAAGCAGGATGAGTAAAACAAACTACAGCGTTGCCGTATTAGCTGGCGACGGTATTGGTCCAGAAGTGATGGCAGCAGCAGAACAAGTACTTGATGCTGTGAGCAATAAGTTTGGTTTTACCCTGAACCGTGAGCATTATGCAATTGGTGGCGCAGCAATTGATGAATTTGGTAAAGCATTACCAGAGAGCACACTTGCAGCGTGTGAAAACGCTGATGCTATTTTATTTGGTTCGGTAGGCGGTCCTAAATGGGAAAACCTACCACCAAACGAGCAGCCTGAGCGCGCATCGTTATTGCCGCTTCGTAAGCACTTTGGTTTGTTTTGTAACCTGCGCCCTGCACAGTTATTACCTGCATTAAGTGCAGCGTCACCACTTCGCGCTGATATTAGCGAAAAAGGTTTTGATATTTTATGTGTGCGCGAGCTAACCGGCGGCATTTATTTTGGCGAAAAAGGCCGTAGCGGCGAAGGCGCTGAAGAAGCTGCTTTTGATACGCAAACATACTCGCGTAAAGAAATTGAACGTATTGCTCGTTTTGCTTTTGAAGCTGCAAAACTACGTAGTAACCATGTTACCTCTGTTGATAAAGCAAACGTACTTGCATCAAGCGTATTATGGCGCGAAGTAGTCACCGAAGTAAGCAAAGACTACCCAGAAGTAAGCCTAGATTACATTTACGTAGATAACGCCGCTATGCAGTTAGTTAAACAGCCTAGCCAATTTGACGTACTACTTTGCGATAACTTATTTGGCGATATTTTGTCAGATGAGTGCGCGATGATCACAGGCTCAATGGGCTTATTACCTTCGGCAAGCTTGAATCAATCGGGTTTTGGATTGTACGAGCCAGCAGGCGGTTCAGCACCAGATATTGCAGGTAAAGGCGTTGCAAACCCAATAGCACAAATTTTAAGTGCCGCATTAATGCTACGTTACTCGCTAGGGCAAGACGAAGCTGCTCGCACGATTGAAAAAGCAGTAGCAGAAGCCGTAGAAGCAGGCGTTGGCACACCAGATATATATCCAAATGCAGGTTACAGCACAAGCGATGTGGCAGCCGCTATCGTTTCACGCATTTAATAACATATTAAAGTTGCAGCACCGTTATGCTGCAACTCAAACAGATTAGGGAATTAGCAAGTGGCCCAAACGTTATACGACAAAATTTGGCAAGCACATACCGTTGCCAGCATAAATGAGCAAACCGACTTACTTTATATTGACCGCCATTTAGTGCATGAAGTTACTTCTCCGCAGGCTTTTGCAGGTCTACGTGAAAAAAACCGTACTGTACGTTGCCCAGAAAAAACCTTTGCAACGATGGATCATAACGTATCGACTAAGAGCCGATCACTTGATGCCGCAAGCGAAGTATCTAAAAATCAATTAATGGCGCTTGATAAAAACTGTAAAGAGTTTGGTATTGTACTTTACGATTTAAACTCAATTAACCAAGGCATTGTGCACGTAATGGGCCCAGAGCAAGGTATTACTTTGCCAGGCACAACCATTGTATGTGGCGATAGCCATACTTCTACGCATGGTGCGTTTGGCGCATTAGCGCATGGTATTGGTACGTCTGAGGTTGAGCACGTATTAGCAACGCAAACGCTACAGCAAAAAAAGGCGAAATCGTTAAAAATTCAAATTAACGGTGTATTGCGTCCAACAGTTACGGCTAAAGATTTAATTATGGCGGTAATTGGCAAGTTAGGTACTGCTGGTGGCACAGGCTATGTAGCAGAGTTTTGTGGTGCAGGCATTGAAGCGCTTTCAATGGAAGCCCGTATGACGCTATGTAATATGAGCATAGAAATGGGTGCAAAAGCGGGTTTAATTGCATCTGACCAAATTACTTATGATTATTTAAAAGGTCGTCCGTTTGCACCTAAAGGCGCAGATTTTGATGCAGCCGTTGAATATTGGGAAACCTTAAAAACAGACGAAGGCGCACACTTTGATTTAGTTGTTGAGCTAAATGCTGACGACATTCAGCCACAAATTACCTGGGGCACAAGCCCAGAGCAAGTAATTGGTGTTGATGAGTGCATACCCGATCCAGATAAAGAGCCAGATTTAATTAAAGCTGATGCCATTCGCAGCGCACTTAAATACATGGACTTAAAAGCGGGCGATAAATTATCAAGCGCGAAAGTAGACACGGTATTTATTGGCTCATGTACAAATAGCCGCATTGAAGACTTACGCGCTGCTGCAAAAATTGTTGAAGGCAAGCAAGTTGTAGCCGGCATAGAGGCATTAATTGTACCGGGCTCGGGCTTAGTTAAAAAACAAGCGGAAGACGAAGGCTTAGCTGATATTTTTAAAGCCGCTGGCTTTGAATGGCGCGAACCAGGTTGTTCTATGTGTTTAGCGATGAACGATGACCGCCTAGAAGCAGGCAAGCGTTGTGCATCTACTTCTAATCGTAATTTTGAAGGTCGCCAAGGTCGTGGCGGGCGTACCCATTTAGTTAGTCCTGCAATGGCGGCAGCCGCTGCAATACATGGTCACTTTGTTGATATTAGAGGAGAAGCATAATGAGCGTATTTTTTAGTGGCTTAATGGCTCCACTTGATAAAAACAATGTAGATACTGACCAAATTATTCCTAAGCAGTTTTTAACATCAACTAGCCGCGAAGGTTTTGATGCTGCCTTGTTTTATGATTGGCGTTACCTAGATAACGGTGAGCCAAACCCTGACTTTATTTTAAATCGCCCATGCTACCAAGGCGCGCAAATATTATTAACGCGCGATAACTTTGGTTGTGGCTCATCTCGCGAGCACGCGCCATGGGCACTTAAGCAATATGGTTTTGAAGTTATTTTAGCTGAAAGCTTTGCAGATATTTTCTTTAATAACTGTGGTAACAACCAAATGTTAGCCATTGCGTTACCTGCCGACACGCTTGAGCAATTGTTTGTACTTAGCGAGCAGCACGACGATATTAACATTGAAATCGACCTTGAAAATCAAACACTAACAAGCAGTAAGTTTGCACCAATTAGTTTTGATATTCGTAAAGACGTAAAAGAGCGTCTATTAAGTGGCTTAGATTTTATTGGTGTAACCGAAACACTAAACCCACAGATTGATGCGTTTGAAAAACAACTAGCAGCTGAGCGCCCTTGGCAGTAATTGTTTAACTTGTATATAGTAAAATCACGTATTGAAAAGCACGGCAATTGCCGTGCTTTTTTGTGGGTAAATATTAGGTTCAGTACCTAAGGCTTAATGTCTAAAGTCAGCCATTAACGCAGGTATACCAGGTAACATGCCTACAATTGCCATTACAGTAGTAAGTAGCAAAAACATAATAAGTGGAATCACCCAGCGGCTCATTTTAGTTAGCTCTGCGCTACGTTCTTTACAGCCAATAAGCCCTAAGTTATCAAGTAACATAGTAAGCGACCAACCAAAAGCCGGATTAACTAAGGTTGAGGCAAATACCACAATAGCGGCTGATTGCGTTGTTTTGCCTTCGCGCGTCATTTCCATGCCAGCTTCAAGTAGCGGAATAAACACACCTACAATAAGCGCTACACAAAGCACAGGTTGCCAAATGGCTAAATCCATTGGGTAACCCCATAAACCAGCAATAATACAAAATACGGCTGTTAAAATGGCGCCAGCCGGAATAGGGCGTTTAGCAATAGCAGCAGGTACAATGTAGGTTCCCCACGATGAGGTAAAGTTAGCACCACCAGCAAGTGAGCCAAATGTTTGTCTAACCGATGCGCTCAGCATGGTGTCGTCGATATTCATTTGTACTTTTTCAGTACGTTGCGGATAGCTTATTTTTTGAAATACTTGATGACCTAAAAAATCAGGTGACCACATAGCAACGGCGAGCACTGCAAATGGGAGTACAACCACAAAGCTTTCAAGCGTTGGCAGGCCAAGCATCCAACCCGTGTTTTCGCCCCACCAGTAAGCGGGGTTCATATTTGGTAAACCCGGAGCAGTATGAAACTCAAACGGTGCACCTAAAGCAAAGGCAACCACGCCACCAATAAGGCAGCTTAACGGCACAGCTAACCAGCGCTTTTTAAAGTGCTCTAATAGCGCATACAATAAAATGGTGGCTAAAATAACAATAAACGCAATATGCGCCATATCAATGGCCTCAGCCCAGGCAAACAGCTTTTTAACCTGCGAAATAGTACCAATAAAGCCTAAATAAATGAGTAGCCCGCCACATACACCTTTACTGGTTAGGCGCGCGAGCATACTTCCTCCTTTGGTTATGGCCAAAATAAAACCAAAGGCACCAATGAGTAAGCCAAACGCCATAGGGTGACCGCCAGCAGCAACAACAATAGGAATTAACGGAATAAGCGGGCCGTGAGTACCGGCTAAGTTGGCCGTGGGTAAAATAAAGCCTGAAAATAAAATGATAAAAATAGAAACAATGAGTAATTCATAACGTACATTTTCTAAAACAAAGGCATCGCTTAATCCAAGAGGCGCTGCAAATGTTGCCGCAATAGCACCCACCATAACGACTTTACCAATAGTGCCCGCCATTGCTGGAATGGTGTCTTCAAATTCAAATCGGTAATCTCTAAACGGTAAATTAGGACGCCAGCGTTTAGGCTGCATAATCTGTAATTCATGTTCGAGATACTCGTCGCGAGTATTAAACTCTGAACTCGGTTTGTGAAGCTGCTCGTAGCTTTGAGCATTCTTGTGCGTGTTTGATGGTGCATCACCGGGTGGTGTAGTTTGCATGCGTTCTCCTGCAACATTGTTGCTTAATCAAATAAATACGGCTTTTGTTAAAGCAAATGAATATTGAACATGCAGGGTAGATCAGCTTTTGGGCTGCTATGTATAGGCAAAAGGTCGTGCATGGTTGTTTTTAATACAGTTAATCTGACAATCAGCTTTACGTTAAAAATTATAAAACTACACAAAATGATTTAAAATTACTATAAATCAATGGCTTGTTTTTATTTTTAAAGAATTTGATCACTGTTTATAGCGGGAAATAGTGTTAATGGCAGGTTATTATCCTTTAGTCTTAGTGGCTGTGAAAGCCGTTTTATTTCAAGCTATTTGCTTGCAGGAGCCGTTAATATTGTTTTATTTGTGGTGGAATAATACTTCTGTTACTTTCTGATTGTTAATAACAATAAAGAATAGACATGCAACTCAACTCCCCTAAATCAATTGGTATTTTACTTGGTACGCTTTACGGCATATTTATGCGGCTGTTTATAGAGCTACTTGATACTTATAATTTAAGTAGCCTAGTCTCTATATCATTTATGTTTTTAGTGCCCGTTGCAATTGGTTATATTCGTGTTCACTTTGAATTTAAGAGCTCAAAAACCTTAACTAAAAGGCAAATGGTCACGATTGCTTGGCAGCCTATTTTTGTTTTTTTATTTGTAAGTGTAATTACTTTACTTGAAGGCAGTATTTGTGTGGCTATGGCTTTGCCTGCTTTTATGTTTTTTGCCAGCATTGGTGGATTACTTGCGGGTTTTGTTAGAAAGCGTGAAATAAAAAAAGCGAATAGTTCTTTATTATCAATCGCGTTGTTACCTATATTGCTCTCACCTATTGAAGTTAATTTTTTAAATTTATCAAAAACATACGAAGTAACAAATTCAATAACTATTAACGCGCCCATCAATGTTGTGTGGCAACAGTTAGCTAATGTGAGTGATATAAAACCACAGGAAGTGCCTTTTTCACTCACTCAATTAATTGGTGTACCAAAGCCATTAAAGGCAAGTATGAATGCAAGCGGTATAGGCGCTGTTCGCACAAGTACTTGGCAAAAAGGGGTTATATTTAAAGAAGTTATTACGGACTGGCAACCAAATAAACAGATGCTTTATAGATTTGACATAGACCCAGATGCTATTCCCGATGACGCACTCGATAAACACGTAAAACTTGGCGGTGAATACTTTTCTCCACTTTACGGTGGTTATCAGCTAAGTGAAGATAAAAGCGGCAATACAATTTTAACGTTAAAAACGACCGTGCAAGACAATACAAATTTTGGTATTTATTCACGAATATGGGGAGAGGTGATATTTCAAGATTTTCATCATTCACTTTTAACGTTGATGAAAAACAGAGCTGAAAAGTCACTTATCGCAACTGTTTCTTATAATTAGCTTAAATCATCATATTTTTAAAAAATATTACACACTAAAGGTTAAAAGCCTCTGCAATTGCAAAGGCTTATGTTTTAACTGCTAACTTTTACCAAATCATTTCTACAAATTCAGGATGGTCGATATACGGGTTACGATTACCTTGAAATTCAAAGGCTGCTTGGTTACGGTCAAGTTCCATTTGGCTTACAGGATCGCTGTTATGCCAGTTAAGCAGCATGGCTACAACCCAGTTCTCGAATACTTGGTTGCTTGAACCATTAAGCACTGCATTACTTGAGGTCGTTTTGGTTTGCCAAGTGCCTATTACATTTTCGTAGCGCGTTGCCATGTAAAAATAAGCGCGAGCAAAGTCACCTTTAAATTCGTCAATTGGCTCAAATACAGTACCTGAGTAATTTAATGAACTTGCGGCAGAGCCTAATTTACTTCCGTTGGTTGATGTAAATGAAGCGCTTGCTACTTCACCAAATGGGAAGTTACTACGTTTTGAGTTTACATAACCGTCGGTTGCGTAAATATGATGCACATCTGAGTTCATTGGCTCAATAGTGCCGCCAAACCAGCTTTTAGGAAATGAATGCTCACGGTTGTAACAGCCGCCTTCTCCACTATAGTTACCACATTGGTCACTCACCGCAGTATAATTGTAGCTATCTGAGCCGTTTGGTTTCTCGCTATACATATCTAAAATGCTGTTATCGTTTTCAAAGTATTTATCACGTGCAGATGAGTCGTAAAAATTCCAAATAGCCGAGTAACCCTGTGCATTATGATCTTTAATAATATTATAAAGCTCAGTTTTTAGTGCATAACCTGATAACCCTTGAGCAGTAACATAGTAGCCAGTGGGTGTTGGGTTGGTCCCGCCGCCATCACCAGAGCCACTACCTAAAGTAAATGCCGTGCTGTCTGTATTATTAAAACTTGCACCGCTAGCAAGTGCGGTAGAGCCTTGCTTAAGCGCATAACTGCCACTACCTGTTGAACAACACATGCCATCGCCGTAGCTGTCGCTAAAAACAAGTGTGTAAGTACCATCAGTTAGGCATATTTGCTCATCATACTGAGTGTTTGATGCGTAACCACTGCCGTTAGCAACAGCGCTACCTTGATTGTTATTAACGGCCCAGCTAGTTTCGCTACCGTAATTATCGGTGTTAAGCGTTAAGGTAAGGCTATTGTCGGTGCAACTTGTTGATGCGTTGCCATCAGTATTTGGTAAAAAGTTATCTACGTATACGGTTTCGCTGCCATCAAATCCACTTACATCGTAAAACCTAAGCCCAATACTAATTGTTTTATCACTGCTTGCTGTATAGCTATGGCTAATTGTTTGCCATTGGTTAGTTTGTGCTTGATTTGAATAGCCTTGATAGCCATCTACATATAAGCGCGCTTTAATTTTACCTTCGGTGTGGTAAACATCAGCCGAAAAGTTATAGGTTTTACCCGCTTCTACAGCAACCTGTTGTAGTAAATCAGTGTTACTTTGCGATCCTGTTGTTACATTGACAGCAGCAGAGCTACTACCGCTTTTAACTGTACTAGTTGAGCGCGTTAAGCTGATTCCGCTATCAATAGTGCTCCAAGAGCTAGGTGTATTACCTGACCATTGTTCAAATCCGCCATTAGCTACATTGGCCATTACAGGTAATGAGCCAAGTAACAAAGCGGTACTAAGTAGTTTATTTTTATATTTCCCGTGTAACATAGTTGTTCCTATTTTTATTTTGAATGAAGAATATACCCTACATTAGTTAGGTTACAAAATTGTTAACTTAAAGTGCAGTAAAAAGCAATAATAAGTCTTTAATCTGTTTTTGAAGGTATTTTTATAAATTAATAACTAAATGGAATATCAAAGCAGATTCTATTCTTTTTTTATCTATGCTGAGCCCGTTATCCTACTAACTTAGAAAACCTCAACAGATACGCTCTGGATGAGGTAAAACTCATTTTTAACAATACACAAAGTGTGTTGTGTTTAATTTTCAGTGTTATGGGGAATCGATTCATGTTGTTAGGTCAACTAAATGCTGCGGCAAGCCCGCTATCGCTAGATCAAGTACAAAAGCTGCAAGGTTTAGTGGCTGAACTTAATCCAATTCAACAAGCGTGGGTAAGTGGTTACTTAGCCGCTAATGCTAACTCAGCTGCATTAGGTGCTCCTACTGCTGGCGTACCGGCTGCAGGAGATGCTGCAGCGCTAACTATTTTATATGGTTCGCAAACGGGTAACGCAAAAGGCGTAGCAAGCAAAATGAAAGAGCAGGCTGAGTCGCGCGGCTTAGCGGTTAAATTGGTTAGCATGTCAGATTACAAACCAACAGCCCTGAAAAAAGAAAAGTTTTTAACCATCGTTGTATCTACTTACGGTGAAGGTGAGCCACCAGAAGACGCAGAAACACTCTATGAATTTTTAGCAACTAAAAAAGCACCAAAACTAGACGATGTAAAAATAGCCGTTATTGGTTTAGGTGATTCTAGCTATGAGTTTTTCTGCCAAACAGCAAAAGACTTTGAAGAGCGTTTAAATAAACTAGGTGCACAGACCATATATCAACGTGCTGATTTAGATGTAGATTATGAAGAAGAAGCTGCAACATGGATTGCGGGCGCAATTGACGCATTCGAACCTGATTTAAAAGCGCAACAAGAGGCCGCTGGTGGTCAAGTTGTATCAATGCCATTTGGCGCTCCAACCTCTGCAGCAAGCCAATATACAAAACAAAATCCATTTGAAGCAGAGCTATTAACTGTTCAAAAAATTACCGGTCGCGACTCAACTAAAGATGTACGCCATGTTGAAATTTCGCTTGAAGGTTCTGACATTACTTACACGCCTGGTGATTCATTAGGTGTGTACTTTTTAAATGACGATGTATTAGTTGATGAAGTACTTACACTTACTCAAATTGATGCAACAAGCATTGTAAAAGTAGGTGATGAAGAGCTAAGCGTACGCGATGCACTTATTGAAAAACTAGAGCTGACTCAGTCATACCCTGGTTTTGTAGAAAAATATGCAACTGCTACGGGCACGCCAGAGCTACTTAAACTAGTTGAAGATAAAACTGCAATGCGCGCATACATTGAGCCTCGTCAAATATATGATGTGATTCGCCAAAACCCAGCAAAGCTTGATGCGCAAACATTAGTAGATTGCTTACGTAAACTACAAGCTCGTTTGTACTCAATTGCATCTAGCCAAAGCGAAGTTGAAGACGAAGTACACTTAACACTAGGTCTAGTGCAGTTTGATGCATTTGATAGCGAGCATTTAGGTGGCTGTACTGGTTACTTAACTCGTCGTGCTGAAGAAGGTTGTAAAGTTAAAGTATTTAGCGAACACAACGATAATTTCCGCCTACCTACTAACGATGATACACCTGTGATCATGGTTGGCCCAGGTACCGGTATTGCGCCGTTCCGTGCATTTTTACAAGAGCGTGATTCGCGTGAAGCACAAGGCAAAAACTGGTTGTTTTTTGGTAACCCACATTTTACTCAAGATTTTTTATACCAAGTAGAAATACAGGGTTATTTAAAATCGGGTTTACTTAACAAAGTAGATGTAGCATTTAGCCGCGACCAAGCCGAAAAAGTATACGTACAAGACAAATTACGCAGTAACAGTAAAGACGTGTTTGAATGGTTAGAAGCTGGCGCTCACTTTTATATTTGTGGCGATGCAAATCGTATGGCAAAAGATGTACACAACGCCTTGCTTGATATCGTTAAAGAAAACACAGGTAAGAGTAACGAAGACGCAGAGCAATACTTAAAAGATTTGCGTAGCGCAAACCGCTATCAGAAAGACGTGTATTAATCACGTTTCTTATTTTATTTAACAGCTAACAGCCGTCACTGTAACAAATTTAGGATTTAAAATGAGCGAACAAGATAAAAACGTAAAACTTTCTGATAACGAACGTTTGAAAAGAGAAAGTAACTTTTTACGTGGCACCATAGAAAAAGATTTAAAAGACGAGATTACCGGTGGTTTTACTGCCGACAACTTTCAGCTAATTCGTTTTCATGGCATGTACCAACAAGATGACCGCGATATACGTGGTGAGCGTGCTAAGCAAAAGCTAGAGCCGCTACATAATGTAATGTTACGTGCACGTATGCCTGGCGGTATTATTAAGCCAGAGCAGTGGCTAGCAATCGATAAGTTTGCAGATGACAAAACAAGCTACGGCAGTATTCGTTTAACAACGCGTCAAACGTTTCAGTTTCATGGTGTGCTAAAGCCTAATATTAAAGGCATGCACCAAATGCTTGATAGCGTAGGTATAGACTCTATTGCTACAGCGGGTGACGTTAACCGTAATGTGCTTTGTACTACTAACCCAGTTGAGTCTGAGTTACATCAAGAAGCTTATGACTGGGCTGCAAAAATTTCTGAGCATTTATTACCAAAAACGAAAGCGTATGCCGAAATTTGGTTAAATGGCGAAAAAGCAGAAACCACAGAAGAGCCAATTTTAGGGTCTAATTACTTACCGCGTAAATTTAAAACAACGGTAACCATTCCGCCTAATAACGAAGTTGATGTGCATGCGAATGACTTAAACTTTGTGGCAATTGCTGATAACGGCAAGCTTGTTGGTTTTAACGTATTAGTGGGCGGTGGCCTTGCCATGACGCACGGCGATACAGCAACTTATCCGCGTAAGGCTGATGACTTTGGCTTTATTACGCTAGAAGATACCTTAAAAATTGCAGAGCATGTTGTATCTGTGCAGCGCGATTGGGGTAATCGTTCAAACCGTAAAAATGCAAAAACTAAATACACACTAGACCGTGTAGGTGTTGATGTATTTAAAGCAGAAGTAGAAAAACGCTCAGGCGTTACGTTTGCACCAAGTCGTCCGTTTGAGTTTACTCACCGAGGCGATCGCATTGGTTGGGTTGAAGGCATTGATGGTAAGCATCACTTAACGCTATTCATTCAAAGTGGTCGTATTTTAGACTACCCAGGCAAACCGCTTAAAACAGGTTGTCGTAAAATTGCAGAAGTTCACCAAGGTGACATGCGTATGACGGCAAACCAAAACTTAATTATTGCTGGCGTACCTGCAGATCAAAAAGCCGTGATTGAAGAAATTGCTCGTAGTCATGGCCTGATTGACGACAAAGATTCGCAGCAGCGTAAAAATTCTATGGCGTGTGTTTCACTGCCAACGTGCCCACTTGCAATGGCCGAAGCAGAGCGTTACTTACCAAGCCTAGTAGAAAAAACTGAAGCATTACTTGCCAAGCACGGTATACCAGATGACAGCATTATTATGCGCGTTGTAGGTTGCCCTAACGGTTGTGGCCGCGCAATGCTTGCAGAAGCTGGTTTAGTGGGTAAAGGCCCAGGTAAGTACAACGTTTACCTAGGTGGTAATTTAGAAGGTACACGTATTCCTAAATTGTACCTTGAGAACGTAGGCGAAGACGTTTACCTAGAAGCATTCGATAAGCTCATTGGGCAATGGGCAAAAGAGCGTAACGAAGGTGAGTGTTTTGGTGACTTTGTTATACGCAAAGGCATAGTTGCTGAAGTAAAAGTATCAGTAACCGATTTTCACGCTTAATTAAATACCAGCGCCAAAGCGCTGGTGAGGTTTGGAATTTACCATGAGTGAATTTAAAAACATTTTACAGCTAGATAAACAAAGCCAAGCGGCTATGTTAGCTGATGCTAATGGTTTGCTAGCGAATATGAGCGCAGAACAGCGTGTTGCATGGGCGCTTGATAACTTGCCTAATACGGCTTTTTTATCATCTAGCTTTGGTATTCAAGCGGCAGTAATGCTGCATTTAATGACCTCACAACGTCCAGATATTCCCGTTGTATTAACCGATACAGGCTATTTATTTCCTGAAACGTATCAGTTTATTGAACAAATGAGTGAGCGTTTATCACTTAACTTAAAGGTGTATAGAGCGCAGCTAAGCCCTGCATGGCAAGAAGCTAAGTTTGGTAAGTTGTGGGAGCAAGGCGAGGACGGCATTAAGCAATATAACCAGCTTAATAAAGTTGAGCCGATGACCCGCGCACTTAAAGAGATAGAAGCGGGCACGTGGTTTAGTGGTTTGCGTCGCGATCAATCATCTACACGTGCTGATAAACAGTTTGTAGAAATAAGCCGTGGTACCGTTAAAGTGTACCCGATTATTGAATGGTCTAACCGCGACGTGTATCAGTACCTGACTAAGCATGATTTACCTTACCACCCATTATGGGAACAAGGTTATGTGTCGATGGGTGACGTACATACAACACGTAAGTTAGAACCAGGAATGACAGAGGAAGAAACTCGCTTTTTTGGTTTAAACCGAGAGTGCGGACTACACATGGATGGTGACGGTATTTAACGTCACTACGATGTAGTTAAATCGCAAATAAAAACGCAGCTTCGGCTGCGTTTTTATTTTCTTTTATTCGGGTACAAAAAATTGCCTAATTAAGTATTTTTTATTAGACTCAAGACATTAAAGGATTAATTAAAGCAGGAACGCTATGAAATACTTTACCTACTTAGCTATATCAATCATGGCTATTGCAGTCATCTCTTTGTTTTATTTAAAAAAGCCCAATGGTCAAACATGGCTTTCTGCATCATCAATTAGCAGTGAATCTCAGCAAATTAAAGAAAAAATGGTCGCGCTATCTAGCAGTACTTTGGACCAAGCAGTGTTGGGCGTTAAGCAAGCTGGCGATAAAATTGCGAGCAGTATTTCTGATGAACCAATTGCTGCAAATGCTACCTCAAGTGGTAAAATTTTTAAGTGGCAAGACGAAACAGGCCAATGGCACTTTTCTGATACACCTAACCCGCATGTAAAAAGTATTGAAGTAAAACTCGATCCTAAAGATATTACAGTTATTGCTGCAGAAGACACGTCTATTTTAAATATCTCTTCAACTCCAAACACAATATCGGCTGCACCAGAGGGGATCAGTATTTTGAACCCAGATTCGGTTAAAAAGCTATTTAATGACGCCGAAAATGTAAAAGACAAACTAGAAAAACGTAATAAAGAAATTAATAATTTAAGTGCACTTTAATTATTTAGAGTGAGTGCTTTTATGGTTTTTTAAATAACGTTTTTCGGCTTCCATCAATAATACTGTTGAATATATTTTAGTGGGAAGCGACAGCAGCACGCCTACAGCAATGCATGCCGCCGTTGTAATTATTCCTTTAATACCATGCTCGACAGTAAAGTAGTTCGACACAATTAAAGTATGGCCAGTCACGATAAGGCACAACCCAAGCATTATTGATGTTTTAAGCAGCCTAATTATCATTGTTTGCGACATAGTTACCTCAGTAGGCACGCTTTAAATGCTTAGCATTGATTTAAGACAACAAACAACACATATAAAAAAGCCCAGCTTATTACTAAGCTGGGCTTTTAAATGATTAACTACTGTCTTTGTTAGTCGAGCATATTACGCAGTACATATTGTAAAATGCCGCCGTGTTTGTAGTAATCCCACTCTTTAGGGGTATCAATACGTACGTCTGCACTCAAGGTTACTTTTTTACCTTCGGCATTTGTGGCAATAACGGTAACTTCATCGGTTTTATCGTACAGGCCATCAATATCAAATTGTTCTTGCCCTGTTAACCCATGTGTCTCGTAGCTTTCACCCTCTTTAAATTGCAGCGGTAATACACCCATACCAATTAAGTTAGAGCGATGAATACGTTCATAGCTTTGTGCTACAACGGCTTTAACGCCTAATAAAAGTGAACCTTTAGCAGCCCAGTCACGAGATGAACCCGTGCCATATTCTTTGCCCGCTAAAATAATGAGTGGAGTATTATTTTTTTGATACTCCATTGCTGCATCATAAATGCTCTCTAGCGTATCGCTGGGTTGAGTACGTGTTACGCCGCCCTCAGTACCAGGAGCTAGTAAGTTTTTAAGGCGCACATTAGCGAACGTTCCTCGCATCATTACTTCGTGATTACCACGGCGTGAGCCGTACGAGTTAAATTGCGCTTTATCTACACCTTTCTCTTGCAAGTATAAACCTGCTGGCGCTTCTGCTTTAATAGCACCCGCTGGAGAAATATGGTCAGTGGTTACTGAATCCCCAAGTTTAGCTAAGCAACGTGCACCTTCGATAGAAGGAATGCCCGGTGGTTCTACTTTCATACCATCAAAAAAGGGTGCTTTTTTAATGTAGGTAGATGCATCATCCCAATCGTAAAGTTTGCCATCCGGTATTTTAATTTGCTGCCAACGGCTATCGCCTTCGTAAACGTTAGCGTAGCTTTTTTCAAACATTTCTTTAGTTACGGTTTCTTTAACTAAGTCACTTACTTCTTTAACGCTTGGCCAAATGTTTTTAAGGTAAATATCGTTACCGTTAGCATCTTGAGCAAGGGGTTCGTTGTATACATCAATATCGGTTCTACCTGCAATGGCATAAGCTACGACAAGCGGAGGAGAGGCTAAAAAGTTCATTTTAACATCTTGGTGAATACGCCCTTCAAAGTTACGGTTACCCGATAAAATAGAGCTAACCACTAATTTATGTTTTTGAATAGCGTCTGATATTTCAGTGGCAAGTGGCCCTGAATTACCAATACACGTAGTACAGCCGTAGCCAACTAAGTTAAAGCCTAGGCTTTCTAGGTCATCCATCAGGCCTGCTTTTTCTAGGTAGTCGGTAACTACTTTTGAGCCTGGAGCAAGTGATGTTTTAACCCAAGGTTTTACATTAATGCCTAACTGTTTCGCTTTTTTAGCAACCAAACCAGCAGCTAAAATAACACTTGGATTAGAGGTGTTGGTACAGCTGGTAATTGCGGCAATAACACAAGCGCCATCGTTTAGCTCAAACTCTTGGCCTTTAAATTTAACCTTAGCGGCACCCATAAACTGCGCTTCGTTAACTGGCTCATCTGGATTTGTTGTCGGCCCTTCACTCTCAATACGAGCTTGTTCTTCATCGCTTTTATCACGACGAGCCATACGTTCGTCTTGGAAGCCTTTTAAATGATCGCCAATAACTTTGCCAGCTTCGTTTAAGGCAATTCTATCTTGTGGACGTTTAGGGCCTGCAAGACTTGGTACAACATCGTCTAATTTAAGTTCGAGTGTATCGGTGTAGCTTGCTTCGTCGCCATCATTACGCCATAAACCTTGGTGTTTAGCATAATCTTCAATTACCTTTAGGTGTTTTTCGTCGCGGTTTGTTAAGCGAAGGTAGTTAATGGTTTCATCATCAATCGGGAAAATACCACACGTAGCGCCGTATTCTGGTGCCATATTCGCTATGGTTGCTCTATCGGCAAGTGGTAGGTCGGCAAGGCCGTCACCATAAAACTCTACAAATTTACCCACTACACCATGGTTACGCAGTATTTCGGTTACTGTTAATACTAAATCGGTTGCGGTTGTACCTTCAGGTAATCTGCCGCTTAGCTTCATACCGACTACTTGTGGAATCAATAAACTAATTGGCTGACCAAGCATAGCCGCTTCGGCTTCAATACCGCCTACGCCCCAACCAAGTACACCTAAGCCATTAATCATGGTTGTATGAGAGTCGGTACCTACGAGGGTGTCTGGGTAAGCGAATTTTTTGCCATCGCGCTCTTCATTAAAAACAACACGGGCTAAATACTCTAAATTCACTTGGTGAACAATACCGGTTGCTGGTGGCACTACTTTTAAATTATCAAAAGCGGTTTGTCCCCAGCGTAAAAATTCGTAACGTTCTTTATTTCGGTCATATTCAAGCTTGGCATTTAAATCAAATGCACCATCATTACCATAACCATCTACTTGTACCGAATGGTCAATCACAAGTTCAGCAGGCGATAACGGGTTTATTTTTGCAGGATCTCCACCTAGCTTTTCCATTGCGTCACGCATCGCGGCTAAATCTACAATAGCTGGTACGCCGGTAAAATCTTGCATAACAACACGGGCGGGGGTAAAGGCAACTTCAGATGCAGGCTTTGCTTGAGGATCCCAATTAAGAAGGGCTTGAATGTCTTGTTCTTTTATATTTACGCCATCTTCGTTACGAAGAAGGTTTTCAAGTAGTACTTTTAAGGAAAAGGGCAATCGTTTCGCTTTGTCGCCAAGTCCTTTTAGAGAATGAATATGATATTGCTCACCGTTTATTGTGAGCTGATGTTGGGTATCGAAACTATTATTCATTATTTGCCCCTTTATGAATTATAAAAATATTTTGAAGAGTGACCTCTGTAGTACTTGAGTTGCAAAGTGCATACCAATGTAAAAAGCCGTCTTTAGAGAACGAATTTTATACAGTTATTATAGTAGAGATGATGCTGAAAAATTTAATTTCAAGAGATGATTTAAAAGAAGAGATAGGGTCAAAAGTTATTTCGACCCTTATTAATTACTGTAACCAACCTTGTTGCTTACCTTTAATACTCAAGCAAAGTAAAGCGATGGCAATAATGATTACAAAAATAGGCATAAATACCGCACTTGCGCCAAGTAGCTCAATACTATTTATGACCACAAAATTATAATATTGCTGAATTAAAATAGCGCCGAGCGATAGCCAAAAAGTAGGTGTTGCCAGCGCGTTTTTAGCAAGTAAAAACAGACAACCCAAAGTGCTTCCAAATACAGCTACAGCAAATGCAATGGTTGACCAAAGAGGGATGTCAGAGTAGGCAGCTTGTTGATCTAGCGGTAGTTTACCTATCATTTCCGGTGTCATCATCATGTGCATAGCAAATGCAATAACGCCAAGTAAGTTCCATACAAGTGCCGCCCATACAGCGGGTTTAAACCAGGTGGCTGGTGTGTTTTGTGACATATTATTACCTTGTTTTTATTATTATTAGCTAGGTAATTAAAGAGCAAAAAGGCCAACTATACAAGGTGGCCTTTTTATATAAAAAGAGGTTTTTTAAATACTTAACCAAATGAAATAGGACGACGACCTGTTTTATCGTCAACTTTTGGCTTTTTAGTTCGCTTACGCTTACTTTTAGCTGGTTGATTTGTTGGTTGTGGTGCAACTTGCTTTGATTCTGCTTGAGTTTGTGCCGCAGGTTTTTCTGCAGGAACTGCATCTTCACTTAACGCAAGTTGAAAAAACTCACCATCGAATTCTAGTACATCGCCACTGTATAATTTTTTCCGCTTTATTGTACAAATTTCATGGTTAACACCCACATAGCCTTCAGTGATTAGGTTTTTAGCTTGGCCGCCACCTTCAACTAAGTTTAATACTTTTAATAATTTACAAAGCTCAATCGGCTCTTCTTCTAACTCTATTTCTATATATTCTTCGTTCATATTTGCTCTCGGTGGGGTAACGCACAGGCTTTAGTATAAAGGCTTACAGCGACTTTTGCACCAAAGCAAGTAACTTTAGCTAATTGTAATAGGGAAATAACGACGAAAGTTTTTATGTATTTTATCTGTCTTTAAAAAAACTGAAGCAATTGAAGAGTAATCTTTGCAGCAGTTAATTTTACGTATGGCCTGCTAATTGCTAAAACTTTGGCGGAATAAATATTTTTCATTAAATGGAGTAGGAAATGGGCGTAAGATTAGCAATGAAAAAAGAGCTAATGGGATTAGATAATTCAGGTATGTTAACTGCTGACGATGTTAGAGAGCACCTTGCTAATTCTGTAAAAAAGCAAGCTGATCAAGATGAGCGCGGTTTTTCTGTAATTTCAAAATTCAATGATACCCATAGCCGTTTAGTTAGTGGTGATGCCACGAGAAAAACAAAACTTGAATTTGAACGTCATCGTTTGTTTAAAGAAGTTTTATATACTCGCAAAAGTGTTGATGCTTGGTTAGATAGCCAAATTAGCTGATTTGCTATTTATCAAAATATAGTTTTAGTGTGCTTAGCCATTTTATTAAGTACGTGTCAGTAACCGACTGCATATATTTATACATAAACGTTAAGTGCAACTCAAAGGTAGCAGCTAGAATCAACTTGGGGATATAAACAGTCTCTAACCGTGGATTTCTATATGCTCGCTTAATTTGGCAATGCGCAGGCTCATACCTTCAATAATTCGGTCTTTAATTTTTTCGCGGATAACATTAGGTAAGCGGGTGAGTGCTTCAGGGGTAATGGCAAGTACTATGGTGTCGGTTTTAGCGCGAGCACTGGTACTGCGCTCTCGGTTATTTATAAAGGCACCTTCACCTATAAATTCACCGGGCTCTATAGTGCCAAGTTCTAGTAAATGGTTATGCTTAAATACTAATAATGCGCCGCTAAGTACAATGTACAAGCGCTTGTCGTTATCGTATTGCTTAAATAAAAATTGATGCTGACTTACTAAATATAACAGGCCGAACGACTCCAATAAGACTTGGCGCTCGCTGAGCGTAAATTCTTTAAAAAAGTGCAGCCTGTTTATAATTTCCATTTGTTTGAATAATGGAATATGTTCGATTAGCTTCATCAATAACCAAATGTGTTAAAAGCGTTTAATCAGCTAATATTGCGCTCTTTTAATTTTCGGGTCAACGTGTTGCGTCCCCAACCAATTTTTATAGCTGCATCTTGCTTATGACCAGAGCAATTAGCCAGGGCTGTTTTTATTAAGCGAGTTTCTAGTTGAGCTTGAATGTCAGGCCAAATATTTTCTTTGCCTTTTTTTAGCTCTTGATTAAGCCATTGTTGGAATGCATCGAGCCAATCACCTTCTTCTTGGGTTGGTGAAGCATCCAGAATCTCCGGCGGTAAATCTTGCTCGCTTACAAGCTCACCCGGTGCCATAACTGTTAGCCAGCGACACGTGTTTTCTAATTGGCGTACATTACCTGGCCAATTAAATAAACGTAATTGCTCAGTCGCTTTAGGGCTCAGTACTTTACTTTCTACTTGTAGCTCTTTAGCGCTTTTATGTAAAAAGTGTTGCGATAAGCTTTCTATATCTTCAGTACGCTCTCGAAGAGCGGGTAAACGTAGGCGCACAACATTAAGACGATGAAATAAATCATCCCTAAACTTGCCTTGTTTAACTAAATCTTCAAGGTTTTGGTGCGTAGCTGCAATAATGCGTACGTCCACTTTTATACTTTGATGGCCACCAACGCGATAAAACTCACCATCGGCAAGAACGCGTAATAAACGTGTTTGCACATCAAGTGGCATATCACCAATTTCATCTAAAAATAGTGTACCGCCATTGGCTTGCTCAAAGCGGCCTTTACGTACGCTATCGGCGCCCGTAAACGCGCCTTTTTCGTGGCCAAATAACTCTGACTCAACAAGCTCTTTTGGAATGGCCGCCATGTTAAGTGCAATAAATTGATTTTCTTTACGTGGGCTATGGTTGTGCAGGGCGCTGGCGACAAGTTCTTTACCTGTGCCAGATTCACCATTTATTAATACGCTCATGCTAGAGGCCGATAGTTTACCTATCGCTCTAAACACTTCTTGCATAGCGGGTGCTTCACCAATAATGTGGGCGCTTTTTGGTGGAGCTTGCTTTCGCTTAGTTTTTTTAGTGGAATTTGCTCTGCATGCGCTCTCGACTAGCGCCACTGCTTCGTTTAAATCAAACGGCTTAGCTAGGTATTCAAAAGCACCTTTTTGGAATGCATTAACTGCAGAGTCCAAATCTGAGTGGGCAGTCATTATAATAACTGGCAGCCCAGGGTTTTGCTCTGCTATAAGCTCAAGCAACGCCATGCCATCCATACCAGGCATTCGTACGTCCGAAACTAAAACAGTAGGTTGACTAAACTTTAATGCGCTTAATACATCTTGCGCATTAGCAAAGCTTTCTGCGTTAAACCCTGCACGGGTTAGTGCTTTTTCAAGTACAAATCGAATAGAAGCATCATCATCTACAAGCCAAACTGTTTTCATGCAAACTCCAAACATTAATCTGCAAAGGGCAGATAGATATTAAATTCAGTATGTCCAGGCCAGCTATCACATTCTATATAGCCATCATGTTGATCTATCAGCGTTTGCGCTATTGAGAGTCCTAACCCTGAGCCATCTTCTTTATTGGTGATCATAGGGTAGAACAGTGTTTCACGTACACTGGGATCAATACCTGGTCCGTTATCAGATATTTGGATCAACAAGGCTTTTTTAGGTGCTTTACCTGGGCGACGATGTTGATGATTAATGCGGGTTTTTATTGTTATTTCACCGCCATCTACAAGCGCCTGCTGAGCATTTCGAACAATGTTTAATACTACTTGCTGAATTTTACCTTGATCAATGTATACATCAGGAATGCTTGGGTCGTAATCCTTAACCAAGCTAATGTTAGAACAATTATCTAACGTACTTAGTCGTGCAACTGATTCAAGTGATTGATGTATATTGCCATACGATTTTTGCGGAAGCTGATTTGGCCCTAAAAGCCTATCTACTAATTCGCGTAATCGGTCAGCTTGCTCAATGATAAGTTCAGCACATTGGTCTCTTTCTTGTTGATCAACCTCATACTGCAATAACTGCGCCGCTCCGCGAATTCCACCTAAAGGATTTTTAATTTCGTGAGCTAAGCCTCTAATTAGATTTCGGGCTGCTTGGTATTGATGCATTTGATTAGACGCTTGGTCGTGCTTAATTTCGTCATCAGTTTGGCGCCACTCAAATAAAATATAAAGTGAGCCATCAAACTTAATTTGTCGTGTACTTACGGCTACTTTTGCATGGCGAGAATCGCTAAAAACCACGTCAGCTCTGTGCTGCTGGCAATCTACACCTTCAACTAATGAGTATTGTTCTATACGCTGCAAATCGATTGAATGGTAATTAAAAAGACTATCGAAAGGCTGATCTAATAGGCGCTTGTTACCAAGGCCAAGCAGTTCGCTAGTACTGGTATTGGCATAGACAACGGTGAAGTTTTTATCAAGCAACATGATAGCGGTTGTTTGATTTTGCCAAATAGCATCGAGTAGCTCAGGGCTAAAGTTTTTATTATTAATCATAGCTGCACCATTTTAGTGCGTGGATATTTACAAGCAAGTTATATAGTAAAATACACTGCTGCACGTTTAGTAATGCCCCAATTTAGTTACTTAGGTTTAGCCCTTTTCGGTGCATAAAAAATATGCAGGGCTCACTTATAGCAATAACTTGGTTTTTACTATTAAAAAGCTTTAATTGTAGTGTGTGCTCACCACGTTCTACATCTCTTATTGCAAAGGTTGAACTGTCACTGGCTGGGCCATGTGCTTTGCCATCAATAAAAAGTTGTATAGTAAAACCAGTTTCAAAGCGTGGTTTTATTCGGCTAGTAACATAAACAGTGCCGGTATTTTCACGAATAGTCTGGTTATGATCAGGTGAGGAAATGGCAATACTAAAGGCCGCTTGTTGGGGCTGGGGTTGCTCGTCAAAAATGTCAGTATTTGTTGCAGGCATATTAAGATCTTGGCTGGTAAGCTTTACCTCTTTAGCACCTTTATGAGGGGTGTCAGAGAACACTAATACGCCATTTTTATCTTTCCAAGCGTATATCTTTGTTTCACCAGCGTAACCATAATTGCTTAATCCTAAAGCAATTAATAGTAATAAAATCTTGTTGTTCACTCTGCAGCCCTGCATTTTTGTCGGTAACTTAACTTTAGTGGAGATTGATTAATTTTACCATTAAAAAAGCCCGCAAAGCGGGCTTGAGAACACACATATTTTATACAGCTAAATTAACAGCTGTAGTACATTTCAAACTCAACTGGGTGAGTTGTCATGTTAAGCTTTTCAACTTCTTTAGATTTAAGTTCGATGTAAGCATCGATTAAGTCGTCAGTGAATACACCACCTTGAGTTAAGAATTCACGGTCTGCGCTAAGTGCAGATAGTGCTTCGTCAAGTGATGCTGCAACAGTTGGGATTTCTGCTGCTTCTTCAGCTGGTAAGTCATATAAATCTTTATCCATAGCATCGCCAGGGTGGATCTTGTTTTTGATACCATCAAGGCCAGCCATAAGCATTGCTGAGAAAGCAAGGTATGGGTTAGCTGTTGGATCTGGGAAGCGTACTTCAATACGACGACCTTTTTCAGATGGAACCACTGGGATACGGATTGATGCAGAACGGTTACGTGCAGAGTATGCAAGCATAACTGGTGCTTCAAAACCTGGTACTAAACGTTTGTACGAGTTAGTAGAGGCATTTGCAAAAGCGTTAATTGCTTTAGCATGCTTGATGATACCGCCAATGTAGTAAAGCGCATCTTCAGAAAGGCCGCCGTACTTATCACCAGCAAAAAGGTTTACACCATCTTTAGCAAGTGACTGGTGACAATGCATACCAGAACCGTTATCACCAACAACTGGCTTAGGCATAAACGTTGCTGTTTTACCGTATAAGTGAGCCATGTTATGGATAACATATTTCATTTCTTGAATTTCATCCGCTTTTAATACCATTGTATTAAAGCGAGTAGCAATCTCGTTTTGACCTGCTGTTGCAACTTCGTGGTGATGTGCTTCTACTACTTGGCCCATTTCTTCTAGAACTAGACACGTAGCTGAACGCCAATCTTGGAAGTCATCAACAGGAGCAACTGGGAAGTAACCGCCTTTAATACCTGGACGGTGACCTGTGTTGCCATCTGCATATTCTTTATCTGAGTTCCAAGCAGCTTGCTTAGAGTCAATTTTGTACATAGAACCAGACATATCTGATTTGTATTTAACGTCGTCAAATACGAAAAACTCTGGCTCAGGGCCAAATAAAACTGTATCTGCAATACCTGTAGAGCGCATGTAATCTTCAGCACGCTTAGCAACAGAACGCGGGTCGCGCTCATAACCTTGAAGCGTAGAAGGCTCTACTACGTCACAACGTACGATTAATGTTGATTCTTCAGTGAAAGGGTCTAGTTTGATTGATTCAGCAACTGGCATTAATACCATGTCTGATTCGTTTATGCCTTTCCAGCCTGCAATTGAAGAACCGTCAAACATTTTACCGTCTTCAAAAAAGTCTTCATCAACTTGGTGATGAGGAATAGATACATGTTGTTCTTTACCCTTAGTGTCAGTAAAGCGTAAATCAATGAACTTAACGTCATTTTCTTTAATAAAATCTAAAACCGATTGTGACATGTGTCCTCCAACTATTGGGTTTTGTTATTGCTGCATAATTGCTTTGGGATTTACTAAGCTGATTTTGTGCCATTTTTATAACTAGCTGTTTATAAATTAAAAAAATATCGTTGCATCAAAATGGAATGTACAAACGCACTATATTGGTGCGTAAATTTTCCTTTTTGGTGCAAAATTTACAGGGCACAATTTGCTGCTAATTTAATCGCTCGGAAATAGCATAACCTAAATGCAAAAGAGTACCAAAAAGATCAGCAAAATAGCCAAAAAGGCTGTTTTTCAAAAAAAATTTGAAATTTAATTCATATAATTGTCATATATAAAACAGATACTTAGTAAAAGTATTGAGAAAGTTTTGAAATTTATATTGGATAAACTTTCATCCATGTCATTAATGAGGGATAATATGCGCCCTTTTAAATCCTATGCTGGGACATCTCGCGAAAGCGTGGATGAGTGCGTAGATCTTGCAGGATCAATGAGAATTTAATTTCTCTGAGTAAATATATGAGCATCGAACAGTTAAGAAATATAGCGATTATCGCGCACGTTGACCATGGTAAAACAACACTGGTTGACAAACTACTTGAGCAATCAGGTACATTAGAAACACGCGGCGGTAACGAAGAGCGCGTGATGGACTCAAACGACATTGAGAAAGAACGTGGTATTACCATTTTGGCTAAAAACACAGCCATTTCTTGGAATGACTACCATATCAATATCGTAGATACCCCGGGACACGCCGATTTCGGTGGTGAAGTTGAACGCGTACTTTCGATGGCTGACTCAGTATTATTACTTGTTGATGCTCAAGAAGGTCCAATGCCGCAAACGCGTTTCGTTACGCAAAAAGCATTCGCGCAAGGCTTAAAGCCAATCGTCGTTATCAATAAAATTGATAAGCCAGGCGCTCGTCCAGATTGGGTTATGGATCAAATCTTTGATTTATTCGACAACCTTGGCGCGACTGACGAACAGTTAGACTTTAAAGTAATCTACGCTTCAGCAATCAACGGTTGGGCAACACTAGATTTAGACGAACCATCAGACAACATGGAACCTATGTTCAAGATGATCGTTGAAGAAGTATCACCACCGGATGCAGATCCTGAAGGTGACTTCCAAATGCAAATTTCTCAACTAGATTACAACTCTTATGTTGGTGTAGTTGGTATTGGTCGTATTAAACGTGGTTCTGTTGCTCCTAACCAACAAGTTACTATTATCAGTGCTGATGGCACTACACGTAATGGTAAAATTGGTGCAGTACAAAGCTACCTAGGTCTTGAGCGTATCGAAACTGATAGAGCTTACGCTGGTAACATCGTAACTGTAACAGGTATTGGTGAGCTTAAGATTTCTGATACAGTTTGTTTCCCAGGAAACGTTGAAGCATTACCACCACTAAGTGTTGATGAGCCAACTGTAACAATGACATTCTCTGTAAATAACTCACCTTTCTGTGGTAAAGAAGGTAAGTTTGTAACGTCACGTAATATCCGTGAGCGTTTAGACAAAGAATTAGTACACAACGTAGCACTTCGCGTTGAAGATACTGCTAGCCCAGATAGCTTCCGTGTTTCTGGTCGTGGTGAATTACACCTAGGTATCTTAATTGAAAACATGCGTCGTGAAGGTTACGAGCTTTCAGTTTCTCGTCCAGAAGTTATCTTACGTACTGTAGATGGCGTTCTAGAAGAACCGTTTGAAACAGTGACTATTGACTGTCAAGAAGAGCATCAAGGTTCTGTTATGGAACAAGTTGGCCTACGTAAAGGTGAACTTACTAACATGACTCCAGATGGCAAAGGCCGTATGCGTTTAGACTTCATGATCCCAAGCCGTGGTTTAATTGGTTTCCAAACTGATTTCATGACGCTTACTTCGGGTTCTGGTCTTATGTACCATACGTTCGATCATTATGGTCCTCATAAAGGTGGCGCTATCGGTGTTCGTAAGAACGGCGTAATGATTGCAAACGCAACTGGTAAAGCACTTACTAACGCATTATTCAACTTACAAGAGCGCGGCCGTTTATTCATCGGTCACGGTGTTGAAGTATACGAAGGTATGGTTATCGGTATTCATAACCGTGATAACGACCTTACAGTTAACGCCCTTAAAGGCAAGCAGTTAACTAACGTACGTGCATCTGGTACTGATGAAGCGCAAACGCTTTCTCCGCACCTTAACTACTCACTTGAGCAAGCGCTTGAGTTCATCGATGATGACGAGCTAGTTGAAGTTACTCCACTAAACATTCGTATCCGTAAGAAACACCTTACAGAAAACGAACGTAAACGTGCGGGTCGTGCACCTAAGTCATAATCTATTAATTTAGAATAATGATTTTAAAAGCCGCTGTATTGCAAAATACAGCGGCTTTTTTGTGGATGAAAATAAGAGCTGTTAGCTATAGTCGTCAGTTGAAAGTATTTAGTTAAAAATTATATGACTACTGTTTTGAGATGGAATTTCCATAATATATTTACCTCTAAAAGCGCAGCGCCTCTTAACCTCTTTGTGAATAATTTACTTAAAGATCTTTTGCACAAGGAGAAGAAAGAGAGAGAGAGCTGAAACAGCCGATAATGCAAAGTATCTGTGTTTTTTGGTGGGGGGTCGTTGGGTCTCGCTTCGCTCAACCCAACATACATGTTCAATTATTTTATTGGTAGTAACTTACTTTTTAGGAAGTAGGGTTATTTTGCCAAATACGTCGGCATCTATAAAACCACGATTTCTGTCGCCATTTACTGGTTGTACTTCGTGTGAGCCCATAAAGTGCTCGCGCACGTCACTGCCATCGTTATCGCAATACGCTAACATAAACCCGATTACTTGCTTTTCGCTAAGTGTAAGTGGCGTGTTTTTAGCCCCTTCTTTATAATCATTAGGGTAGAGTTTTATTGCTACTTCCCAGGTAATGTTAAAGGGCGCGGTGGTGTTGCGCTTCCAGTTACTAACTAGGTGGTCAGTATACAAATGGGCTTTTTTATCAGGTCCGTAATCGGCAGCTTGGTTATCAAGGCCAATATGGTACGCCAAAGCGGTGTGATTAAATTGATGATTACCGCCCGATGCATCGCTATCAATAAATACTTCAAGCGCATCGTCATCCCAATATTTATAGGTTGGATCTGCGTGTGTATCTATTAGAACATCATCCACAATATCGGCTTGTAGGTATAAATAGTTTTGATCCCACAATAAACGATAACGCCCTTTAAAGTCGGCATCGTTTGATGGCAGTGTGCCATCCATTAGATAAGGCATGTCGTGCCAAGCGGCTTTATCCCATGCGCTTTCTGATACGCCATCAATAGTAATTGGAGTTGATGTATGTTCAACATCAATAGCCATTGCTGGCGTGCTTAATAAAAAGCTTAAGGCGAGTGCTAATTTCTTCATTAATCTCTCAATTTTATTGTCGATTTGTCTTAATGTAATAACAATCTTAAAACAGCCAAGTAAATAGTTACAGTGAAATACTTTCGCCTTCGTTTAAAATATACAGCGGCACTTTTGAATCCATTTTATTGTACATATGCAATAAGCGAAGTAAGGCTGAATGACTGCTGTGGTCGCCCATTTTCCAACTTGAGTTACCGTATCCCCACGGTATCATTACTTTGCAGTTAAGCTCTTGTGCTGCGTTGAGCGCGTCTTCTGGTGTGGTGTGAACGTAACGATAAAATTTACCACTTTCTTTACTGTAGTAAGAAGCGATTGGGATTAAGCATACATCTATATCGCCATATTTTTGCTGTATGTCTTTAAAATGTTTTGAGTAGCCTGTATCGCCTGCAAAAAATAAGGTGCTACCGTTTTGTTCAAGCAGCCAGCCATTCCATAAGTCTTTATTGTTATCTTCGTAAATAAAGGGCACTAATACGCGAGCGCTAAAATGATGAGCTGGCACGGCGTTAATAACTAAGTCGTCAATGTTGGTTGTTGAGTACCACGGCATTTCGCTAATGTTAAAACCGCCGGTAGGGAAGTTGTCGGCCATCCCGAGTGGTGTTAAATAGCGAGGTTTATTGCCAATGCTTTGTATGTCGGCTTTATTAAAATGATCGTAATGAATATGCGAATACATTACCGCATCAATATTTTCGAGTGCTTGCTCACTAGGCCAAGCGCCTGCTTTACGATAAATGCCACCGCCGAGTTTAAAGCCAAGTGCCACTGGAGAATCAAACTGATTTTTTACCGGATCAAACAGCACACTTTGACCATTTGGAGTGTTAATAACAAAACTAGCGTGACCAAGCCAGCGTACGGTATAGCCAGTGCTAAGTTGTGGTTTAGTTTGCTGGCCTTGGTACTGGCAGTTTTCGCTGCCGGTTTTGCATAGTAAGTCTGGGTGAGCTGGGTAGCAGTTTTCAGTACAGGTAGTGGGATATGTTTTTTCACCTGTGTATAAATTTTTATAACGACCGTTCTTATCATTAATAACAACAACTGAGTCAGAGCTGGTAATACGATTAATATTATTAGGTGCACCGCAGGCCGTTAATATACATAAGAGTATTGCTGCGATTAAAAAGCGTTTCATTGTAAATCCCTTTTAGCATTCCCTTTAACATAAAAAAGCCTGCAATTAAGCAGGCTTGTTAAAGTAATAAATGACTAGCCAGCGCTGTTCATTTGTTCAATAAATTTATTTGAATCGGCAATCGATTTGTTCATGTCGTTCATCAACAATTGAATATCGCGCTTAAGGTTAGTGAATTCACCTTTAATAGCCGATACCGCTTGTGCATTTAAGTTATGCTTTAAGTATAAAACGTTATCATGAAGCGAGGTTAATACTGGCTCCATTTTACTCTCTGCGCTGCGCATTGAGCGTAATAGCTGATCAAATTGACGCTTAGTTGCGGTTAGCTTTTTGCTGCTTTCACGCTTAAGTGATGCGCTTTTGTATTGCTCTAGCTCATCGCTCCACTCATCAAACAGAGCTTCTGCCACGTCTTCTACTTTATTGATGTTAGTTGACACTTCGTTAGCGGCATTTAAGCTCGACTCGTAATCGTCGTTTAATTGATTGTAAGTGTCTTGTAGTTCGCCACCATTAAAATCAATTAGAGTCGTTAAGCGCTCTAATGCCGATTTAAATTCTTCTTGTGACTCTTGTTGAGAGTCTTTGGTTTCTTCTACGCGGTCAATAAGAATATCGCGTTTGTGAACACCCACTTTTTCCATCGCAGAATAATAAGCTGATTGGCAGCCAGTTAAAGTAAGTGTTACTACAAGCATTGAAACACTGAGTAATGTTTGTTTTTTCATTTGAATTCCTGTTTACGAGCGTTAGTGCTGTAAATTATGGCGCTGATTGTTATTATAATCAAAACTATATAAGCACAAGTCAATTGTATGAATGATAAGCTCTCACATTACAAACAGCAAGTTAAGTCCTTTATACGCCAGCAGCCTGGTTGGTGGATGCAGTATTTTAATCGTTGTATAGACGATCAGATAACGGTTAATGCAGGTTACCTTGCTTACGTAACCCTTCTTTCTTTAGTGCCATTAATTGCGGTGGGTGTTGCTATATTTTCAGCTTTTCCGGGCTTTGAATCTACTCGCATGGAAATTGAGAGCTTTTTGTTTACCAACTTTGTCCCTACCTCTACCGATGTTATTAGAGAGCATATTAGCTCCTTTGCCGGTAACGCTAATCAAATGACGGCGGTAGGTATTGGCTTTTTAGCTGCAATAGCCTTGCTGTTAATACGTAATGTAGATGCCACACTAAATCGAATTTGGCGAATTAAGAAAAAACGCCCAATGATGATCTCATTTGCTGTGTACTGGATGGTTTTGAGCTTAGGGCCTGTATTACTCGGAGCGAGTATTGGTGTTACCTCTTATATTGTATCTTTGGTATCGTTTGCTGATCAGGGTATTCCTGGGTTTAGCGGGTTTTTGTTAAAGTTATTGCCGTATGGGATTTCGATGGTGGGCTTTATTATGCTCTACACCTTAGTGCCTAATACGCGTGTATCGTTCAGAGCGGCAATACCTGGCGCTTTTTTTGCGGCACTTTTATTTGAGCTGACTAAAAAAGGGTTTGCACTTTATATTAGCCATTTTCCTTCGTACGAAGTTATTTACGGCGCAGTAGCAACCATTCCTATTTTGTTTGTATGGGTGTATTTATCGTGGGTCGTTGTTTTGCTTGGCGCTGAATTTACTGCGTGTATTAGCCCAAATGATATTCCAGAAACACCAGAACTTGAACTAGAAGATGATGAACCAGCAGTAAAGGACACAGTTTAAATGCAAGGTTTAATACAACGCGTAAAGCATGCCAAAGTAGAAATTAACAACCAAGTAGTAGGTGAAATTAGCCAAGGTATATTGTTGTTGCTGGGCGTTGAAAAACACGACGATACGCAAACGGCCGATAAGCTTTTACATAAGGTAAGTAATTATCGTATTTTTACTGACGAAAACGACAAAATGAACTTAAGCCTTAAAGATATTAAAGGTGAGTTACTGGTGGTTTCGCAATTTACGCTAGCGGCTGATACTAAAAAGGGTATGCGCCCTAGCTTTTCATCTGCGGCAACGCCAAGCCAAGCTAATGAGCTTTACGAGTACTTTGTTGCTCAAGCTAAAGAGTTGGGGCTTACAATAGCCACCGGTGAGTTTGGTGCCGATATGCAAGTAAGCTTGTGTAACGATGGGCCCGTTACGTTTAACTTATCTGTTTAAGTTTTTGGTTACCACGACAATATGATTTACATAGCCCGTAATTTTTTGCGGGCTAACATTACAACCAAATACATCGAGTAATAGCTGCTGAAGTTGCTTTAATTGCGACTCATGCTGCGATAAAAAGTTAATAAATAGCACACCGTTGTTATTTAAAGCCGAGTAAATTTTTTTATAAAATGCCTCTTCAAATAAAAATCGAGGTGCATCTATCTGGCTAAACAAATCTAAAATAATCCAATCAATATTTTGCGCACTTTTTAAAATCTGTTGCGCATCGGCGCAAAGCAGTTGCTCATTTTTATTTGACGAAAAAAATTGGGTATAGCAATCAATAATATCGGCGTTTTTTTCAACCGATGTTATTTGTGCTTTAGGGTATTTGTATTGTAAATAATTACGAATTGCTCCGCCGCCGAGGCCTAGTTCTAACACTTTTTGTGGCGGCTTAAGAGCCTGCCAATGCTTACCTAGGCATAATAAATGTGGAAAAAGTAATAAATCCGGGTTATTTAAATCAATAACAGATTGAAGAGTGTCGTTAATCAGTAACCAGCGTAACGGCTCGTGCTCACGTACTTGAATGTGATCGCCACTGCATTTATGCCAATAGATTAACTGACCAATGCTGTGGCTATTTTCAATAAATTGATCGCCCAGCAAACCCGTCAGTGAATTTATATAATTGATTTTTTCCATCATATTCTCAGCATAAACTAGCAACGTTAAAGCGCAATGGCCTTTGCCATTATTTTTTACGTTATTTTACAGCCATCACCAAAGTCGTATTTGCAGTTTTTTTAAGATGGAGTATGGTATTTGCCATAAATAATACCAACGGACTTAATTATTTAAGCTTTTTAGTTTGGTAGATAATCAATACTATTAGTATAGCGCCGTAGCCTTTTTTGACTTTTATTTACGGCTTATATAACAACAGGAGTATGTATGTTTCAGGTAAGCACCCCACAAAGTAGCGAAGATTGGCAAGCGTATTACCAATTGCGTTGGCAAGTATTACGCGCGCCTTGGGACGAGCCTCGTGGCTCTGAACAAGACGATATGGAACAAGACTCTGAGCACCGCTTTATAAAAAATAAAGAAGGCGAAGTGCTAGGTGTAGCACGTTTGCACTTTAACAATCATGAGCAAGCACAAGTGCGCTATATGGCGGTTGCAGAGGGTAATCGTAACCAGCATATTGGTAGTCGCTTACTGCACGAGCTTGAAAAAATTGCATGGGTTCAAAACGCAGGCGAGCTTGTATTGTTTGCACGCGAACGAGCGCTTGAGTTTTATAAACGCCACGGTTACGAATTAAAAGAAAAAGCGCACTTAGCGTATGGCGATGTTCAACACTTTAAAATGGTAAAGCAAAAACCGTCTGAGCCAGGTTGGTTTCGTCACCCTAATTGGACGCAAGTACTACAAAATACGTGGCGTGAGTCTATTCCAATTAGTGACGCGATGGGTATTAAGGTAGAAAGCTATACCGATTGGCAATTTACAACCAGCGCCGACCTAGACGCTAACTTAAACCTACATAACACAATGTTTGCAGGTTCTATTTATAGCTTGGCCACGCTAACAGGTTGGGGCGCTACGTACTTAGCACTTAAAGAAGCTGGGCTTGAAGGTAATATTGTATTAGCCGATGCTAACATTAAGTACTTAAAACCGCTTACTACCGACCCACGTGGTTGTGTTGATATACAAACCTGTAAGGGCAAGTTAAGCGATTTAGAAACCGACGGTAAAGCAAGTTACGTAGTGCCAGTAACTATTTACGATGGTGATAACGTGGTTGCAGAATTTGAAGGGCAGTTTGTAGTAAAAAAATAACTGTTTAGCTGTTTAAAACACAAAAAAGCCAAGCAATGCTTGGCTTTTTTGTGCGTAAAACTTAGAGAAGTATTACAGCAAATCGGTTAATAATATACCGACACCAATACGTTCTACATCCGCGTTGTAATCAATTAAGCTTTCGCCATAACCGTTAAAGTATTGTGCATAACCACGAACGCGACCCCATAATGGAAATGACCAGTCGAGTTGAATTGCACCACGGTTTTCTGAATTTAAGTTGTTACGCGTCATGAAGCTAAATTCATGATCGTTAAGACGGTATGCACCACTAAATTCAAAATAGCCCATGTATTTGTATATGTCTGGATTATCGTCGCCTTTAGCATCAAGTATGTCTTCTTTAGTATCTTCGCTTATGCGATACCAAGGTTTAAAGCTAAAAACAAAGCCCCTATTTTCCCAAATAAAGTCTGCGTAAATACGGTTCCACGAACGCGAGTTTGGTTGGCTTCGACCGTTTGATTGGTGCGAAATACCTAATGCGATTGCCATTTCGTCGCCCCATAATACGTTTTCTGGATCGAGGTAGTTTATCCAAAATATTTCTGGTTCGTAGTTGGTTTCACGAAATGGAGAAGAGATTTCTGAGTTATAAAGCTGCCAGTAAGATTGCAGAGTAAAGCCAAAAAATATGGCTTGGTCTTCATCAGAAAAATCATCATATAGAGGCACTTTGATTGAAAGCTGGTATTTTGCTTCTAGGTTGTCTAGTGGCTCACCATCGTTATCATCTGTTAATTCGTCAAAACCATCAAAAGGGCGATCGTTTGGGTGTGATACATACGAAAGCGGTAAAATATAGTTACGCTTATGTGGCGTAATTACATTTCTATTTTTTTTACCGACTTCTTCACGAGCTTGGCGTTTATCAAGCGCGGTAAGTTGTTTGTCTTCTTCAAGGGATGAGCACTTTTTACGCAAGTCATCGAGAGTTTGCTTGCCATCTCCACCAATCACTTCATTTAAAATACACTGTTTTACAAGCTCGATGTCGTTGTCTTGCTCGTTTGTAGCAACTTCTTCTTCTTGTGCGAAGGTAGCGGTACTAATTAAAGCAGAAAGAGTTATCCAGTGGCGCCAGCTCATTGTAATTCCTTGTGAGTTTGGGTTGTTGTATGCGTTAATTTAATTATAACGTCTTTTTACATATGTAACGGTGAACTTTTACTGAATTTGTATTCATAACAAGGTCCATACGTATACAAAGTAAATATAGATCAAAAGAAAAGCGGCCTAAGCCGCTTTTCTAATGCAAATTAACTACTTTAGTTAATTTATACCAATTTTGTTAAAAACATGATCATTCTAGCGTATTAAATAACTCACTAACTACGTTAAAAATTATTTATATAGAACAACTATGTACCATAATTTTAGCCTTGTTATTAAGCTATTTCCTTATCGCTATAATAGATCACTAATTTAATGCAATTGGTATTACTCTCACGCAATGAGAAGGGTGAGCTAAAGCTCAAATATGTTAGTAAAAAACTTATAAAGCTCGGTACCTTGATTAACACTCGCTGAGGCAAAGTGCAAAATAGCAATTGCATCGCAATCAAGAGTAAGTGTTTGCAATGGTTGCTCACTTAAGTAGCGCTCCATGCGTAAAATATTGGCAATAGGCTCACCAGCTTTAATGTGCCCGCCAAGTGGGGCTAAGTATTCAACCATGCCGCCAATAGGGGCGTAATAAGCAAAGTAGTCATCTAAATTACATGCATAACGAGTCATATTGGCTGGCGTATGCGGTGCGTTTTGTAATACGCCTTTGTGATTTAAGTAACTTAAAATGCTGTTTGCATCGTTTAATGCTTCTTTTAAGTCTATTTTTTCTTGGCTGCCTAGCTCTACAGTAAATGCTTCTACAGCTATTGATAATTCGCGACCTTGTCCGCTAAGCGCATCACTTAAATGCCACCATGGGCAAAAGTTAGCTTCATCCATAGCGCCGTCAAAATCACTAGGAATAAGCAATACATGTTCAATATTAAAGTAACGTGCGCTGTCGGTTGCATAGGTTGGGCAGTACAGATGCTTGCTTGAAATAGGGCCTGTGTGTAAATCGAGTACTATATCAGCCTGATGAGCGAGCTTTTGTAAGTTAAGCGCAATGCGTTTACCCGTATTGAGTAAATAAGCAGGGCCGTTAAGTTTGCTATCTACTTCGTCAATAAGTGCCTGTTTGAAGTTACTTTTTAATGTAGCGTCGTCATACTGAGTATGATTTTGTGCAAACTGTGCCACTAAATTTTTATTGTAGTGATACATGCGATTCCAATTAGTGCCCGTAATCGGATCGAACCTGCCAAGGGTAAACTCGCCAGATTTTTGATTACAGCCAATCGGATTTGCATAAGGTACAAGGGTAATATCGCCACTAAGGTTAAGGTGTTTTAATTGCTCAAGCAGCTGAAAAATAACTGCGTTACCTTGCACTTCAGCGCCATGCATATTGGCCTGAATGTAAACACTTGGCCCTGTGCCATCACCTTTTAAACGATACACAGGAATTGTAAGTGGTAAGCCGTTTGCAACTTCCCCTACTACAATGTTCTCTTGGCTAATGTGTGTTGTATTACTCATACTTGTTACCTTAAATAATGGCTGGCATTTTCGGCTTGGCGAACACAGGTAAGTGTACCGTTTTGCAAGGTGTACTCAGCAGCTAGCTCATGGCATAAAAAATACGGCATACTTTCGGTAAAGCCGTAAGCACCGCATTGGCTAAACACTAGCCAGTCGTGCTCATTTAAATCGCTTGGTAAGTTATGTTCACCCAAGCAATCAAGCGCTGTACAAAGTGGGCCATATAAAGTGACTGCTTGAGTTTTAGCACTGGATTCACGCAGTAATGCAGCAGGAAAGTTCTGGCTGGTAACAGCAGGGCGTAATAAGTGATTTATACCGCCGCTTAAAATTACTTGTTCTTGATTGTAGTTTTGTTTGCGCTCTACTACTGGGTTTGCGTAATGACCGCATTCGCCAACGGCATAGCGACCAAGTTCCATCCATAGCTCTTCTACACCCGCATCATTTTTAATTTTAGCGAGCGCAGCAATTAAGTCATCCCAATCAAGTGTTGCTTCGTTTTGTGTATAAGGAATACCTAAACCGCCGCCTAAATCGAGAATTTTAAGGCTAATATTTAAATCGCTGGCAAGTTGGCTAAGAGGTGCAATCATTTGTGACCACAAGTCGCTTAGTTTTTGAGTGCTAAGCATGTTGCCCCACTGAAAAATATGCAGGCCGTCAAATTTAAGCGCAGGGTAGTCAGCTACATTGAGTGCTTGCCACTCATTACAACCCAAACCAAACGGCGTAAGGCTGTCGCCGCCCAGTGGGTTTTTTTCACCTTCAGGCCAGCGTAATTGTACACGCAGTAATACTTGTAACTGCGTGTTTTGTAGTTGCGCTTGTTGGTTTAACCAACGTACTTGATTGAGGCTTTCTGCTACGAATATACGCACGCCGCGCTCAATAAAGTGTTTTATTTGTTTAGGGCTTTTTGCAGGCCCTGTGTTGAGCACGCGCTGCGAGCTAATACCTTGTGCTAGTACTTGCTCAAGCTCACCTTTACTTGCTACGTCAAAATTAAAGCCAGCACTGTCTAAGCTTTGAATAATTTTAGACAGTGGGTTTGCTTTTACCGCGTACCACAGCTTTACATCGGTTTGCGCAACTAAACGCGCAAGATGCGTGTTTAGTTGATCTAGGTCGTAAACAAAAAAAGGTGTATCAAGTTGTTGTGTAATAGTATTTACAGCGGTTTTGATAGGCGTGCTCAAAAAGCTCATTATCGTAAAACCTCTTCAAGCAATAACGATGCATCGCTTTTCTCGTCGCGGTATTTAACTATTAACGCACACGACATGCTTAGGCCTTGCTCGCGCGCCCATTCGTTTGATGCAGGGCGAGAGCCCGGTATTACAATCGCGTACTCTGGGATTGGCTCGCCTTTATCTAGTTGGCGCTCGTTTACGCAGTCGTATACTGGAATAGTTGCTGATAAACGCACGCCAGGGGCAAGTACTGCGCCTTTTTTAATGACTACGCCTTCAACAATAATACAGCCTGCACCAATAAATGCGTCATCTTCAACCACTACTGGGCTTGCACCAATTGGCTCAAGTACACCACCAAGCTGAACTGCAGCACTTAAATGTACGTTTTTACCTACTTGTGCACAAGAACCCACCAATGCGTGGCTATCTACCATTGTGCCTTCGTCGATATATGCGCCAATGTTTACATACGCTGGTGGCATAATAATCGTGCCTTTAGCAACATAAGCACCACGGCGAACACTTGAGCCACCTGGTACCATACGGACGCCATCATCAGTACTAAATTCTTGCGGAGCTAGGTTATGTTTATCAACAAAGCCGCCTGCAAATTCAGTATTAGTGCCATTTTTGAAGGCTTCTAAAATGCCTTGCTTTACTTCTACGTTAGCTTGCCATTGGCCGCTTTCGTTTTGTGATGCAGCGCGTACTGCGCCCGATTCTAAATTATTTAATAGTTCTAACCAGCTCATTATAAAAACCTATATTTAATGCCAAGATAAAATGGTGTTGTTTGCAGTTGTAATGCAATCGGTTTGAGTTAACTCAAGATGTGTTAAAGGTGGACGAAGTTGCGGGCTGCTTAAGCGGCCTTGCAAATGCATCAGTACCTTTACGGGAATAGGGTTTGCGACAGCAAATAGGCTATTAATAGCGCTTGACCACTGGGCAAATAAATTAGGGTGTTGACCACTTAAACTGCGCTTAACAAACTCGTGAGTTTGTTCAGGCCATGCGTTTGCAGCTACCGACACCAAACCTTTTGCGCCAGCTTGAGCAAAATAAGGCATTAGCGCATCGTCGCCACTAAAAATAGCTAAATTAGGCGCCGCTTGGCGGTAAGCTTCAAACTGAGCAATACTGCCGCTCGCTTCTTTTAACGCCCATAAATTTTTATTGTTTTGTAAGTTTTGAATTGTTGCCGCTGGGATGCTAACAGCGCTTCGACCGGGTACGTTATAAAGCATACATGGATGAGCGCTTGCATTTAGTAGGCTTTCAAACCAATGAGTTTGACCTATAGCGCCAGGCTTTGCATAAAGCGGTGAGCCAAGTAAAAAGCTATGAATTGGGAGTGTATTACAGTAGTTAACCCACTCAATTTGTTGCTTTAAGTTACTACCGCCCACAGCTACCATGAGTGGTACTGTTGGTTTTAGCTGGCATACGTGCTCAACAATGGCTTGTTGCTCTTTTAGCGTTAGTGCTAAACCTTCGCCCGTACTGCCAAGTAGCAAAATACCGTTATGTGCCGCTTCTTGATCGCTAACCAACTTAGTTAACGTGTTGTAGTCAACATCGCCGTGTTGATCAAATGGCGTTACGAGCGCGGTCCACAGTGAGTAGTCGTTTAAATTGAAGTTGTTGATCATCTCTCACGAACTTATAATTTGTACCAATTTTATTAAAAACGTGATCATTTTAGCGATAACTAATTTAATGCAATTGGTATTATTCGAATAGTTAAAAAGCTTTATGGAAGGAGCCGCATTAACGTCGTTCGAACTAATAATTCGAAGAGCGAATGGGCTTAAAATAATAGGGCGCACGGCCTTAATATTTAAGACCAGAAGCTCTCCACCAAACTAACAAGCTGCTTTTTATAAGCAGCTATTGGTGACAGTCGCTAGGGTTCAACCTAGTCGCCCGAAATAAACACCTCGCAAAAGTGGTTACTTCTCGGCGTTAATTCCCCTCACGTATGCTTGCTGGAGTTTGCGCTCCTAACATACGCTACCTGAATAACGCACCTCTTCTAGCCCTTTGCACCTGTTTGTAGAGTAAAACTTACAAACCTGTGCAATTTAAATAGGGTAATTACGGCGATTAAAGCATTTTAGCCGTCTAGGTGTCAAGCGACTAAATACAGATTAATTCATCGAAAAAAGGGGTGGTTACGTATTAGGTGCTTTTCTCGTACACTAGCAATATAAGTAGTGAGGTATTTAATTAGTATGGAAAAATTTAGCGATATTTATAAGCGAGCGGTAGAGCGAAAAGGCTCTGAAAAAATGCTTAAGTTATTACTTGCAAAACCGCTATCTAAAAAACAACTAAGCACGTTAAGTGACGACGATTGGCTTGAAGAATTTACTCGAAAAGTATTTCAAAGCGGCTTTTATTGGTCAGTCATAAATAATAAGTGGGCAGGCTTTAGAGAGGTTTTTTGGGATTTTAGCGTTGATAAGTTATTAATGATGCCACCTGATATGCTGGAACAAAAAGCAACGGATGAGCGAATTGTTCGTAACTATAAAAAAGTAAAAACAATTACCGAAAATGCTTACATGATCCACGAAATAGCAGGGGAACATGGCAATTTTAGTCAGTTTATCGCTAATTGGCCGACAGACGATATTATTGGTTTGTGGGCGTATTTAAAAAAACATGGTTCGCGTTTAGGCGGAAATACAGGGCCTTATGCGCTGCGAGCACTTGGTAAAGATACATTTTTACTATCACGCGATGTAGAGAATTATTTGCGTGCCCATAAAATTATAGACGGCGGCTTACAAACTAAAAAGTCACTAAATGCAGCCCAAGCTTTTTTTAACGAAATGCAAAAGCAAAGCGGCTTAAGTATGCAAGAGTTAAGCTTAATTGTTGCTTATGGCGTAGGTGACAACCGTGTTGGTATAAGTCAGCAACAATAGGAATTACAATGAAATTAGTGCCAAGATACACAGATATTGCGGAAAACTTCGCAATAGAAGATTCCCCTGCAAGTGTCGCCTCTCCTCAGTTATTACTGTGGAATGAGAGCTTAGCAAAAGAGTTTAATATTAACGTTGCGGTTGATTTGCGTGCCAGCACTTTTAGCGGTAACGAAAAACAGGTGATTCCTGCAGTAGCACTTGGTTACTCTGGGCACCAATTTGGACATTTTTCACCACGCTTAGGCGATGGACGAGCGCACTTACTGGGCGCTATTAGTGATGATAAAAACCAGTTATGGGATATTCAATTAAAAGGCTCTGGTGCTACTCCTTACTCAAGAGGAGGGGATGGGCGTTGCGCACTTGGTCCTGCTATTCGTGAATACGTAATGAGCGAGGCAATGCATGCGCTGGGAGTTAAAACCACACGCTGCTTAGCGGTTGTTGGTAGTGGTGAAACGGTTTATCGTAATCCGCCACAAGCAGGGGCTATCGTTACGCGTGTAGCAACGAGTCATATTCGTGTTGGCTCGTTTCAATATTTAGCGACGCAAGGCGATGTTGAAGGGCTTAAAAATTTAGCCGATTTAGCTATAGAGCGACACTACCCAGAAATAACCGATACAGGTTCGCAGCGATACTTAGCATTTTTAGGCGCTGTGATTAAAAACCAAGTTAAGCTAGTTGTGAGCTGGATGCGTGTTGGCTTTATTCACGGAGTAATGAATACAGATAATACGCTAGTTAGCGGAGAGACTATTGATTACGGCCCGTGTGCCATGATGAATAGCTTTGATTTTGATACCGTATTTAGCTCTATAGACAAACAAGGCCGCTATGCATTCGGTAATCAACCTAATATAGCTAACTGGAACTGCGCACGCTTAGCTGAGAGTTTAATACCGCTTATTAGCGATGATGACGAGCAAGCAGTTTTATTAATGACGCCATTTATTAATAGTTTTGCTGAGCAGTTTAATGCTGAGTTTACAGCTATGTGGGCACAAAAACTGGGTTTAACTGAATCTAGCGATAGTAGTGGCGAGTTAATAGCAGAGCTGTTAACGCTATTAAAAGATAATCAGCTCGACTACACCAATACCTTTGATGCGCTTACTGAATCCTTAAAAGGAGAAAAAAGCGTACCTGAGTCGCTAATTGAATGGAGAGCTAGGTGGGTAAGTTTAACTGACGATAATAGTTATGAAGTAATGAGAGCGGCAAATCCTCGTGTAATACCGCGTAATCATGTGATCGAAGAAATAATTGCACAATATAACGCTACAGGATCCAGCGAGTTGCTACAGCGCTTTATAAAAATAGCCAGCAATCCATATTCTAACAGTGAAGAGTTATCAGAATTTTGCTCTCCACCGACGAATGATAATGACTACCAGACTTTTTGTGGTACTTAATACTTAACTTTAAATATAACCGCATGATTAAAAAGAGTCATTTTTTAATCAAACATGCGCATATACCTAGGGGGATGCTAATTCTGGTGGTATTATGCGCACAATTAAAACCAAGCAATATTTCTTTGCATTTATAAGTGCATTTAATTTAATTGCTCTTACATTCCTTGCTAAGTACTAATTTACAAAAAACTACTATATTTATTTTTCAATAAAGTTTTAATTTCGCCTATAGTAAGTGGATGTGTGTTGCGACAAGGCATAGAAAAAAGTAATAAACTTTATTTTTCGTTAAGTATTGATTAACAAAGGCTCAGTTAGTCTATATAAAACTGATTGAGCTAGTATCGATTAGCTACAATTTAAAATTGTTCAAATGGGAAGAAAACAATGAAATTAAAATCACTTACAATTGCAATCGCGTTGGCTGCAACTAGCGCATCTACATTCGCTGCTGATAAAGAAGAAGGTTTCTACATTGGCGCATTTGGCGACTACTATGACGCATCTTGGAAAAACATGCGTGACCAAGCCGGTCTTGACGTAAACGAATCAACTGGCTGGGGTGTTGAAGCTGGTTACCGTTTCAGTGATTACTGGAGCGCACGTCTTGAATATGCAGACATGGATTTTAATGCTTTTGATAAAGTTGCTGGCAACCGTAACAATATTGATGGCGAGCGTTACGGTATTGATGCTCTTTACCATTTAGACGGCGGTCCTTTCTATGGTCTTTTCGGTATTAAAGAAATTGACGTAGTTGATGACAACACATTCTTAAATGCAGGTGTTGGTTACCAACATTTCATTACAGATGGCTTATTTGTAAATGCCGAAACAGCTGTATACCAAGGTCTTGACCGTGGTTACACAGATGTTGGTGCTAAAATTGGTATTAACTACTTATTTGGCCAAAACTCTGCTCCTGTAGAGCCAGTAAAACCAGCTCCAGAGCCTAAAGTAGTTGAAGTAGCTGTAGCTCCTGTAGACAGCGATAACGATAACATTCCTGATGCAGATGATAAGTGTGCTAACACACCTATGACTGATGCTGTAGATGGTACTGGTTGTACTTTATATGAAGATAAAGAAGTAACAGTAAGCTTATTAGTGACTTTCCCTAACAATGCTTCTGCAGTATCTACTCAATACTTAAATGATATTGAAAAAGTATCTGCATTCTTAAAAGAGTACCCAGATACAACAGTACTATTAGAAGGTCACACTTCTGCTGTAGGTAAAGCAACTTACAACAAATGGTTATCTAAAAAACGTGCTGATGCTGTAGCTAAGCAACTTGTTGCTGATGGTATTGCTGAAGACCGTATTACTACAGTTGGTTTAGGTGAAGAGCGTCTTAAAAATGATGCAAACACTAAAGCTGCAAACGCAGAAAACCGTCGTGTAGAAGCGCATATCAAAACTATCAAAAACGTTAAAGTTTTACGTTAATTAAATAGTTTGTAATAAAAACCCAGCCAAGTGCTGGGTTTTTTTATGCCTGTAATAAATTAATATTAGTTAATGGTAATGATTCTTACTTAATAAGTATTCATGAAAATAGTTTTTACTACAACCACTATTCATAGTATTTATAATCGGTATAATCAGTTGCGCAACTGGATGGATTTTCATCTATCCATAAAAGCTTTATAATTACGCGTTAGAATACTATAAGTATTGGGTAACTTATTTGCGTCCAAAGCGCTACCGGATACTTTCACGTCACCAAGAGGGCAATATTGTGCTACAAGAATATCGTAAACACGTAGAAGAACGTGCCGCGTTAGGTATCGTACCAGCGCCATTAGATGCTCAGCAAACTGCTGATCTTATTGAATTAATAAAAAACCCACCTGCAGGTGAAGAAGAATTCATTTTAGATTTGTTCATTCAGCGTATACCAGCTGGTGTTGATGATGCTGCTTATATTAAAGCGGGATTTTTAGCAGCTGTAGCTAAAGGTGAAGCTAATTCTCCACTTGTTTCTAAAGAAAAAGCGGCAGAATTATTAGGTACAATGCTGGGCGGTTACAATATCGCGCCAATGATTGACCTACTTGATGACGAAACACTTGCACCAATCGTAGTTAAAGGCCTTTCAAATACATTACTTATGTTTGATGCGTTCTACGATGTTGAAGAAAAAGCAAAAGCGGGTAATACATTCGCTAAGCAAATTATTGAGTCTTGGGCAAATGCAGAATGGTTTACTAATAAGCCAGCTGTTGCTGAAAAGATCTCAGTTACTGTATTTAAAGTAACTGGCGAGACAAATACTGATGACTTATCACCAGCACCAGATGCATGGTCTCGTCCAGATATCCCACTTCATGCTTTAGCAATGCTAAAAATTGAACGTGATGGAATTACACCAGACAAGCCAGGCGAAGTAGGTCCAATCTCTCAGCTTGAAGAATTAAAAACTAAAGGCTTACCACTTGCATATGTAGGTGACGTTGTTGGTACTGGTTCTTCTCGTAAGTCTGCAACTAACTCTGTACTTTGGTTCATGGGCGATGATATCCCATTCGTACCAAACAAGCGTGTTGGCGGTGTATGTCTAGGTAACAAAATTGCTCCAATCTTCTTCAATACAATGGAAGATTCAGGTGCATTACCAATCGAATTAAATGTTGATGAGCTTAACATGGGTGAGCAAATCGATATTTACCCGTACGAAGGTGTTGTTAAGAGCCACGGTACTGACAAAGTAATCTCAACTTTTGAACTTAAATCTGATGTAATTTTAGATGAAGTTCGTGCTGGTGGTCGTATACCACTTATCATTGGTCGTGGTTTAACTGATAAAGCACGTACATCACTTGGCCTAGGTCCAACTGATGTATTTAAAGTACCAACAGTGACAGAAGTGTCTGAAAAAGGCTTCACACTAGCGCAAAAAATGGTTGGTAAAGCGTGTAACGTTCCAGGTATTCGCCCAGGCCAATACTGTGAACCTAAAATGACAACTGTTGGCTCGCAAGATACAACAGGTCCTATGACACGTGACGAACTTAAAGACTTAGCATGTTTAGGTTTTTCTGCAGATTTAACAATGCAGTCTTTCTGTCATACGTCGGCTTACCCTAAACCAATCGATGTAAACACTCACCATACGCTTCCTGATTTCATCATGAACCGTGGCGGTGTGTCACTTCGCCCAGGTGATGGTGTAATTCACTCATGGTTAAACCGTATGTTATTACCAGATACTGTAGGTACTGGTGGTGATTCACATACACGTTTCCCATTAGGTATTTCATTCCCAGCAGGTTCGGGTGCAGTAGCATTCGCAGCAGCTACAGGTGTTATGCCTCTTGATATGCCTGAGTCAATTTTGGTTCGCTTTAAAGGTGAAATGCAACCAGGTATCACTTTACGTGACCTTGTACATGCAATCCCTTACTTCGGTATTAAAGAAGGTTTATTAACAGTTGAGAAAAAAGGTAAAATTAACGAATTCTCTGGTCGTGTACTAGAAATTGAAGGCGTTGAACACCTAACTGTTGAGCAAGCGTTCGAACTATCAGATGCATCTGCAGAGCGTTCTGCAGCAGGTTGTGCGGTTAAACTTTCTAAAGAGTCTATCGCAGAATACCTAGAATCAAACATTGTTATGCTTAAATGGATGATCTCTGAAGGTTACGGCGATGTACGTACTATTGAGCGTCGTATTACTGCAATGCAAGATTGGTTAGCTAACCCAGAACTAATGGAAGCTGACGCTGATGCAGAGTACAAACATGTACTTGAAATCGATTTAGCAGATATTAAAGAGCCAATCCTTTGTGCTCCAAATGACCCAGATGATGCACGTTTATTATCTGATGTTACTGGCGAGAAAATCGACGAAGTATTCATCGGTTCTTGTATGACTAACATCGGTCACTTCCGCGCAGCAGGTAAGTTACTAGATGGCTTTAAAGGTCGTATCCCAACTCAGCTTTGGGTTGCCCCGCCAACTAAGATGGATAAAGATCAGCTTACAGACGAAGGTTACTACGGTATCTTTGGTCGTGTAGGTGCACGTATCGAAACTCCAGGTTGTTCACTATGTATGGGTAACCAAGCACGTGTTGCAGACAAAGCAACGGTTGTGTCTACCTCTACACGTAACTTCCCTAACCGTTTAGGTAATGGCGCGAACGTATTCTTAGCTTCAGCAGAACTTGCTGCAGTAGCGGCTATTTTAGGTAAACTACCTACTCCAGCTGAGTACCAAGAATACGCAGCGAAGATTAATGCAACGGCTGCAGATACTTACCGTTACTTAAACTTCCACCGTATGCCTGCTTACACTAAAAAAGCAGACAACGTGATTATTCAACAAGCTGTATAACTTTTAGAGTTTGTTTAAAAACCCGCTTCGGCGGGTTTTTTATTGGCTAAAACAAATATTAGATAGTTCATGCTTCTTTTTTTATATTATTGTATTAACTCTAGTCTTAAATTGCTTTTAAAGTAATTAATCGCGCAAAAATTCCTATCAAAATGCATTAAAATCCTTATCAATATTCTCATTATTTTAGGCGAGATTTTATGACAGCATTAAACAACCAGAATTTATTGCAACTACGTTTTGTTAACCAAGCAAATATTGATTTGGTTAAACCTTCTTTTGATAACCTTCCTGCAAACCTTTATGCAGATGGTGCCTTTCGTAAACGTCGTTATTCAGTAGTAAAAATGCAAAATGGTGAAATAAAGCTACAGCAAGCCAAAGCATTTGTTCAAGATGATTCAATTAATACTTTTCAAGGCAATGTAGAGCGTACTTACGAAAATTTAGAGCAAAGTTTACTTGAGTCAGAGGGCATGAAAAGCATTGTAAATGAGTTTCGCCAACTTACCGGTATTGATGAGCAGCGTGATATTGAAATTCATCAGTTCCGTATGCTTGCCATCGATAGCGATACACCTGCAGCGCCAGAAGGCGTGCATCAAGATGGTTTTGACCATGTATGTATATGCGGTGTTTCTCACGAGAACTTAGAAGGTGGCGAACTGCTTGTATACGAAAACAAGCAAGCTGAGCCTTGTTTTAAAATGGAAATAAAAGACGGCATGTTTGCATTAATAAACGACCGTCAAGTGTGGCATAACGCAACACCTATGAACAAAATTGATGCTAGCAAACCAGGTTACCTGGATTGTTTTGTATTAACGTCTTAAGGAAGTTAGGCATGAACATAACGCAATTACGTGAGCAGTTTCCAGCATTAATGCAGAACGTTGATGGTAAATCGCCAATATTTTTAGACGGACCAGGTGGCTCGCAGGTACCAACATCGGTGCTTACTGCGATGACAGCTTATTTAGGTCATTATAATTCGAACTTAGGTGGCGCGTTTTTTTCAAGTGATAAAACGGTTGAGTTGATGGCGAATGCGCGCCAAGCCGCCGCAGACTTACTTAATGCACCTAGCTCACAACAAATTGTGTTTGGTCCAAACATGACCAGCCTTACGTTTAGTTTTAGCCGTGCAATTTCACGCGACTGGCAGGCTGGCGATGAAATAATTGTAACCAATGCCGATCACTTCTCGAATGTATCGTCGTGGCAACAAGCTTCAGAAGATAAAGGCGTTAAAGTTAATACGGCTTTAATTAACGAAGCTGATTGCAGCTTAGATATGGCGCAATTTGAAAGCTTATTAAACAGCAACACTAAGCTTGTAGCGGTCACTTACGCTTCAAATACCACAGGTTCAATTAATAATATTAAACGTATTGTAGAGCTTGCTCACGCTGTAGGTGCACTTGTTTATGTTGATGCCGTACATTATGCACCGCACGAACTTGTTGACGTGCAAGCACTTGATTGCGACTTCTTAGCGTGCTCTGCGTATAAGTTTTTTGGCCCGCATTTAGGTATGGTTTACGGTAAAAAAGAACATTTAGACGGGTTTACGCCTTACAAGGTTGAGCCAGCTAAAGACGTAGCACCAGGTCGCTGGGAAACCGGCACGCAAAGCTTTGAAGCAATGGCGGGCTTTATTGCTGCTGTTGATTACATTGCGGCGATTAGCGAACTTGACGATAGCCATTCACGCCGCGAAAAGTTAAGCGTTGCTTTTGCTAAAACTAAGCAGCACGAAATGGCGCTTAGCGAACACTTTTTAACGCGCTTAGTTAATTATCCACGTATTAAGTTATTTGGTATTGATGATTTTGATCGCTTAAATGAGCGTACACCTACTTTTGCTTTAATTTTTGAAGGGCTTGAGCCACGCGCCGTTTCAGAATTTCTAGGTAAGCAGCATATTTGTGTGTGGGATGGTAATTTTTACGCGCAAGGTTTGTGCAAGCAATTAGATGTGCTTGATAAAGGCGGTGTAGTGCGCATTGGTTGTATGCACTACAACACCATTGAAGAGCTAGATCAGTTGTTTAATTTATTTGATGAACTGCTCGGTTAAATAATACTTATTTTGGTGCGCTAACTCTTAGGCGCACCATATATTTGTTCTGCACGGTTAAACAATACCCACGAGGTTAAAATATACTTATCGTTTGATACTGGCTTATTGCCTCTATGAGTATGTGTAAAGTAGCCAGGTGCTATTACCATAGTGCCTTTTTGAGGGGCTATTTTACGGTTTTGATAATAAAACTCTGTTTCACCACCTTCCTCTACATCGTTTAAGTAAAACATAAATAACAACACGCGATGCAAAGCTTCATTGTGCTGTAGCTGCGGATAAACTTCACTGTGCCAGTAAGGGTAGCCACCTTTGTTTACTTCGTATTTTTGCGCTTGAATGTTACCGAGTCTAAAAATTTGCTGAACTAAAACGGGTAATTGCGGTTTACCCACTTCTTCAAAATTCTCTTGGGTTAAATCGACTACTTCGCCTGTTTTTGGATGATAAACCTTTAAGCCAAATGCCCCAATCATCATAAAAATATGCTCTTCAACATACTTAAAAACATGCTGTGCAGTCGTTTGTTGTATATGTTTTAATTGTTGTGCATATTCGGGGTGATTATTTAAGTGTAGGTCGTGGCTGTCTTTTTTCTTTAAGTCGACACCGCCCGATGTTACCCCTTGTCTTACATGCGGGCTTTGCGCGAATGTGGAAATAAATTCATCGCAAAACTCATCGCTTAATGCGTTATTAATAACGCGTATAAAGTCCGTCATGGTTTACCTTTATATAATTATTATTGGATTTTTATGTTTATTGAAAAAGTGATGCCGCGCTTTAGCGAAACAGATGCACTCGGACACATCAACAATACCGTACTCCCTGTATGGTTTGAAGTCGCGCGTGGACCTATTTTTAAGTTTTTTACACCGGACTTAAATCCACATGATTGGAAATTGATTATCGCCAAAGTTGAAGTGTCGTTTGTGGGCGAATTATTTTATGGCCACGACGTGACCGTAAAAACCTCTGTAGAGCATATAGGCACTAGCTCTTTTACACTTAGGCAAGAAGCATGGCAACACGATAAATGCTGCGCAATAGGAAAAGCTGTGATGGTGAGGTACGATTTTATTGCTAAATCAAAGCAAGCGCTTAGCATTGACGAAAAAGCGGCGCTTAACGAGCATATTTACCAAGGGAGTTAACCTTACAAAGCTTATATTTTATATAAGCTCATGCTGAGCTGGATTAGTGTAAATAAATAATGGCAGCTGTAATACCTATCCTCAATAATACTTAATCAATTTGAGGGATTAAATCTGACGATAACTGCGTTAAAAATTTCTGATATAGAACAACTAAATAACGAAATTTTTGCCTTGTTATCAACACGATTTTCTTTCCTCAAAATAGATCACTTAATTAAGTGAAGAGGTATAAATTTTTGTCGAGAAATTTTAACGTATTTAGATTGAGTTGCAGGCTTCAATTATATACTATTTATATTATATATTGTTGCGCCGTTATAACAGGAAATGTTAATTCGGTAATTTGATTGGAGTATGCGTGTGACATCTATTACCAGTAACCAGCCTTTACAAGTTATTCAGCTCAGTGATGGTGAGAATTTAGCAGCTGAAATTTTGCCGTTTGGCGCAATAATAAAAAGCATTAAATTTAAAAAACAAGAAATGACGCTTAGCGTCAATGACCCTCAATACTATCTTGAAAACCCATTTTACTTAGGCGCTACAGTAGGTCGATACGCTAATCGTATTGCAAAGGGGCGTTTTAACTTATCTGGTACGCAGTATCAACTAGAGGCAAATAACGGTCCTAATAGCCTACATGGCGGTGTTAAAGGTTTTAATAAAGTACTTTGGCAAGTAACCAAACAAACTGAAAGTGAAGTTGAGCTTTATTATTGCTCGCCCGACGGCGAACAAGGTTTCCCCGGTGAGTTGCAGGTTTGGCAAACTATTAGCGCTAAAAACGGCGAGCTTACTCTGCACTTTAAAGCGCTAACCAATAAAGAAACGCTCGTTAACTTTACTAACCATTGCTACTTTAATCTTGATGGCAGCTCATCAATTAATGAGCATCTTGTTCAAATTAATACCGATCGTTACCTTCCTATTGATACAACTAGTATTCCACTTAATGAAGCCGCTTTAGTTTGCGGTACCTGCTTTGACTTTACTAAGCCAGCTCAAGTTGGTGAGGCCTTAAGCGCCGTTCATCCTCAGCTAGAAGCTGGAAATGGCTTTGATCACTGCTATATTTTTAATGATGACAGCAGTTTAAAGACGATGGCTACATTAACTTCGCCACACACGAACGTTAGTTTAACCCTTAAAAGTACGCAGCCAGGCATGCAGCTTTATACCGCAAACTTTGTTGGTTCGCCTTTTAAAGCACGGCAAGCTTTGTGTTTTGAAGCGCAAAATTGGCCAGATGCGCCAAATCGTGAAAATTTTCCAAAGGCTAATTTATTGCCAGCAGAGAAATACGAACAGGTTATTATTTACGCTTTTTCTGAGTGAATACAGTTCTTTAATGTTAATTAAAAGAAAATCAAAAGAAAATATACGGTAATTGAATGCTATCCATAATTAAGGAAAAGGTTGCACTTTTTGCCGGTTTAAAGTATTTATAATATAAATAGTATTTGAAACTATACGCACTACCACAACGACACAACGACTACACACAATCAGGAGTTTTTAAAAAATGGTAATTAACAATAAGTTATCGTTCAACAAGAAAACCGCGCTCAGTATTGCTATCACTGGTATATTGGCAAGCGGAAGCGTTGCAGCTCAAGGCGCTGAAGGCAATACGCCTACAGTAGTAAATGAAGATGTTGAAGTTATCGCAGTAACGGGTATCCGCAGCAGCTTACGTTCATCAATGTTAGATAAAAAAGCATCTAATGTTGTTACAGACGGGATTAAAGCAGAAGATCTTGGTAAATTTCCTGATTTAAACGTAGCAGAGTCTCTGCAACGTATTACAGGTGTAGCAATTGACCGTAGTGGTGGTGAAGGCCAAGCGGTAACTATTCGTGGTTTTGGTCCACAATTTAATACTGTACTTGTTAATGGTCGTCAAATTGCGACAGACAGTGCAGGTCGTGAATTTAATTTTGATGTATTAGCAGCAGATCAAATCACCGGTGCTGATATTTATAAAAGTAATACTGCAACGCTTCAAGAAGGCGGCATTGGTGGTACGGTTAACGTAACTACAGCACGCCCTTTTGATTTTGGTGGTTTACATATTTTAGGTTCAGTTAAAGGTATGTACGAAAGCCTTTCTGAAGAAGTATCTCCATCAACATCATTCTTAATAAGTAATACGTTTAACGATGACAAGCTAGGTGTGCTTTTTGCCATCACTAATCAACAACGTAAACTTCAAAATAACCAAATTTTAACGGCAGGTTGGCGCGGTGGCCAAACAATATCTAACCCAACTGATGGTGTATTGTTTGAAAATGCCTACATTCCACGTAACTGGGACCAAGTAGTTGATGAGCAAGACCGTGAACGTACAAACGCAAGTTTAGTACTTCAATATGCACCATCTGACGATGTTACGATTACGGTTGATGGAATGATTTCAAAATTTGAAGTTGATTCGTCAGTGCGTGATTTAGCATCTTGGTTCGAACCAGACCGTGTAGGCAGCGCAACAATTGATGCTGAAACGGGTACGCTTTTAACTTTCTCTCAAGAAGTTGGCTTAGGCGCGCCAAGTGGCGACCCTGCAAGTGACTTTGTATCACATACACGTAACTCACGTGATGTAACTAATAAAGCATTTGGTATTAATGTTGACTGGCAAGTAAACGAGTCACTAAAAGCAAAATTTGATGTATCTCGCTCAACAGCTGAAAACGACCGTGCAGGTAATGATCGTTTTAACGTAGTGGGTATTATTAACAGCTATACTTTTGATGGTACAGGCAGCATTCCTACCGTACAGCATGATGGCTTTGAAAATGGTTCATTGCCAGATCCAAGCCTAGCGCGTCTTCACTACAACGAAATTGGTAACCAATTTACTGATGAAGATGAAATCACTGAAGTAAAAGCCGATTTTGAATACGTGCCAGATAAAGGCCCAGTAGAGCGTATTAACTTTGGTGCTTATCGCCAAGAGCGTGAAAAATCTAGCTTCCAAATTTTTGGTAGCCAATGTCAATTTTGTGGTTACGGTACACAAGCACCGCTTGATGAAATTGATTTTGAAGCATACACAGCGAGTAATTACTTCCCTGGTTTGATCGATACATTTTATAGCTACGATGGCGATAAAATGCTTGATTACTTAGCCGATCAAGGTTTCCCAGTAGAGCCAACGCTACAAAATAACCGTTACACAATTAACGAAGACATCACTAGTTTATACATGGACTTTACGCTTGGTTTTGATTTAGCTGATATGCCAGTAACCGTTAATATGGGTGCTCGTTACTCAGAAACTGATATTGAAGTTGCTGCAATACAAAGCTTTATTAGCGATGTAGTTCCAACTTCAGATGCGACATTGTTTGCTAACGTATTTGGCCCTGCGACTAATATTGAACAGGGTACTAGCTACTCAAACTTACTACCGTCTTTCAACGTTAAGCTTGAGCTACAAGATAATATGATTTTACGTTTTGCCGCGTACGATAGTATTACTCGTCCAACTATGTCTCAGTTATCTCCTGCGACAAACTTTAACGAACCACGTCGTCAAAACTTAACGGCAAGTGGTGGCAATCCAGCACTTAAACCATTCCAATCAGAAAACTGGGATATCTCTTACGAGTGGTACTACAACGATGCTAACTTATTTAGCTTTGCAGTATTTAGTAAAGAAGTTGACGACTTTATTGTTACGTTAACAGGTGCAGAAACATACGAAATGTCTGACCGTTCAGGACCTGATTTTGCGTGTACTACATGTACAGACCAAACAGATGACGAACTTATTGGTAGCTCAGAAGTTTACACTGTAAGCCGTCCTCAAAATGGTGAGTCTGCAACTGTAACCGGCTTCGAAGTGGGTGTTACTCACATGTTTGAAAATGGCTTTGGTTTTATCGCTAATGCGACTGTTGTGAATAGCGACATTAGTGTAGGTGATGATACAACTCAAACATTTGCACTTGAAGGTTTGGGCGATTCACAAAACTTAGTATTGTTTTATGAGCAAGACAACTGGCAAGCACGTGTTGCATTTAACAACCGTGAAGGCTTTTTACGCTTAGTTGATAACGGCTTCAATGGTGAACCAGTGAACGTAGAAACGTACGGCCAGTGGGATATTAGTGCAAGCTACGATATTAACGAAAACTTCACTATTTTTGCAGAAGGCATCAATATCACTGAAGAAGAGTTAGTACAAACAGGTCGTTTTGCTAACCAAATTTATTCAGTGGAAGATAATGGCTCACGTTACGCGTTTGGTATTCGCGGATCGTTTTAATTAATGTTTGAGGCGAACTTCTCGCCTCTTGTTTCATTGCAGTACATTAGTGCTAATACCAATTAGGTTAATTTAACAGTAATGTATATTAGTTAACCTAATTGGCTAAAATGAAGCCACATTAAATCCAAATGCCCTACCGGGCATTTGTTGTATAAAACGTTATCAAAGATACTCAAAGAGTAGTCCATTATGAATAAAACAATAAAAACAATCGCAGTAATTGGTGGCGGCACAGCAGGATGGTTGAGCGCTGCAATTATAGCTTCGTATCACCAAGGTAAAAATGGTGATGGCTTAAAAGTGATGTTGGTTGAATCGTCAGATATTCCAACAATTGGTGTAGGTGAAGGTACCTGGCCCACGATGAAAAACACACTTCAGCAAATAGGTTTGCGTGAAGTTGATGTATTTAAAGCCTGTAACGCTACCTTTAAGCAAGGTGGTAAATTTGTAAATTGGACGCACGGCAACAACGACTTTTACTACCATCCATTTACTGTACCGCTAGGCTACGGCCGCATAGATTTAGCCCCTTATTTAGATAATGTTGAAGACTTTGCACAGCAAACTAATTTTCAACATGATATTTGCGAGGCAAGCTTAGCCCCAAGAGGTATAGCGCAAGGTGAATATCAAGGTAACTGTAATTACGCTTATCACTTAGATGCCGGCGCTTTTGCAGAAATGCTTAAACAACATTGCAAAAGTAAGCTTGGTGTAGAGCATATTATTGGTACTGTTGATCAGGTAAAACTTGATGACGATGGTGCAATAAATGAGCTTACTCTAAAAGATCAAACCCGCATTATAAGCGCCGATTTATTTATAGACTGTACTGGTTTTTCATCATTGTTATTAGGCCAAGCGCTCAACGTACCGTTTAAAAAAATGGACCACGTGCTATTTAACGACAGCGCACTGGCGATGCAAGTCCCTTACGATGAAAACGATGACTCCTTAGCCAGCCATACCATAGCAACAGCGCAAAACGCTGGATGGATTTGGGATATAGGTTTAACGCATCGCCGTGGTGTAGGGCATGTATATTCAAGCAAATTTTTATCAGACGATGAAGCAGAGCAAAACTTACGAAACTATTTAGGCGATGCAGCAAACGGTTTAACTGCCCGTAAAATTAGCTTTGAGTCGGGCTACCGTGAGAAGTTTTGGCATAAAAACTGTGTTGCAGTGGGTATGTCAGCAGGGTTTGTAGAGCCGCTTGAAGCAACCGCTATTATGCTTGCTGAAATTTCAGCACGCTTTGTAGCAGAGCATATGCCAGCAGATACACAAGTAATGCCTATTGTAGCTAAACGCTTTAACGAGCAAATGGACTACCGCTGGCAGCGCATTATCGACTTTTTAAAGCTGCATTACATGTTAACCAAGCGCCCAGAACCTTACTGGCAAGCACATGTACATCCGGACACTATTCCACAAACCCTGCAAGAAGATTTACTGCTTTGGGGAAGCCGTGGCCCGCTTATCCAAGATTTTCATGGCGCATTAGAGTTATTCCCAGCCGCCAGCTACCAGTACGTTTTATATGGTATGGGCTTCAAACCAGACTTTACTAAACAGGCTTATTTGTATTCACAAGACGCGCAAGCCAAACAAGTAATTGAACGTAACAGCCAGCTTACACAGCAGATGTTGCAAACTTTGCCGCCACACCGCGCTTATATTGAGCAGTGGTTAGCGGCTAACCCAGTTTAAGGATGTGTAACTATGGCTATTAGTGAACTAGTAAACACCAAACACCAAACATTAAAAATTAACCCTAATGCAGGTATTGAATATGCAAAAACGCAGCATTTAGTTAATTTAAGAGCTAACGAAGTGGCAAAAGCTGCATGCGACTTACCTATATTTTTAGCACGAAATGCGCAAAACGGCAGTTATACCGTATCGGGTTTAACAAGCTTTAGTGCTGGGCAAAGTTTATTGGTTAATAACCACCAGTGGCAGGCGCTTTACACACCGGTATGTATACAAACTCACCCTCTTTATTTAATGACCCGTGAAGCAAATAGCAGCGACTACTTTATTGCGATTGATGATCAAAGCTCAGCCGTAAATACGCAGCAAGGCGAGGCACTATTTGATGCTAAAGGTAAGCCAAGCTTATTTTTAAATTCACAGCAAAAGCTACTTGAGAGCGATTTAAAAAATGATTATCAAACGTATCAATTTACCCAAGAAGTAGCGCGCTTAGGGCTTATTAAAAACATAGATATTGTATTGCAGTTTGAACAAGGCGAAACCCAAACTATTCAAGGTTTGAGCACCGTTGATGAAGACAAACTGCAAACTTTAGATAGCGATACCGTTGCAAACTTACACAAGCAAGGTTACCTAAGTGTGCTTAACAGTATGCTTATTTCACTGTTTCAGTTAAATGCATTGGTAAAGCTGAACAACCAACGTCCCGAACTTATGCCTTTAAAGCAAATTAAGTTAGAACTAAGTCGAGATGCGCACGCGCTGTAGCGTGCACTTTTTTATTACACAGACATTGCGCGTAACGCGTAGGAGACACACACATGTCAGATAACATTTTACAGCTGGTGGTTTTTGTTTTTGTCACCGCTTTAATTGGTGGCCTTACTTATTGGAAATGCCGAGGCCAAAATCGTAATAACGGACAAAGCCAAACCAAAGAGTATTTTTTAGCGGGCGGTGGCCTTACTTGGATGTTTGTTGCAGGTTCAATAACACTTACTAACTTAAGTACCGACCAACTAGTGGGTATGAATGGTAACCAAATGGCTTTGCTTGTTTGGTGGGAGCTTGCGGCGATTATTGGCTTAATTATTTTAGCCAAAGTGTTTATTCCTGTTTATTATAAATACAACTGTACAACGACCACAGAGCTTTTAGAAAAGCGCTATAACAACAAACATATTCGCGCTGTTATTGGGGGATTATTCTTTTTAGGTAATGCACTTATTTACATGCCAGCGGTAATTTACTCAGGTGCGCTGTTTATGCAAACCATGTTTAAGGTTGATATTCCGCTAATGTATATTGCCACCGCATTTGCCATTGTAGGTGCTATTTATGCGTTTTTTGGTGGTCTACGTGCAGTTGCAGTGTCTGATACTTATAACGGCTTACTGGTACTGGGTATGGCTGTTTTAGTGGTGTTTTTAGCACTAAATGCGATTGATTATGACTTTACGGGTATTCCTGAGGAGCGCTTAACACTCATCGGCGATGCTGATTCACCTATTCCATGGCCAACACTTTTAACCGGTATGATCTTTATTCAAATGTATTACTGGGGTACTAACCAAACAATTACGCAACGAGCCATGGCTGCTCCTAATGTTAAAGAAGCGCAAAAAGGTATATTTGCCGCAGCGGGAATTCGTTTTTTAATCGTCCCTGCCATTGTGGTATTACCGGGTATCATTTCGTTTAAACTTTACGGCGATATTGGCGACGCTGCTTATGGTCGAATTGTAGGTGATGTAATGCCAGCATGGTTAACCGGTGTGTTTGCAGCGGCAATGGCAGCCGCTGTACTCTCTACTTACAACAGCTTATTAAATTCAGCTACAGCACTATACGTGTGTGACATTCACGAAGCTTACTTTAATAAAGAGCCAAGTGTTGTAAAGCTAAGCGGTTACGTAACATTGCTACTAACAAGCTTAACACTGGTACTTGTACCAATTTACCAGCAAGCAGACAGTATTATTAACTTGCTACAGCAATTAAACGGCTTATTAAGTATGCCTATATTCTCAATTTTTGTAGTGGGCTTATTATTTAAAAATGTTGATGCACGTGCAGGTATTGCAGCAGTAATTTTAGGTGTTGTAATGTACGGCATGCTTACGTTTGCAAACTCACCACTACATACTGACATTCATTACATTCATTTAATGCCAATTACACTGATTGTATGTGTAGCTTTTGCATTGATAGTAAATAAAGTGGTATTTGGTTTGAATGCGCAGTGGGCAGGTAAAACACCGGCACTTGATGACGCAGGACAAGTACAAGTACAAAAATAGATTGTAAATAGTTTAAGCTGACAAAATCGGTCATGGGGCAACTCTGGCCGATTTTTTATATATATTAAAAGCAATAACAGAATTTTAAAGTAAAGGTTAGTTTAATAACTTTTATTACAGTGGTACTTCCAGTGAGTTTATCTGACTATTTGCGATGTAAAGACTATCAAAACCTAATTTGTATGATATATACTATTATTATTGAGTGTCACCATCTGATAGATTGTGGCTCAAGCAAAGAGATACATTTAGTAAATAGTGTAGCTTACTAATTTTCGTTATATTTATAACTCACACAATGAACAAGAGGATAGGAAAATCATGGCCGACACTAAATCATTTTATCGATTAGACAGTGTAAACAGCACCGTTATTTTCGACTGCCAGAGCAAAACACCGGCGTTACTGTACTTTGGTAAACGCCTATCTGAGCAAACAACAGAAACAATGCTTACTCAGCTTGCTACCCGTCAAGAGGTAAAATGTGCCGTGGTTGAAGAAGCGCCTATTTCTCTATCTCCTTTATTAGGCGAAGGCTTTACTGGCGCGCCAGGGCTTGAGCTAGTAAATGATTCAATCGCATGGTCAGTTGGGCCAGAGCTTCAAGAAGTGCGTCAGCCTTCAAGTGCGACTGTTGAGTTTGTAAGTGTAGATAAGCTTCGTGGTATTGAAGTCGTGCACAGCATTACGCTTGACAACAACAGTGACGTACTAAGTGCACATACTGTATTAACTAATTTAGGTGACTCACCACTGAGCGTTAATTTTTGCGCCGCGCCAACATTTCAATTGCCAGATAGCGTAAGCAAAATAGTGAGCTTTGAAGGTCGTTGGTCAAACGAATTCCAACGTCAATCTGTTGATTTAGTGCTTGGGAGTTTTGTACGCGAAAACCGTAAAGGCAAAACATCACACGATGTGTTTCCTGGTTTATTAGTGCATAACGAAAATGCAGGCGAGCAACACGGCGAATGTTACGGCTTTCATTTAGGTTGGAGCGGCAACAATAAACTACGCGCAGAGCTTTTAGCTGAAGGTCGTCGTTATGTACAAATGGGTGAGCTATTACTTCCTGGTGAGCTTACGCTTGCTAAAGGTCAAACGTATCAAAGCCCGAGCATTTATGGCTCGTTTTCAAGTGAAGGTTTTAGTGCGCTTTCTCGTAATTTCCATCGTTTTGTTAAAGCTAATTTACTTAGCCAAGCTCAACGTGAAAAAGCGCGCCCTGTGCATTACAACACGTGGGAAGGTATTTACTTTGATCACGACGTAGACACGCTTAAGCAACTAGCCGACAAAGTAGCGCCGTTAGGTATTGAGCGTTTTGTACTTGATGATGGCTGGTTTAAAGGCCGCCGTGGCGACAATGCAGGCTTAGGTGATTGGACAGTAGATTACAAAATTTACCCTGATGGTTTATCGCCAGTCATTGATCATGTTAATAGCTTAGGTATGGAGTTTGGTATTTGGTTTGAACCAGAAATGGTTAACCCAGATAGTGATTTATACCGCGCGCATCCTGATTGGGTTTTAGGCTCAGAAAATAACGAGCAGTTAAGCTTTAGAAATCAGCTAGTACTTGATTTAACGCGCTCTGAGGTTGTTGAGTACCTATACAAAGCGATTGACGATATTTTAGTTGAATACCCAACTATTAAGTACATTAAATGGGATATGAACCGCGATATTAACCATGCGGGTAATTTTGATGGCAAGCCTGCTGTGCATCAGCAAACATTGGCACTTTATCGTTTAATTGACCGTATTAAAGCGGCGCACCCTGGTCTTGAAATAGAAAGCTGTTCGTCAGGTGGTGCACGTGTAGATTACGGCGTACTTGCACACACAGATCGTGTATGGACGTCAGATTCAAACGATGCGCTAGATCGCCTTGAAATACAGCGTGGATGTTCTTTCTTTTTCCCATCGTCGGTTATGGGTGCACACGTAGGCCCACGCGATTGTCATATCACAGGGCGTAATGTAAGTATTGAAATGCGTGCTGCGGTATCAATGTTTGGCCACATGGGAATCGAAATGGACCCACGTGAACTGACCGATCACGAATACAATGCACTTAAAGCGGCAATAGCACTTCATAAAGAGCATCGTGAGTTTATTCATGCTGCCGATTTATACCGCCTAGATAGCGACGATTTATCAATTAACTTTGGTTTAATTGATGCGCAAAAAACAAAAGCGTTATTTGCCTATAACAGCGTTCGCGAAACACCGCGTACAGCGCCTAATAAGCTTCGTTTTGTTGGCCTAGATGCCGATGCGCAGTACACACTTAATTTAGTGTGGCCGGTAAAATTTGAAGAGTATCGCCCATCTTCTATTGCTGCGGTAAATGGTCAAACATTTACAGGTGAAGCGCTAATGCAGTTTGGTTTACAAATGCCAATTTCATTCCCGCAAACATCGCTTATATTTGAGCTTAATAAAGCTTAAATTTAACTAAGAGCAGTAAAGGGCGAAAATCGCTTTTATGCTGCTCTATTGAGATATCAGAGGTCAGCTCTATATTGTTTAGAGCTGACTTTTTTATATCCTTAGTAAGCTAATTTAGTAAATTAACTTAGTAAACTCAAAAATATCGAAAATAGAGTGGTTACGCTTGCGCGTAATTTTGCTTATTACCCAACCAGCGTTGAATTAGCGGGTCAACAACCTCTGGGTGTTGCTTAAGCATTTGCTGTGCAATCGGTCTAACTTGGTTGAGGATGTGCTTATCGCGGGTAAGATCGGCAATTTTAAACTCGGCTAACCCTGTTTGTTTTGTACCGAGTACTTCACCAGGGCCACGAATTTCTAAATCGCGCTCTGCTATCACAAAGCCATCGTTACTATCGCGTAGTACACCTAATCGCTTTTGAGCGGTATGAGACAGTGGTGCGTGGTATAAAAGCACGCAATGCGATGCAGTAGCGCCACGGCCAACTCGCCCACGTAACTGATGCAGCTGTGCTAAGCCTAAGCGCTCAGGGTTTTCTATAATGATTAAGCTCGCATTAGGGACATCTACACCAACTTCAATAACCGTCGTGGCAACTAAAACATGTATATTACCTGCCTTAAACTCGCTCATAATGGCTTGTTTTTCAGCTGATTTCATTCGCCCATGTACTAAGCCTACGTTTAGCTCTGGTAATGCTTCTTTTAACTGCAGTGCGCTGTCCTCCGCTGCTTGGCATTGCAGTACTTCAGATTCATCAATAAGTGTACACACCCAATAAACTTGGCGGCCTTGCTCGTTACACGCTAATTTAACGCGGGCAATAATATCGTCTCTGCGAGTATCAGGAAGTGCCACTGTTGTGATTGGCGTACGCCCAGGTGGCAGCTCGTCAATCACAGAGGTTTCTAAGTCGGCATAGGCGGTCATGGCGAGTGTACGTGGAATGGGTGTTGCGGTCATGACTAGTTGATGAGGGTAACAATCACCAAACTTACCTTTTTCACGCAGTGATAAACGCTGGTGGACACCAAAGCGGTGTTGTTCATCAATAACGATAAGCACTAAGTTATTAAACTTAACTTCATCTTGAAATAAAGCGTGAGTACCTACAATCATTTGCGCTTCACCAGAGGCTATTTTTTCAAGTGTTGCTACGCGCTCTTTGCCTTTTGTTTTACCGCCAAGCCAAGCAACTGTTATACCTAGTTGATTAAACCACGTTGTAAAATTAACACCATGTTGCTCTGATAAAATTTCAGTAGGAGCCATTAAAGCGACTTGAAAGCCCTGCGCAATGGCTGTTAGTGCACTAAGTGCTGCTACTAGGGTTTTACCTGAGCCTACATCGCCTTGTACTAAACGCATCATGGGATACGCGTGTTGCATGTCACCTTTAATCTCAGCAACTACGCGGCTTTGCGCATTTGTGGGTGCAAAAGGAAGTTGCTCTAAAAATTGGCTTTCTAATGTGTTTACCGGATTTAATGCCACGGCTTTAACTTGTTGCCCTTGCTCTCGCACTTTTAATAAGCTGAGGTTTTGAGCAAGTAACTCCTCAAATACAAGGCGCTGTTGAGCAGGGTGAGTACCTTGCTCTAATGCAGCTACATCAACATTATTTGGTGGGCGGTGCAGTAATAATAGTGCGTCACTTAGCGGCATATTTGATGGCTGCCACTGTGAAGGCAGTAGTTCTTCTACTGAGTATTTATTTAGTAAATCAATAGCCTGTTCGCTTAAAGCTCTAATCGATAGTTGCTTTAAGCCTTCGGTTGTTGAATAAACGGGCGTTAATGTTGTCGCTACCGGCTGCTCGTTAGAGGTATCGCTGATGCTGTATTCAGGATGACTCATTTCAAAGCCAACACGGCCACGGCGCACTTCACCAAAACAACGTATTATTTTACCAGCGCTAAATGCGTTTTTTTGTGCAGCGGTAAAATTAAAAAATCGTAGTGTTAGCCTGCCAGTACCATCATTGATTTGGCAAACAAGCATGCGCCTTTTTCCAAACGTGATTTGGCTTGTTTCAATTGTTGCTTCAACACTCACGTGGCTATGTAGTGACAACTCATTAATCGCGTATAAGCGAGTGCGATCTTCATAGCGAAGTGGCAAATGAAAAAGCATATCTTGCACAGTTAAAATACCTAGCTTTAACAAACGCTCAGCCATTTTTGGGCCGACCCCTTTGAGCTCTGTAATTGGGTATTGATTTAAGCTAGGTTTAGACAAATTATATCAATCTTATTATTTGTGAATAAGTTAAGTGTACTTACAGAGCTTTAGTCCATCAAGTATGTTTTAAAGCTTGCCAAAATTGCTCGTCAGCGACTATTTCGCCGTTTTCATCAAGTGCAGGATAAGGTAATTTTTTTTGTTTACACTGCCTTGCGATAATAGGGTGGCAGCCTTCAAAGTAAAGTGGATGTTTAACTTCGGCGCTCAACATATCTCTATTATATAAACCAGCCAGCTCGCGTTGGCGCTGTGCTTCAAACAATATTAGCGCAGCAGCAACTGAAACATTTAGTGATTGCACCATGCCTTGCATTGGAATAATAATATTTTGATCGGCATATTCTAGGGCTTTTTCTGAGATCCCTGTTTTTTCTTGTCCAACAATAATAGCCGTTGGCTTGGTGTAATCTACTTCTCTAAAATCAACGGCATCTTCTGATAGATGAGTTGCGAGTATTTGTATTTCTGGATTGCGCTCACGCATTGCAGTAACGGCATCATCAATATTTCTATGCAGATGCGTCTCTAGCCAATTTTTGCTACCACCTGAGGTATTGTTTGTTAGCCATTTTTGCTTTTCAGGCCATACAGCATGTACGTGATGGCAACCAACCGCATCAGCACTTCGTACTATTGCCGATAAGTTATGGTGTTTATGCACGTCTTCTAAGCACACGGTTAAGTCTGTTTGACGGCGCGAAAGTACGTCTTCGATTCTTTCATAGCGAGTTTGCTGCATGGTTATCCTCTTTTTTCGGCAATTATACGAGATTTTTACAGTTAAGGCATTACCGTACGGCTAATTGGATTTTGTAGAGAAATAAGTGTTTCTGTTGATTGAATGGCCTCTATTGCTTGTATTTTATTAATCAGTACATCTTGTAAGTGATCAATGGACTTTGTCATTACCTTTATAAATATGCTGTAGTTACCTGTTGTGTAATAAGCCTCTACCACTTCCTCTAATGCTTCTAGCTTTATAAGCGTTTGCGGGTAATCACGTGCGTTATTTAAATTAATACCTATAAAGCAGCATACATCGTAGCCCAGCTGTTTAGTATTAATCGTTAATTGGGTGCCTGTAATGATCCCTGCTTGCTTCATTTTTTCAATTCTTACGTGAATTGTCCCAGCGCTTACATTAAATCTTTTTGCTAATTCGGCGTACGCAGTACGGGCATTTGCCATTAACGCATGAAGTATCTGTTTATCGAGATTATCGATTAAATAATTTTCCATTATATTTTTCTCATAAAATTATTGAATATATGATTTTTATACCACTTAATTGATGATTTTAATATGTTAAGGCTATTTTTATTATGGGATGTTGAATTAATTCATCAAATCGTTACATTAACCTCATTAAAGGCGCTCGTTAGGGCGCTTTTTATCAATTAAGCAAGTAACAATAACTGGGAATGAGGCCAATTATTATGAGTTCACACTATGTGCAGCAACAGCAGCAAATAAGTAAAGTTAAGCAATTTTTTTCACAGCAACTAGAAACCCAACTTGGGCTGGTTGAGGTTCAAGCCCCTATTTTGGCTAAAGTAGGTGACGGCACGCAAGATAACTTAAGCGGCCATGAAAACGCAGTTGCTGTAAATGTAAAAGCGATTACAGATAGCCGCTACGAAGTGGTGCATTCATTGGCTAAGTGGAAACGTAAAACACTAGCAACTTATGGCTTTGGTGTTGGTGAGGGTATTTACACTCAAATGAAAGCTTTGCGCCCAGATGAAGATTCATTAAGTCCTATTCATTCTGTATATGTTGATCAATGGGATTGGGAAAAAGTAATTAACGAAACCACAGAGCGTTCGCTGGCAACACTAAAGCAAACTGTTCAATCTATTTATAAAGGGATAAAAGAGACGGAAGCTTTTGTAAGAAAGTCTTATGGTTTGACGCCTTTTTTACCGGACGACATTAAGTTTGTGCACAGTGAAGAGTTACGTAAAATGTACCCTGACTTTAGCGCTAAACAACGCGAAAAAGCCATTGCACAAGAATATGGTGCTGTATTTTTAATTGGTATTGGTGGCGCGCTTGGTGATGGCAAAATCCATGATGTAAGAGCCCCAGATTACGATGATTGGTCTACGCCGACATGCGAGCAATACATGGGTTTAAATGGTGATATTTTAGTATGGAACCCAGTACTTGAAGACGCTTTTGAAATTTCATCAATGGGTATACGCGTAAGTCCTGAAGTTTTAAAAGCGCAGTTAAGTACAACTGGAGATGAAGACCGCTTAGAGTTTGATTGGCATAAAGCGCTACTACAAAGTAAATTTCCGCAAACAATTGGCGGTGGAATAGGGCAGTCGCGCTTGGCTATGCTCTTGCTACAAAAGCAGCATATTGGCCAAGTACAAGTGGGTGTGTGGCCGCAGCAAACACATGCTGAGGTAAGCGGTTTACTTTAAATGTGAATAAATTCGAGTGCTCAATAGAGCACTCAGTTATTAGCTTGTTTTGAACTCTATTTCAATTTTGTTATTCAAAAGTTTAACGTTGCACGGAGGGTAATTGCGGATTGTTTTGAGTACTTTATCAAAAATATGAATCTCTACACCTGAATGCAAAACAGAATTTACCGCTAAATTAGCGTCGTTAAGTAAATCGTGTAAGTCGTGATCTAAGTTTGAAAGACGTTTTTCTAATTGCTCTGCCTGCTCACAATAATGCTTTTGAGTAGCACCAATTTTAGTAATTAATAGTTTTTTCTTTTCGGCATCTTTCACTAAATCAGTTTTTTCTAGCGCTGCTTGCAACGTGTCTAGCTGTGCATCTGTTTTAGCTAAGTCTTTAAAGCAATTATCAGTATCTGCGGTTATTTCGGCGCCAGAAGCCGCTAGGTTAATAATCATTTTAGCGCCTGATTCATTCCCTATTTCGCCAGCAATGAGGGTCGTAGCATCAAGTATTTCTCCACCAAATATTTTACCCTTAGGTAAGTCGGATTGACCAACTTGCAGTAAGCGTTTAGCTTTCATTACACAGTGGCTTGTTTGGCGATCAATAAAAATATTATTTGCTTCTAAGTAGCAATACTGTGAATGGGATACGTGAATATCACCACGTGCAATAAGCTTACAAGACAGTGATTGTTCGTCGGCTTTTTGATGGCCAATAATACCTTGTTTAACGGTGATGTTTCCGCCTGCGGTAAGCTCTCCTGATTCAACCGTGCCAAATATAGTAATATCGCCTTTGGCTGTTACTTTCATTCCAGGGTCTATATTGCGGGTAACAATAACACTGCCTTGAAAGTCAATGTGGCCGCTTTTTACGTTTACATCTGAAATGGTAAAAATATCGTCGACACGCATACCATTATTAATTTCAACCGGAACACCTGCAATAGTAGAGACTAGTTCAAGCGGATTCAGCTTTGATATTTCGGTGCCTTCGCCTGCCACTAATTGTTTATTTTCTCCGGGTTTTGCGGGCAGTATGTCACCTATTACGGTGAAGCCTTCTTTACCAGGGGTTGCTGGTTGTTGGCGAATAAGCACAGAGCCTGGCTCTACGCTTGCAAGCTTGCCAAAGTCGCGCATATCTACGCTCCCATCTTCTTTGAGCTTGGGGGTTTTTAAACGGTCTTTTAAAGTCTCTACGGTTGTTATTAGTTTAGTGGCTAAACCATCACTTGGTAGTCTGCCTTTAGCTAATACTCCCTTAACAACAGAACCCGCTGTATGCTCAAACTGTTTTTGCAGTAGCAACTCTAAAAATGCTTGCTTATAGCCACGCACAATTCCTGCTTTAACGAGTTGTTTTTTTGCATCTTCTAAACTTAATAATTTTCCGCCTTGGGCAAGGGTTAGCTCGCCAATGGCCAGCATTTTATCGTCGCTAATTGTTACATTTAAAGTGGCATTGTGTTTTGTTGCTACAACCAGAGTGTGTTGTGTGTTTTCGTTTTTAAAAAAATCATTAATAGCGTCATGATCTATTTTGCAGTCGCAAAAAGCTGACTTTTCGAGAGCCTCTAAAATAAATGCAGCGCTGGGAGGAATATGTTCTTTTACATCAAGTAAAACATTTCCATTGTTGGCAAGCTTAAACACGAGTTAATCCTTTTTTACTACTTAAGTTAAGTTTGTTTTTTAAAACACAACTACAGATTGCTAGAAATTTACATTTGAGTCAAGAAGTCACAGAGAACGAAGTGCTAAGAGGGAAAAAAAGGCTATAGAGAGGCTCTATAGCCTGTAATACTTAATTGGTAGAAGGAAGTTCCATTATTCCATCTATTTCAACTTGTGCACCTTTTGGTAGTGCACGAACACCTAATGCAGCTCTCGCTGGGTAAGGTTGCTTAAAGTATTGGCTCATCACTTCATTTACAGTCGCGAAGTTAGATAAATCAGTTAGATAAATATTTATTTTCACTAAATCTTGAATTTGCCCGCCAGCTTCTTCACATACCGCAGTGATATTTTTAAATACCTGATGCGTTTGCTCACTAAAGTCTTCTGAAATCATTTCCATCGTTTCTGGTACTAATGGAATTTGACCAGATAAATAAACAGCGGTGCCTACTTTAACTGCTTGGCTGTAAGTGCCAATGGCAGCAGGTGCTTTGTCGGTAGAGATAAATGCTTTATTCATGTGTTTCCTATTTTACTTTTTACGATAGACTTTTTGTACATCAGGCATAACGCGAATGCGGCGCATAATGTTAGCAACGTGGATACGGTTTTTAACGGTAACCCCTAAATCTATCACGTATAAATTACTTTCTTTTTCATCGGTGGTTATTTCTACAATATTGGCTTGGGTTGTAGTAACAACATTGGTTAATTTAGCCAGAGCCCCCTGATGATTAATAATTTCAACTCTCAGAGCTGCAATATATTCTTTCTCTGGGTTATCGTCCCATTTTACAACTAAGTATTTAGAGCGCTCATTTTCCCAGCCACGGATGTTTTTACATTCTTGGCGGTGAACGGTCAGGCCCTTACCTTGGCTTACATGAGCTGTAATAGCATCGCCAGGTACAGGTCGGCAACACTTAGAGTAATTAACTAGCATGCCCTCAGTACCAATAATGGTCGCTTTGGCTTGGCTGGTAATATCAGTTAAGTCGTCACTGTCATTTTGTAATAGGCGTTTGGCAATTAACATGCTCATTAGGTTACCAGAGCCAATTTCTACAAGTAATTCAAGAAGCGTTGTTAGTTCGTGCTCCTCAAGTACTCTCGCTATATTTTCATCAGCAATGCTATCTAGTTTGTTTTCACCTAATGCTGAATCAAGTAAGCGGCGCCCTAAAAGCATAGCTTCTTCATGATGCTGGCTTCTAAGGTAGTTACGAACGCCCAAACGCGCTTTACCAGTAACAATAAAGTTTAGCCATGTTGCATTAGGGTGAGCGCCTGAGCTTGTTATTATTTCTATAGTTTGCCCTGTATCTAAGGGCCTACTTAAAGGGTGCGGCTTGCGATTAACGCGAGCGCCTACGCAGGTGTTGCCTACATCTGTATGCACGGCATAAGCAAAATCGACTGCGGTAGCACCCATTGGTAGCTCAACAATACGCCCATCTGGTGTAAATACGTAAATTTCTTCTGGGAATAGCTCAGTTTTTACATTTTCAATAAATTCAAATGATGAACCCGCACTTTGCTGAAGCTCTAATAAGCTCTGCATCCACTGGCGAGCACGTTGCTGCGAAGTATTACCTGCGCCATCACCTGCTTTTTTATACATCCAATGCGCCGCTACACCTTTGTCGGCCATATGATCCATATCATGAGTACGAATTTGAATTTCAACAGGTATACCGTGAGGACCAACTAATGAAGTATGAAGCGATTGGTAACCATTTGTTTTTGGTACTGCAATATAATCTTTAAAGCGTGTTTCAATAGGTTTATAAAGACTATGAGCTACACCTAATACACGATAACACGTATCCATAGAGTCAACTGCAATTCTAAACGCGTAAATATCCATAACTTCGTTAAATAGCAGTTCTTTATTAAGCATTTTTTTATAAATACTATATAAATGTTTTTCACGGCCTGACACAGTTGCTTTAATGCCTGATTCTTCAAGACGTGCTTCTATTTCATGTTGGATATTAGTAATAACTTCTTTGCGATTACCGCGTGCTTTAGCAACTTCCGATTTAAGTGCGCGATGACGCATAGGATATAAAGCTTGAAAACCTAAGTCTTCAAGTTCATTTTTAATATCGTGAATACCTAAGCGGTTTGCAATTGGTGCGTAAATTTCTAGTGTTTCACGCGCTATTCTGCGGCGCTTATCTGGGCGCAATGCGCCTAAAGTACGCATATTGTGTGTTCTATCAGCAAGCTTGATTAAAATGACTCGAATATCCTGAGTCATTGCCATAATCATTTTGCGGTAGTTTTCAGCTTGGAATTCTTTTTTATCTTTAAAGCTAAGCTTATCGAGCTTACTCACACCTTCAACTAGCTCTGCAACAGTTTCGCCAAATATCTCGGCTAAATCTTGTTGACTAAAATCAGTATCTTCAATTACATCATGCATTAGCGCGGCCATGAGCGTTTCATGGTCAAGATGCATGCCTGCAAGAATTTGGGTTACTTCTACTGGGTGCGTTATGTAAGGTTCGCCACTCGAGCGAGTTTGTCCTTCATGGGCCTCTCGGGCTACCACGTAAGATTTTTGAACCAGCTCTACATCAGCAGCGGGCAAGTATTCTGAGATTTTCTTTTTAAGACCTTCAAAAAGATACATTCACACTCCAATGTTCTAGGGCCTGTTGACCTTTCAGGATTAAAATTTGTTCAATCTAGGGGCGATTTAATTGTGGCGCGAGGTTTTTAGCCTAGCGGGCTAAGTAAAAATCGAGCAACAAAGAGTAAAGTGCCCCTAGGCAGAACCCTTTAGGCAGCGCATGTTTTGCATTTATGCTGCGTTATCGCCTATTTATGGGGAATAACCACACTACATAGGCTCTGCCTTGCCTAAATACCAAACATACTACTGCAAATTTAACCTCGAAAGATAAACAGCCCTAGTGAAGTAAATTAGGTAAGCTACGAATATACGATGAAAAGAGAGGATTGCCAACGGCTATAGTAGAAATACTGCGCCGTTGGCTAAATCAGACCGGGAGGTCGATTATTGGTTGCCACCAACAATAGCGGCAACAGCAGCTAATTCAGCTGCTTCTTGGTGTTGTTGTTCTTCACGGTCAATTAAGTCCATTGAAGAGCTATCAACTAAACCTAATTCAATTTCACGTAAAGCAACTACCGTTGGCTTATCGTTTTCAGGGTCTACTAGTGGAGTTTTACCACCAACAGCAATTTGGCGGGCACGACGAGCCGCAACTAAAATTAAGTCAAAACGATTACCAACTGCATCTACTGCATCTTCAACTGTTACGCGGGCCATCACAGCACTCCAAAAATAATTTAAATCAAAGACGTAGTTTACTGCAAGCAGCCACTTTCGCCAATAGCCAGTGTTCAATTTTTATCAGTTTTACTTGTCTAAGCCTGATTTAAATAGACTTAAATTATTTAAGCAGGCTATTTAGTAAAACTTGATGGCGTTCTTCTTGCGCTTTTAGGGTTAAGCGCTGAGCCATTACAATCATTTCTATGTCGCCAAGCGCGCTCTCAAAGTCATCATTAACAATTACATAGTCGTATTCGTTATAATGTGATGTTTCAGATTGTGCTTTTGCCATACGAGAGGCAATAACCTCAGCCGAATCTTGGCCACGATTATTTAAGCGTTGCTCTAACTCTTCTTTTGAAGGAGGTAGTATAAAAATAGTTTTCACGCTTGGCATTATTTCGCGCACTTGTTGCGCGCCTTGCCAATCAATATCTAAAAACACATCAATACCCGCATCAAGTTGCGACTCAATAGCCTGCTTTGATGTGCCGTAGTAATTATCGAATACTTGAGCCCATTCAAAAAAGTCATCTTTGGCAATAAGCGCTTTAAATTCGTCTGTAGATACAAAGTGATAATGCACGCCATTTTCTTCACCTGGGCGAGGGGCGCGAGTTGTATGTGATACAGATACTTTCATGTCAGCGTGTTTTTTTAATAACGCATTGATTAAGCTTGATTTACCAGCACCTGAAGGGGCTGATAAAATAAATAAGTTACCGCGAGTTTGTGCCATGCTTTTCTCTACCTAAAAATAAACAGGCTTGGATTACAAGTAAACCAAGCCTTTAATTAACTGCATTATACTTTAATTAGCTCACCTTGCTCAAGTTAGGCGTGCTCAAGTGAGCTATGCCCAAGTTGAAGCGGGAGTGTTAGACTTTAAATAAAATTGCAGTTTAAATTTATCAACAGAACTAGCCGCTAGATATAAGTATTTGATAAGGTGAAGTATCACCTAGTAAAGGAGCCTTTATGCTTAATAAAACCTTATTTACCGCACAACAAGTAAGAGACAATGAAGCTTTAGCGGCTAAAAACAGTCATTGTGATTTATTTACACTAATGCAGCGTGCAGGAGAGGCTGTATATAAGCAATGGCAGTTATTTGATGCGCAGCATACATTAGTCATTGTTGGCCATGGTAACAACGCTGGAGACGGTTACGTTGTAGCTAGGCTTATTATGCAATCAGGTAAAAAGGTAACAATATGCGCTGCTGAACCCGAAAAAACATTAAAAGGTGATGCTGCAAAAGCGCAGCAGCTATGGATAGAAGCGGGTGGGGTGGTTTCTCATTTTACAAAAGATGCTCTTAATGAGTGCGATATCGTTATTGATGCGCTCCTTGGTACTGGGCTTAATAGCGCCGTGCGCGATAATTTTGCGAATATAATTAACGCTGTAAATAACAGTGGTAAGCCCGTAATAAGCATTGATATTCCATCAGGCATTGAAGCAAATACAGGACAGCCTTTAGGGTGCGCAGTACAAGCTACTTCAACCGTTACTTTTGTAGGTATAAAGCAAGGGCTCACAACGACGGCAGGTAAACAATATAGCGGTAAGTTAGTTTTTGATGATTTAGCAATTGGCGATGCGTTTACTAGTATAGCTCAATCATCAGGAACCTTGATAAATATTAATAGCTTTAAAGGAATTGCCACGCGGGCAATCAATAGTCACAAAGGCAGCCATGGCAAGCTTTTATGTGTTGGTGGCAATCAAGGTACTGCAGGTGCAATTAGGTTAAGTAGTGAAGCAGCTCTTAGAACGGGTGCTGGCATGGTAAGGGTGTATACACACGAAAGCTCAATAACGCCTATTAGTATTGGCAGACCAGAGCTTATGGTAAGCAGTAATAACTTACATCAAGCGCTAGAGTGGGCAAGCTGCGTTGTTATTGGCCCAGGGCTTGGGCAAGACGAGTGGGCACAACAAACATTCGATGAAGTAATGCAATATTGCCAAAACAATAAAATGCCATTGGTTATAGATGCAGACGCCCTTAATTTACTGGCTAAGCAAGCTTCATCGTATATGTTAGAGCAATGCGTACTTACGCCACATCCAGGCGAAGCTTCGCGACTGCTAAGTGTTAGTACTAGCGACATAGAATCAGACCGTTTTAATTATGCCCGCCTTTGCGCCAAGCGCTATAACGCGACTTGTGTATTAAAAGGCGCTGGAACATTAATAGATAATGCCCAGCACACGTGGGTGTGTGAAGATGGCAACCCAGCACTTGCAGTTGGCGGTAGTGGCGATGTACTCACTGGTATTATTGGGGCAGTACTTGCTCAAGGTTTAAATATTGATGAAGCAGCACGCTATGGCGTAACACTGCACGCTAAAGCCGGTGATATCGCAAGTGAGCGAGATGGGCAAAGGGGCATGCTACCCAGTGATCTATTCGCAATTGTAAGAGAGTTAGTTAATAAAGTGACGTGAGTTTAAGCGTCACTTTATCTTGCTAATTATTAAGCTGTAGTAGATCCCATTTTGTACCATATAAATCTTCAAAAACCACTACGGTGCCATAGGGTTCTACTCGAGGTTCTTCGTTAAATGTAACGTCTTTAGAAAGCATTAAATTATAATCTCGCCAAAAGTCATTGGTATGTAAAAATAAAAACACACGACCACCCGTTTGATTACCAATAGCGCTCATTTGTTCGGGTGTTGTGGCTTTAGCAAGCAGTAGATTAGTCCTGCTCGAATTAGCCCTGTTTGAATTTGGAGGTGAAATTAACACCCAACGTTTACCATCTCCTAAGTTAGTATCCTCGACTAATTCAAAATTTAGCTTTTGAGTATAAAACTCAATGGCATCGTCGTAGTCCTTAACAACTAATGCAATGCTGCCGATATGCTGTTGAACGTTAGTCATATTTGGTTTACTCCGTACTATTAAATAAATGTGCTTTTTATCATATTTAGCAAACGATCAAGTAGGGTATATGCCCGCAGTATGTAATATGAATTAACTTACGAGTTCGTCTTCATCATCGGGTGGATCACCTGAGTCTTCTTTGCGTTTTTTGTTCTTGTTTTGCTTTTTGTACATTTTCGTATGTAGGTGGTGGGATAGGAATAATAGAAATAAGCGGAAAGAATGCTGAAAATAAATAAGCCCCTTAGACATACTTTTACCCCACGTGACCATTTTGAGCATAGCCCAAACTACGAATGAAAATAACCCAGTCACAAGGGCAACAAAAACAAAGAAGATGAATATTGTGTTATTACTTAATAAATCCATTTAATATAAATCTTAGTTATACGTAACTTAGGTATGGGTATAAATTAAACAATATCAATGATTTTTATACTAAAAAGCAAAAAACCAGCCGAAGCTGGTTTTTTATATAAGGGAGGTGCTTAAACGGGGATGTTTATCACATCATTCCGCCCATACCACCCATTCCGCCCATGCCGCCCATATCAGGTGCACCAGCAGATTCGTCTTTAGGGATTTCAGCTACCATTGCTTCAGTAGTGATCATTAGACCCGCAATAGACCCTGCAAACTGTAGCGCAGAGCGTGTTACTTTAGTTGGATCTAGGATACCCATTTCAATCATGTCGTTGTATTCGCCAGTTGCTGCGTTGTAACCGTAGTTACCATCGCCGCCTTTAACTGCGTTAATTACAACTGATGCTTCGTCGCCTGCGTTAGTTACGATTTGACGAAGTGGTGCTTCCATCGCACGAAGTGCAACTTTAATACCGTGGTTTTGATCTTCGTTGTCGCCAACTAAATCAACTAGCTTGCTAGCAGCACGTACAAGTGCAACACCGCCGCCAGGTACTACGCCTTCTTCAACCGCTGCACGAGTTGCATTTAATGCATCTTCAACGCGGTCTTTTTTCTCTTTCATTTCGATTTCAGTAGCAGCACCTACTTTGATAACTGCAACACCGCCAGCTAGTTTAGCCATGCGCTCTTGAAGTTTTTCTTTATCGTAGTCAGATGTAGCTTCTTCAATTTGTGCTTTAATTTGAGAAACACGACCAGTAATACCCGCTTCTTCGCCAGCACCGTCAATGATAGTTGTATCATCTTTAGTGATAATTACGCGCTTAGCTGTACCTAGGTCTTCAACTGTTGCTTTTTCAAGCTCTAAGCCGATTTCTTCAGAAATAACAGTACCGCCAGTTAATACAGCGATATCTTGCAGCATTGCTTTACGACGATCGCCAAAGCCAGGTGCTTTAACAGCTGATACTTTAACAATACCGCGCATGTTATTAACTACTAATGTAGCTAGTGCTTCGCCTTCAAGGTCTTCTGCAATGATTAGTAGTGGTTTACTTGCTTTAGCAACCGCTTCTAATGTTGGTAATAATTCACGGATGTTAGATATTTTTTTATCTACAAGTAGAATAAATGGGTTATCTAGTTCAACAGTGCCTTTTTCTGGGCTGTTGATAAAGTAAGGAGATAAGTAACCACGGTCAAACTGCATGCCTTCAACAACATCTAGTTCGTTTTCAAGTGATTGACCTTCTTCTACAGTAATAACACCACTGTTGCGGCCTACTTTTTCCATTGCTTGAGCAATGATACTACCAATCTCTTGATCAGAGTTAGCTGAAATAGTACCTACTTGTGCAATTGCTTTAGTATCAGAACAAGGAACAGATAACGCTTTAAGCTCTGCAACAGCAGCAATAACTGCTTTGTCGATGCCGCGCTTAAGATCCATTGGATTCATGCCTGCTGCAACAGCTTTAAGGCCTTCATTAACAATAGACTGTGCAAGTACTGTAGCGGTAGTTGTACCATCGCCGGCTGCATCATTTGCTTTAGATGCAACTTCTTTAACCATTTGTGCGCCCATGTTTTCAAACTTGTCTTCAAGTTCGATTTCTTTTGCTACAGATACACCATCTTTAGTGATAACTGGAGAGCCAAATGATTTGTCTAGTACAACGTTACGGCCTTTAGGACCTAATGTAACTTTTACTGCGTTTGCCAGGATGTTTACGCCAGTTAGCATTTTAGCGCGTGCGTCACCTGCAAAAAGTACTTCTTTTGCTGCCATGTTTTAAATTCCTCTAAATTCTTAAATGTTTATAAACGAAAAGTAGGTTTAGCCTACAATGCCTAAAATATTATCTTCACGCATGATCAGGTACTCTTGACCTTCGATCTTTTCAACTTTTTCAACATATGAGCCAAATAACACAGTGTCACCGGCTTTAACTTCTAACGCTCTCACGTCACCGTTATCTAAAACGCGACCATTACCTACGGCTACAACTTCTCCGCGAGTTGATTTTTCAGCTGCAGAGCCAGTTAATACAATACCGCCAGCAGATTTTGTTTCTTCTTCTAGACGTTTAACGATTACGCGATCTTGTAAAGGACGAATGTTCATGTTTTTTAGTTCTCCTAACAGTTTCTGAACAGTACAGAAAAAAGCTTTTCTAATTTGCATTCATTAATGGGGGTAGAGTGTAAAATTCCAAGAGAAAAAATGATAAATTTTTAATCTTTTCGCTCATATTCGCCATCAATAGTCGTTGGTCGTTCCATTTGCCCTTGCTCTCGTTCAGCATGTTGCTGCCCAGCAAACGGCGATGGCCCTTGTTGCCTACCTGCGCTCATTCTAACAGTTGCTTGGCTAGCAAGACCTGCGGCCAGTTTGTTACGAATTGCAGGCGTTAATAATAGTAACCCAAACACGTCGGTCATAATGCCAGGGGTAAGTAATAATACCCCTGCAATTACAACGCATATTCCGGTAAATAATTCTTTGGCTGGCATTTGCCCTTGCGCCATTTGCGCTTGTACGTTTTGCAGCGCACCCATACCTTGTGTTTTAACCATTTTGGCACCTAAAATCGCGGTAATAACAACAAGTGCAATTGTTGCAAATCCGCCAATCACATCGCTTACTTGAATCAGCAAAGCGATTTCGATAATAGGGATGATGATAAACAACACAAATAAAAATCTAAACATAGCGCTCTCTAAATAATGACACTCAAAAGAGTTGATGAAATATAAATGAGGGTGACTAGGTCTCTTTTCAAGGTTAGGGCATAGGTATAGTCATTTTACTGATATTTAAGCGTCTACACATTGTATCGCCTATCAGATACTATGAAGCTAGACACTGTCCAATAAGAATAGGTTCATAATGACTACGCATTTTAAAATGATTTTTACGACTTGCAAAGACGAAGCAGAAGCACGCAGCCTAGCAAGGGCGTTGGTAGAAAAAAAGCTAGCAGCTTGTGTAAATATTTTACCTAACATGGGCTCTATTTATATGTGGGAGGGCGAAGTAGCAGAAGCAACTGAAGCCAAGCTACTTATAAAAACAAAAGCAGATAAAATGAACGATGTGTTTTTAACAATAAAAGAGCTACATAGCTACGAAGTGCCGGAGATTCAGGTTGTAGAAGTTTCAACCGGTAATTTGGCGTATTTTAATTGGATGGACGAGGTACTGAATTAATGCGTTTTTTCTTTTTATTGTTGGTTACATTATTAACTGTACCCGTAAAGGCTGCGACTAATAATGTGCTTGGTGATCTACTTGGGCCTCCGCAACAGACTTTTTTACCTGTAGACCAAGCGTTTGTTTTTGATTTTGACCAGCAAGGCAGTACCTTGTTTGTAGGTTGGGATATAGCGCCAGACTATTATTTATATAAAAAGAAAATAGAAATTATCGCCAAAGGTGCAAACATTCAAGTAGGCGATTCTGGCCGTGGCGAAATTATTGAAGATGAATTTTTTGGTAAAACAGAGGTTTTTTTTAATTCCGCGAGTGTTATTAGTAAGCTAAGTAATGTAACCGAAGGCGCTGTGGTTAAAGTTCGTTACCAAGGCTGTGCAAAAGCAGGGCTTTGCTATCCACCAGAAGTAATCAGCATCCCACTTAGTGTTATTAGTGGTGCACAGGTTAAAAATGTAGACCAAAATAACACTACAGATGAAGCAGCAACTGCGCAAAGCACATTTGCAGCACTCAACGAGCCAGCTACTGAACCTACAACAAATTCGGATGATACCGAAAAAGAACTTACTTTTACTGAACAGTTAGCAAGTCAGGGCTTAATAACTAATTTACTTATATTTTTTGTTGTTGGTGTAGGCCTTGCTTTTACGCCTTGCGTATTCCCTATGTTTCCTATTTTGTCGAGCTTAATTGCGGGTCAGCAAAACCTTTCAACTAAAAAAGCGTTTGCGTTGTCGTTTGTATATATACAAGGCATGGCAGTTACCTATGCAGCGCTTGGTTTAGTTGTTGCGGCGCTTGGTGGGCAAGTGCAGGGGTATTTACAGCATCCATTTGTATTAGTTAGCTTTAGTTTACTATTTGTATTATTGGCTATGTCGATGTTTGGTTGGTACGAAATTAAACTGCCAAGCAGTATGATGAGCAAGCTAACCCAAGTAAGTAATAACCAAAAAGGCGGCAACTACGTTGGCGTATTTTTAATGGGCGTACTGTCGGGGTTAATTGCATCACCGTGTACTACTGCGCCACTGTCAGCTGCGCTCTTATTTGTAGCGCAAAGTGGTGATTACTTAGTGGGTGGTTTAACGCTATACGTGCTTAGTTTAGGTATGGGGTTACCACTTTTATTACTTGGTACATCTGGCGGTAAATTGCTGCCTAAAGCCGGTGGTTGGATGGAGCAAGTTAAAACCTTGTTTGGTTTTGTGATGCTCGTTGTGCCGCTTATATTACTTGAGCGACTAGTAAGCGCCGACATTATATTATTAATGGCAGGTGTGCTTGCATTAGCAACGGCACTTTACCTACATCACTGGCAAAGTAGCCAAACACAAAGCAAGTTAAAAACTGCATTATGGTTTGCTGCAACGCTATTAGTTATGACAGGGTTTACGTTAACTAAAAACTACTTTTGGCCAGTACAAGCTGTGCAAGTAAGCTCACAAAGTAATGAGTTTAAAAAGGTGGCGGATTTAGCTGAGCTAAAAGAGGCCGTAGCGCAAGCGAGTAATGAAGGTCGAATGGTTATGGTCGACTTATATGCTGACTGGTGTGTGGCGTGTAAAGAGTTTGAGCATTACACGTTTCCAGATGCCAAAGTACAAAGTGAATTTAGCCATTATCAGCTAATTCAAGTTGATTTAACTAACAGTGACAATAAAACAATTGAGTTAATGGAAGAGTACACCGTGTTTGGTTTACCTAGTATTTTGTTTTTTAACACCCAAGGTAAAGAGCTAACTACACAACGTGTAACCGGCTTTTTAAACGCAGAAGATTTTGCTAAACACCTTGCTACAGTGCGCGCCAGCGCACAATAATAGTGCAATAGAGCCACTTGGATATACCAAGTGGCTTACGACTCCCTCCTAGTTATTCGTTCCCAAAATAGAGATTGGACCAGTATTTTGCTGCTATTTACATCGAAATCACTATAATAGTTGGTTAACGTGAGAATTTGTTGCTACATTACTTTTTTCTGCTTACTTAAAAGCGAAAAACTACTTAGCAACCGCTTAACTCATTACTTATAGGATATATCGCGTATTATGGCTGCAAAATTTAACCTTTTAGTTATAAATGGTCCAAATTTGAACATGCTTGGCAAACGTGAACCGGATAAATACGGTTTTCAAACGCTAAGTGAAATTATGAGCGAACTAACCAGTGCCGCTGATAGTCTAGATGTTGAGTTAGCACATTTTCAAAGTAATAGTGAGCAAGCCCTCATTGAGCGAATACACAGTGCTTGGCAAGCGGTTGATTACATAATAATTAACCCTGCTGCATTTACGCATACAAGCGTTGCATTACGTGATGCATTGCTAAGTGTTGATATTCCGTTTTTTGAAGTGCACTTAAGTAATGTGCACGCACGTGAAGCCTTTCGTCATCATTCGTATTTTTCTGATGTGGCACAGGGCGTGATATGTGGATTAGGTGCAATGGGTTACCACGCAGCATTAAATGCCGCTGTGAGCCGGTTGAAAAACTCGATTTAATTTTAAATTAACACACAAACAAACAGGCGGGTCGTGTAATGGATATTCGCAAGATAAAGAAGCTTATCGAATTAGTAGAAGAATCAGGTATTGCTGAGCTAGAAATCACTGAAGGTGAAGAATCAGTACGTATTAACCGTAACAACATGAGCGCAGGCCCTGGTTACCCGCAATTTGCTCCACAGCAATATGCACCGGCGCCAGCAGCCCCAGCTCCAGTTGCAGCAGCTCCTGTAGCAGTTGAAGCAGCAGCTCCAGCAGAACCTACTGGCCATCAAGTTAAATCACCAATGGTTGGATCTTTCTATGCAGCAGCGTCTCCTGAAGCTCCAGCGTATGTAGAAGTTGGTCAGCAAGTTAAAGTTGGCGATACGCTTTGTATTATCGAAGCTATGAAAATGATGAACCAAATTGAGTCAGATAAAGCCGGTACAGTAAGAGCTATCTTAGCTGAAAATGGCGAGCCAATAGAATTTGATCAACCTCTATTCATCATTGAATAATAGCGTAACCTAAAAGGCCAACTCTAATGTTAGATAAAGTAGTCATTGCAAACCGAGGTGAAATTGCACTTCGTATATTGCGCGCCTGCAAAGAGCTTGGGATCAAAACGGTTGCTGTGCATTCAACGGCGGATCGCGATCTTAAGCATGTATTGCTTGCAGATGAAACCATCTGTATTGGTAGACCATCAGCAACTGAAAGTTATTTAGATATCCCGCGCATTATTGCTGCGGCTGAAATAACTGACGCTGTAGCGATTCATCCAGGTTACGGTTTCCTTGCAGAAAACGCTGATTTTGCCGACCAAGTTGAGCAAAGTGGTTTTGTATTTATTGGTCCAAAAGGTGACACTATTCGCCTTATGGGTGATAAAGTTTCTGCTATTTCAGCAATGCGTAAAGCAGGCGTTCCATGTGTACCAGGGTCTGATGGTCCGGTATCAGATGATAAAGAACGTAACATGCAAATCGCTAAACGAATCGGTTACCCGGTAATCATCAAAGCCGCTGGTGGCGGTGGTGGTCGTGGTATGCGTGTTGTTCGTAGCGAATCTGAACTTATTGATTCAATTGCATTAACACAGCAAGAAGCTAAGCAGTTCTTTGGTAATAGCATGGTTTACATGGAGAAATTCCTTGAAAACCCACGCCATATCGAAGTTCAAGTATTAGCAGATGGCCAAGGTAATGCAGTACATTTAGGTGAACGTGATTGTTCTATGCAACGTCGTCACCAAAAAGTAGTTGAAGAAGCACCAGCGCCAGGTATTACTGCAGAAACACGTAAATTTATTGGTGAACGCTGTACACGTGCATGTATCGAAATCGGTTACCGCGGTGCAGGTACGTTTGAGTTTTTATACGAAAACGGCGAGTTTTACTTCATCGAAATGAATACACGTATTCAGGTTGAACACCCTGTAACTGAAATGGTTACTGGTATTGATTTAATCAAAGAGCAGTTAAAAATTGCTGCGGGTCAACCATTATCATTCACGCAAGACGACGTTGTTATTCGTGGTCATGCTATTGAGTGTCGTATTAATGCTGAAGACCCTGAAACGTTTATCCCTTCACCGGGTAAAATTACACGTTTCCATCCTGCTGGTGGCTTAGGTATTCGTTGGGACAGCCATATTTACGCTGACTATACGGTTCCACCACATTACGATTCAATGATTGGTAAGTTAATTACTTACGGTGAAAACCGTGACGTAGCTATTGCCCGCGCGCGCAATGCACTTAACGAGCTAGTAATTGACGGAATTAAAACTAATACTCCTTTGCATAAGAGAATTCTTGCAGATGAAAACTTCCAAAATGGTGGTACTAACATCCACTATCTTGAGAAGAAATTAGGATTGTAATTCTAGCCTGTAAAAAGGCGTTTTATCTTAGTTAATAACCCGAGTTATTAAGCTGATTTAAATAATTAAAAATCCGATATCAGGAGACTGATATCGGATTTTTTAATGCCTGTAATTTAAGTTTTATAGGCAATAAAAAAGTCCATAAAATATACTGCAAAGAGTAAATTTGATGGACTCAATATTTATATAATATGTTGAACTAACATTACACTAATTTAGATTCAATTAACTGTAGTGCTTCTTCTAAAATTGTTTCTACTGCTTTTTTAGCGCGCTCAGGATCGCGTGACTTTATGGTCTCTAAAATATCAGCGTGCTTAGCAACATCTGCGCCCGGTACACCTTTAATGTGGTTTGTATAACGAATACTTACTCTAAGGGCTGTACTAATAAACTCAGTTAACTGCACAAAAAAGCGATTGTTACTGGCCACTAATATGCTGGTATGAAAAGCAATGTCGGCTTCTAGTGGGTCGTCTAAGCCTTCGTCTGCTTCAGCCATACGGGCTAAGGCACTATCTATATCGGCAAGTTGTTCAGCAGTTGCATTTAGTGCTGCAAGAGCGGCCGCTTGTGGTTCAAGGGCAACGCGTACTTGAGTAAACTCTTTTAATAATGAGAGTGACGGCTTGCTGCTTAAAATCCAACGTAGTACGTCGGTATCAAACATGTTCCAGCTACTTTCAGGTAATACACGAATACCTTGCTTAGGACGCGATGAAATTAACCCTTTAGCAGAGAGCATTTTTACCGCTTCGCGGGTAGCGCTGCGACTTACATCATACTTTATACATAAATCGGCTTCAGAAGGCAGGCCTTCGCTTACAGGGTAAACACCACGCACAATAGCAAAACCCAAATCGTGGGTTAATTGTTGTGTTAAATTTTGACGGGGTTGGCTTTTCATTGCGCAGGATTCCGAGTTGATATATTGCTTTATTATATATCATATATCATATTAATGTACTCAAGGATATGATATAAACTTTTAATTAGTTAAATATTTTAGCACAGCAATAACAACTTAGTTTGGCTCTTTATACTGTAAATGTAAGTTTATAAAGGGTTTAATTAAAATTGAAAATGCGCTGTATGGAGAGTTGAATTTGAACACCCTAGCTCAATATCATAGTCTTTCTGGTAAAGTTATTTTTATTACAGGCGGTGCATCAGGCATTGGTAGAGCAATGGTTAAATCCTTTGTAAACCAAAATGCAAAAGTGGCATTTATAGATATTGATGATAAGGCAGCGCAATCGCTTATTCGTGATTTACCCAATGCAAAACTATGGTATAGGCAAGTTGATGTAACTGACTCTCATGCACTTCAGCAATCACTTGTGGATGCATGCGCCGCTTTTGGTGCCATTAATGTACTAGTTAATAATGTAGCGAACGATCGCCGTCAAGCAAGCGAAGACGTTACAGTGCAAGACTGGGATCAGTGCTTACAAATAAACTTAAACCCTGCATTTTTTGCCTCTCAAGTTGCTATGTCTTTTATGAAGGGCGATGGAGCGGGCAGTATCATTAACTTTAGTTCTATTAACGCTATTATGGGGCAACCTCAAATGGCAGGCTATGTAACCGCAAAAGCAGGCCTAATAGGTATGACTAAGGCACTGGCTCGCGATTACGGCGAGTTTGGTATTCGCGTTAACGCTATTTTACCAGGGTGGGTGGCTACCGACCGTCAACTAGCAAGCTGGTTTACCGAAGAAGAGCAAGTTAAGTGGATGGAAGCCATGGCGCTTAAAAAATTAGTAACTCCTGAAGATGTTGCTAATTTGGCACTCTTTTTAGCCGCCGATGAAAGCAGTATGATCACCGGGCAAAGTATTAAAATTGACGGTGGGAGGCTTTAAAGCTTGGCTACTTCATCTCTTTTTATTGCTGTTGACTGGGGCACGAGCCATTTACGCGCTTATTTGTGCGAAGTACGAGCGCAATCAACACTTAAATTATTAGCACAACGTGATGGCCCAGGTGTTGTTAAAGCAAATCAAAATTTTGAGCAAACCCTAATCGACACCATTGAGGTGTGGAAGCAAGAATATGGCAGCTTACCTATATATATTGCAGGACAAATTACCTCAAGCATCGGCTGGCACGAAACACCTTATTTAGAATGCCCAATTAATCCCGAAGGGTTACTTAATGCTGCTGTTAGCTTTGATTGCGATGGACATATTATTAAAGCGTTACCTGGCACAAAGTGTACGCTGCAAAATGGCTTGTTTGATGTAATGCGCGGTGAAGAGCTGCAAATTTTAGGGTTTTTAAAGCAAAACCCAGAGTATCAACAAGGTAAAATATTACTCTGTTTGCCTGGCACACATACCAAATGGGTGCTTATAAACAATGGCGAAATCATTTGCTTTAAAACAGCCATGACCGGTGAGTTATATGATTTGTTATGTCATCAAAGTGTTTTAATTCCTAACGACTGTGCAGAAGGTGAGTTTGACTTTAAAGCATTTGAGCAAGGCTGTGAGCTAACTTTAGGTAGTGATAGCGGTAACTTGGCACATGGTATTTTTAGTGTGCGTACCCGCCAGCTTTCAAAGGAGTTAACGCCAGTACAAGCTAAAGCCTATTTGTCGGGTGTATTAATTGGCAGCGATGTACGAGCAGCTCGCCACGCTAGTGAATGGCAATTATTAAGTGATACACAAGTTGTGGTGATTGGCACAAAGCAGCTGAATAAGTGTTTTACTACGGCGCTTAACCAAATAGGTGTGAAGTGTGTTGAGTTTGATATTAAAACAGCGACGCTTAGTGGCTTTAATTATTTATTTAATTTAGAGTCAAAAAAATAAACCCCTTTATAACGGTTAAATTATAAAGGGGTTAACAGGAAGCTATTATAACTTGATAGTTAAGCGCTTTTAGCTGCTTGGTTATGCTCAATATAATCATTAAGCGCAGCAACTTGCGCCTCATTAAAACGTAGTCCTAATTTACTGCGGCGCCATAAAATATTGTATGCGTTTTCTGCCCACTCTTCATTTAGCAAGTAATCTACTTCTGCTGCAAATAAACCATGGCCAAAATCCTGGCCTAAATCACTCAGCCCAGTTGCACTACCTAAAATATGTTTAGCACGAGTACCATAAGTGCGTACAAAGCGTTTAAGTGTTATTTCAGGTAGCCATTCGTATTTTGCTTTTAGCTCTGATTTAAGTGCTTCTACAGAGCTAAAATCACCACCAGGGAGCGGACTATGTTTGGTCCACGCATTGCTCATTTGCGGATAAAAATCTTCAAGCTTATTAACCGCAGCTTCGGCAAGTTTGCGATAAGTTGTAATTTTTCCGCCAAACACACTCAGTAGAGGTGTTTGCTTAGCATCACTCGAAAGCTCTAATTTATAATCGCGAGTAACGGCTTGTGCATTAACTGATTCGTCATCAAGTAATGGGCGTACACCAGAAAAGGTATGTACTATGTCTTCGCGTTTAATCGGTTGTTTAAAGTAGGTATTAGTAATATCAATTAAGTAATCAATTTCTTCATCACTAATTTTAACGTCTTGTGCTTCACCTTTGTGTTCTACATCGGTTGTGCCAATAAGTGAGAAGTCATCTTCAAACGGAATAACAAACACAATACGCTGATCTTTATTTTGTAAAATATAAGCTTGTTTTTCATCGTGAATACGAGGCACTACAATGTGGCTACCTTTTACAAGGCGAATATTTTGTGGTGATTTTTCTGTTAGTGCTTCGTCAAATAATTTAGCAACCCAAGGACCCGCAGCATTAACAATCCCTTTGGCAGAAATGGTGTATTTAGCTTTACTCTTTTGCTGCTCAAGCGTTACCTGCCATTTACCTTGCTCACGTTTAGCATGTACACACTTAGTTTGCGTGGTAATAACAGCACCTTTTTGCTGCGCTGCTAGGGCGTTTAAAACGACTAGGCGAGAGTCATCAACCCAGCCATCTGAGTATTCAAAACCTTTAGTAATAGAGGGTTCTAAAACGCTATTTTCACCAAATTTAATGCTTCGAGAACCCGCTAGTGTTTCGCGTTTTGCTAGGTTGTCATACATAAACAAGCCAATACGAATCATCCACGCAGGGCGGAGGTGTTTTTGATGCGGCAATCTAAAGGTTAGCGGCCACATAATATGAGGTGCGTTTTTAAGTAGCACTTCACGCTCTGCTAGCGCTTCTTTTACTAATCTAAATTCGTAATGCTCAAGGTAGCGCAGACCGCCGTGGATCAGCTTAGAACTGTTTGAAGATGTTGCACAGGCAAGGTCTGATTGTTCGCACAATAGAACTTTTAACCCTCTGCCAGCTGCATCAGCTGCTATTCCAGTGCCGTTTACACCGCCACCGATGACTAGTAAGTCATATTCGTTATCTGCTAATTCCACCGAGCTAACCTTTTTATTTGTAATATAAATAAGACATAAACATCATAAAGCTGCTGTTTTCATTTGACAATAGAAAACCCAGTTTTTTATTCGTTAATTTTGACGCCAATTCATTTTCAATTTAAAGCAGTAAAACATGCCTTTTAAATCTAGCATTTAGCTAAGTTAAAAAAGCAAAGTGGCTAAAGTACTGGCCTTAACCACTTAGTATTTACTGCGGGCAGTTTTTATTCGTTAAGCACACTTGAGCTACGCAGTGCTGCCATTTTGCGTATAGATCGTTACGCTCGTCGGCACTCATGGTGGGCTCAAAGCGACGGTCGCATGTCCACATTTTAGATAACTGTTCAGTTGACTCGTACACACCTGCTTGCAAGCCTGCTAAATAAGCGACCCCTAAAGAGGTGGTTTCGGTCACTGTTGGTCGCTCAACTGTTGCACCTAAAATATTTGATAAAAAGGTCATAACCCAATTATTTTTTACCATACCGCCATCTACACGAAGCACACTTGGGCGAAGGCCATCACGCTCCATCGCTTTTTGTAAATCTTTGGTCTGGTAGCCAACTGATTGCAGCGCTGCAGCAACAATAGTGCTAATACCAGAGTCGCGTGTTAGCCCTAAAATAGCGCCACGTGCATTAGGGTCCCAATAAGGAGCGCCTAAACCAGTAAACGAAGGCACTAAAAATACACCATGATCGAGCGGTACATCTTTAACCATCGACTCACTTTCGCCAGCATGGCTAAGTAGTTTTAAGCCTTCAACAATCCACTGCATAGTTGCGCCAGCCATAAATATACTGCCTTCAATGGCGTAAGTTGGCTTGCCGTTTAATCTATAAGCAACAGTGGTCAGTAAGCGGTTTTCTGAGGTCAGTGCTTTTTCGCCAGTGTTAAGCATTAAAAAACAGCCAGTACCGTAAGTACTTTTAGCCATGCCTTGTTCAAAACATGCGTGTCCTACAAGCGCAGCTTGTTGATCGCCTGCAATACCACAAACACGAATTGGCGCGCCAAAAATGTCAGCGCTGGTTGAACCAAACTCGTCAGCTGAATCCATTACTTCTGGCAGCATAGATTCTGGAATATCGAATAACTCTAAAAGCTCTTGATCCCACTGCTGGGTATGAATATTAAATAACATGGTGCGCGATGCATTGGTTGCATCGGTTCGGTGCTCTTTACCGCCAGTTAGCTGCCAAAGTAGGTAAGTGTCAACCGTACCGAAGGCGAGTTCGCCTGCAAGGGCTTGTTCGCGTGCGCCTTCAACGTTATCTAAAATCCAACGAACTTTAGTGGCCGAAAAATAAGGGTCGAGTAATAAGCCTGTTTTATCGCTTATTGTTTGGCAAAGCTCATCAGTTGTTAGGCTTTCGCAATAGTCACTGGTGCGACGGTCTTGCCATACAATAGCGTTATAAATTGTTTTGCCTGTTTTTTTGTTCCATACCAAAGTGGTTTCGCGCTGATTGGTGATACCAATGGCAATAATTTCTTCAGGCTTTACATCGTTTTTAGTTAACACTTCGCGACTAGTGCTAAGCACTGTTTGCCAAATATCGTTAGGGTCGTGTTCTACCCAACCATTTTGTGGAAAATGCTGCGAAAATTCTTGTTGTGCTGTACCAAAAACGTCTGCATCTTTTGTAAACAAGATGGCCCGAGAGCTTGTGGTTCCTTGATCAATTGAGAGTATGTATTTGGACATGATATTTGTGTTATTTATCTTATCTTATATATGACTAGATTGCCTTTAACCGAAGTTAATGGCAATGGTTTTTTCTTAAAATAGCAGATTAAAAAATAAACACGCTGATATTTGCTGGTAACTCTTTTATATAAAAGGCGTTTTATTTTTGCATTATTTTAAGGGCGTATGCGGCTATTGATTAAAATAACCGCTTAAAGCTTATTATTACTTGGTGTGAGGTTTAGCTTGTTGCCAATCCATCCCGGTAGAAAAGCGATTATCAAACCCGCGCCACTGTGGCAGCGGCTTACCATCAACAACAGCTTGGTCGCCGTTTTGTGGTAAATCTAAGTATTTACACTCGCTGGCTATGCCTTTTACGTGGCAATCCATCATGGCAAGTACAAAGTGTTTGTTGGTCTCGTTTAGTGTGCGCATAGACCACGAAGGCTCGTAGTAATGGCCTATATCTAGCTCACTGCTGCTTTGTGCAATAGCAGGGGCTGGGTGTGGTGCAATATTATGGCGTGCATTTTTGTAAGTAAGCATGTACTTATATTTGCTGCCTGTTTGTTCATAAAGACTTTTAATGCCTTCATAGCCTGAAATGTCATCTAAGTCACCAGCTACATAAAGCGAAGGTACTTTAATATTTTCCATTGCTTTGGCATCAAATATAGCGTGCTGTCCGCCCCACGGTGCAAAGGCCACCATCGCTTTTATACGAGGGTCTATTTTTGGGTTTTGGTATTGTCCACCAGCGCAGCTGTTTAGTAATTGCTGTACTTTTTTAATTTGAGCTGGGTCTTTCATACCCGTAAACATAGCCGTAGTTTGCTCATTAAAAGCGTAACAACCACCTATCGTATTTACCGCGCCATAGCCACCCATTGAGTAACCAATTACACCTGCGCTTTTGTTATCTATCTGCTTGCTGGCAAAGTTGTTTTGCTCATTAAAGTAATTAATTACAAACTGCTGATCGCGTGAGCGATTTATAAGCGTGCTAAAAAAGCCAGAAAACGGTGCGTTTTCAAAATCAACATCGGCATTGGTTGAGTCAGTATGGTCAATAGCTACCACAATGTAACCGTGCGACGCTAAATGCTCGCCAAGGTAGTACATAATTGTACGGTAACCGGTATAACCGTGCGAAAGCACTATCACAGGGTAGTGCTCTTTATTATTAATGGCGACATCACGCATTGCATCGGCTTGCAAAGTAAACTCTTTACCTGAGCGAGTTTCATCTGTGTAGCTGCTAAGTGGCGCTTTTGCTGTATTTGCAGCCGGATACCACACCTCTACTTTTAAAGGACGATCTTTTTGACCTTGTGTAGCGGGGTCAAATTGCGCAGGGTTAACTAAATCAAGTGTTTGCACACCTATATTGTAGCTACCTTTAGCTGCAAGCTCTGGCAGTACTTCGCTAGTGAGTGGCGGGTATAGCTGCTCTGGTTTATTAGATTCAGCAACAGCTACACTGGCAGATAAACTGCACGTTGCAAGTAATATGGCTTTTGAAAGCGCCTTGAGTGTGTGTGTCATTGTGTGTCCTTGTTGTGTATTTTTATTTTTTAATTAGTCAGTTCAGCCGACTCGACGACATTGCTATATTGCAACTGCCACTGTGCTCGCAAGGTATCCATTATGTTCATAACTCGTAAGCTAGTACTGAGGGGCAACACGCTGCTTTGAGTTTGTTTTTGTAATATACACTGCGTGACATGTGCAATTTCAAACTTAAAGTTTTCATCGTCGCTAAAGTCGTATTCAAGGTACTGAGGGTCTTGGTCTTTTATGTGTAGCTCTAGCGTTTGTGCACCTACAAACTGAGGTATTCGAATATAGCCAAGCTCACCATTAATACATGCTTCTGTGGGGCCACTTTGTTGTAATGCGCTGGCAAGAGATGCAAATTGCCCGTTACCGTAATCAACTATAGCAGTGCTTCGCTCATCAACGCCGGTTGTGCTTTTATGTACAAAGGAGTTGATGTGTTCAGGGGCTTTATTAAATACCACATCAGCAATCGAAATAGGATAAATACCTAAATCGAGCAGGGCGCCACCCGCTGTTACAGGGTTCATTAATCGGTGAGTGTCGGCAAAGCTGCCAGGTAAACTAAAGTTGGCATTAACACTGTGCACATTACCAATAACACCTTCACTTAGGAGCTGTTGTAATTTTACTATGGCTGGTAAAAACCGCATCCAAACGCCTTCCATTAAAAAGCAGTTTTGTTGCTTGGCAAGCTCAGTGAGACTTTGCAACTGCTTAGCATTAACGGTGATTGGTTTTTCGCTTAGCACGTGCTTATTGTGTTTTAAGCATTGGGCTATCGTTTTAAAGTGTTGATCGTGGGTATTGGCAATATAAATAGCATCTATATTTGGGCATTGCACAAGAGCTTGATAGCTTTCATAGCCTTGAATATTGTACGGTGTGGCAAATTCTTTAGCGCGCTGTATACTCGTTGATGCCGCGCCAATAAGCTGTGCGTCACTGCAATGCGCAATGCTTGTAGCAAAGGTGTGAGCTATATTGCCACACCCAATAATTCCCCAATTAACCTTTGCCATGCTTATTCCTTAAGTTTATTTAAAAAGACGTAATTTGTAATCCTGAACCCGCTGAACATACGTAAATATCAGCATTTAAATTAAAGCGTTCAAAGTAATGCTTTTCTACCGCTGCTTTAATTAGTGGTACTTCCGCATCACGACATAAACATACAATTGCGCCACCAAAACCACCCCCTGTCATACGAACTGCGCCACGCTCGCCCATCGCTTCTTTACAAATTTCTACTAAGCCATCGGTTGCAGGTACGGTTACTTCAAAGTCGTGTTTAAGTGATTGATGCGATGCTGCCATTAGCGTGCGAAGTGCATCCATATCGTTATTTTGTAGTGCAGTAGTTGCTGCAATTACACGGTCGTTTTCGCTAATTACGTGGTGTGCACGTTTATATTCGTTTTCGCTTAATGTCGCTTTTACTGCTTGCAGGCCAGCCATGGTGGCTTGGCGAAGTGTTTCTACACCCATTTTTACAGCAGCTTGTTCGCAGTCAATACGGCGCTGGTTGTATTCGCTATCAACCAACTTACGCGGGTAGTTTGAATTAACAATAACAATATTTAAATCATCAGGAACTTTAACTGATTTGGTTGCGAGGTTTTCACAGTCGATTAATAGTGCATGACCATTCTCGCCTTTAGCTGAAATAAGCTGATCCATAATGCCGCATTGGCAATGCATAAAGTCGTTTTCGGCTTCTTGACCAAATAGCGCAATTTGCTCTGGCGGTAAACCAAGCTGTGCAATATGGTTAAACATACCGCCTACAGCAACTTCTAGTGCGGCCGATGACGACAAGCCACTACCTTGCGGTAAGTTGCTGTCAATAAGTAGGTCGGCGCCACGCAGTGTGTAGCCCGCTCTTTTAAGAACATAAGTAACAGCACGAATGTAGTTACCCCATTGCGACTGGCCTTCAGTGATTTCTTCATCAACACTAAAGCTGTCTTTTTCGCCTGGGTAATTTAAAGAATGCACAGTAATAATATTGTCGTCGCGCTCTTTAAACATCACTTGGGTACGAAACTCTAACGAACAGGGTAAAACAAAACCGTCGTTGTAGTCGGTAAATTCGCCAATAAGGTTTACACGCCCCGGTGCTGCTGCAATACCTTGAGCAGGCGCGCCATACAGTGACAAAAATTGTTGTTGGAATTCGTTAAGCTTCATCTGTGTGTCCTGCTGTATCTTTATAGTGTGTTGTACTGGCTGCTTTTAAAATAGAAGCAGCGGTTTCTGCGCTTAAATCGCGCTGGCTTTCGCCTAGCATTTCGTAGCCTACCATGTGTTTTTTAACAGTAGCAGAGCGAAGTAGCGGCGGATAAAAATGGGCATGCAAACGCCAATGTTGCTCATCAGAGCCTCTGTTAGCCGGTGCATTGTGCCACCCCATTGAGTATGGGAAGCTGCAATTAAATACGTTGTCGTACTTAGTGGTTAATACTTTAAGTGCCTGAGCCAAAGAGTCTGTTTGCGCATCGTTTAGCTGGCTAAAGTTTTGAATGTTATCTTTAGTTACTAGCATTGTTTCAAACGGCCATGCTGCCCAAAATGGCACAACAACAAGCCAATGTTCGTTTTCAAATACAACACGTGTTTGATCTGCTTGCTCTTTTTGCGCGTAATCGGCAAGCATAGCTGTGCCATGCTTTTTATAATAGGCGAGCTGCTGGGTATCTTCGGCTTCTATTTCGGTTGATAAATGCGAGTGAGCCCAAACTTGGCCGTGAGGATGAGGTTGCGAACAACCCATGATCTCGCCTTTATTTTCAAAAACTTGTACGCATTCGTACTGCTGTGCAAGCTCTGTGTAATTTTGTTTCCAGGTTTTCACTACTTCGTGCAATGCGTTTTGGCTAAGCTCTGGTAGTGTTTTATTATGCTCTGGAGAAAAACAAATTACGCGGCATTCGCCACTGGCTTCGTCGGCAATAAATAAATCACTGTCTGACTCTAAGCTTTGTAATTGCTCGCTGGCATTAGGTGTTAATGCGCCAAAGTCATTTCTAAATACGTGTGTGTATTTATAATCAGGGTTACTGTCGCCATTTGCACGGGTATTACTTGGGCAAAGTGGGCAGTTTTCATCGTGTTTTGGTAATACGTTTTCGTTAACGGCTTCTGTTGCGCCTAACCATGGACGGTTATTACGATGTGGTGACACTAATACCCAACGACCCGTTAGCGGATTTTTACGTCTGTGAGTACTTTCTAATAAAGCCATGTTAACTCTCCAACCCACTTGGGTAATTAGTTTGCCAGCGCCATGTGTCGTTTGTCATGTCGCTAAGTGTTAGTTCTGCGTACCAGTTAAGTGTGTTTTGCGCTTTTGTAGCATCGGCGTAGTTACAGGCAATATCACCTGCTCGGCGCGGTGCAATCTTATACGGAATATCTTTATTGGCTGATGCGCTAAATGCGTTGATCATATCAAGCACAGAATAACCTTGCCCTGTGCCTAAGTTGTAAGCATGAAATGCGGTATCTGTTTTATGCTGCATAAATGCCGCAACATGACCTTTAGCTAAATCTAAAACATGAATATAGTCGCGCACACCTGTGCCATCTTCGGTGTCGTAGTCGTCACCAAAAATATTAACCACGTCACGTTTACCTACTGCAGTTTGGGCAATAAATGGCATTAAGTTATTAGGAATACCATTAGGACTTTCACCTAATAAACCACTTGGGTGTGCACCTACTGGGTTAAAGTAACGAAGCGCAATACCCATAAATTGACTGTTGGCATTACATACGTCTTGCATGGCTTGTTCAACCATGACTTTAGTCCAACCATAAGGGTTCGTTGCGCGTATAGGGTGCTTTTCGTCAATAGGGAGGTAGTCTGGCTCGCCGTATACTGTAGCCGATGAGCTAAATATAATATGGTTAACGCCTTCATCTTGCATGTTTTGTAGCATGCTTAATGTGCCCGACACGTTATTTTGATAATAACGCAGCGGTTGCTCGGTAGATTCGCCAACGGCTTTTAAAGCTGCAAAGTGAAAAACAGCTTCGGCTTTAGTGTGTTTTAGAGCGAGCTTAAACTGTTGCTCGTCTTGAATGTCGCCCAAAATAAACTCAAACCGAGTACCCGTAATCTTTTCGAGTTGGTCAAGTACCCGCGCACTTGCATTAGACAAGTCATCATAAATAACAGGCGTAATACCTGCTTCATGCAATGCAATACATGTGTGGCTACCTATGTAACCCATGCCGCCAGTAACTAAAACTTTCATGTTATTTCTCGAAAAGTGTATTTATATGATAAATACTACTATTAAGGTGGTTTAAAAACAATAGTTATGATTGCTGAGTAATTCAAATAAAAGCATAAAAAATATTCAGCTTAAACACTCATCTGCCTTTTAAAGGAATACTTTTATATTAACTAACATAGGCTTAGCTTTATCAATTAATTCTATAAACTGATTCAACTATTGGCCTAATTATCAGCAGTAAGTCGGGGTGCTAATATAGCGAAAATAAAGTAAGGAGAGATCAACATGAACAAAACAATTTTACTTACCGGCGCAACCGATGGCATTGGGCTAGAAACTGCAAATATGTTATTAGCACAAGGTCACACCGTATTATTACATGGCCGCAGCCAAGCAAAGCTCAATGCGCTGCAAGCAGCTTTAACCGAGCAATACCCAAATGCAAGTACACATACTTATATTGCTGATTTAAGCGATATGAGCCAAGTTCAAACTTTGGCAAAAAATGTATTAGCCGATATGGCCGAAAATAATAACCAGCTCGACGTACTTATTAATAATGCAGGCGTTTATCAATTAGTTGATGCTACAACAATTGACGGCCTTGATGCTCGCTTTGTTGTAAACACGATTGCGCCATATCTTCTTACAAAACTATTATTACCTGTCCTTGGTCATGATTCGCGAGTGGTTAATGTGTCATCAGCTGCGCAATCAAGCGTTAACTTAAATGCACTTATAGGTAACACTGAACTTTCTGATAGTGCGGCTTATGCACAAAGTAAATTGGCTATTACTATGTGGTCACGTCATTTAGGGCTTGAGCTTAAAGATATTGGGCCATTAGTTGTATCGGTAAACCCTAAATCGTTACTGGGAAGCAAAATGGTAAAAGACGCTTACGGTATAGATGGTGGGGATTTAAAAATTGGCGCAGATATTTTTTGTCGCGCAGCGCTTAGTGATGAATTTAAAGATGCCGCAGGCCTGTATTTTGATAACGATATAGGACGCTTTGCGCCTCCTCATGTTGATGCACTTAATAATGCTAAAAATCAACAACTCGTAGATACGTTAGACAGTATTTTAGCACAGCTTAAATTAGGTAAAGCATAATGAAAAAGCATGTTACCTGGACAGTACAAGGCTAAATTAAAGAAGGTAAATACGATGAGTTTTTACTGGTAATGGCACAATTAGTTACTTTGGCTAAAAGTGAAGCGGGCACTTTAATGTATGAGTGGACAGTAAGTGAAGACAAGCGCAATGTACATATTTACGAGCGTTACCAAGATGAAGATGCTGCTAAAGCGCATCTTGCTGGTTGGGGCGAAAGTGGCCCACTATTTTTAAGCGTAGTTGATATGGATAAAGTAATGGTATTTAGTCAATTATCAGAAGAGTTTGCACAAGCCTTTGCAGGCCCAAGCAGTGTATTTATGAAACCTGTGGGTGGCTTTGTAAAGTTTTAGAGAAAATACCCATTGTTGATCTAAAGAGCTCACCTCATCAGTGAGCTCTTTTTTTAGTGGCATTACTGCTCTTGCTGCAAGCGCTCGTATAGCCAATCTTTTAATTCTGTACGTTCGTGTTTTAATAGATGCATTTGTTCATCGCTTATGGGCGCATCTTTGAGCTCTAACACTCTAATCTCTTTATCTAGCTTGTCGTACTTATCTGCTTTTTTTGCAAATTCAGTATCGCTTTCATTTAACTCGGCAATGGTCTTTAAGTACTCTGGAAAGTCATTTGTTAATGAGTGGTCTTCGCCTAACATATTCGCTCCTTAGTAGGATATAAATGAGCTCACAAGTAAGTGAGTTGTATAAGTGAATTACTGCCTTTCATATAATACACTGGGGCTTACATAGATATAATTCAACCATCGAGCCGCTAATTTGATGTAGCCCAAGCAATCTGTTTATTTTGCTCAGTAAGGCATTTCACCAAAGTATCTAATAGTGCGATCAATAAATGCACGTACTTTAGAGGTCAATAATTTATTGTTGGGGTATACAGCCTACGTAGGTGTATTAACTAATCGTAAAAAGCTTAGGGTTCGATATTATTGCTCAAGGTGCAAGGAATCTCTGGCTAGAGAAAATAAATTTAAATATCATCATGATTCAATACGTTAGTAAATCTCTTAACCAGAGTTCAAGTTAGTAAACCAATACCCGCTAAAGGCTTTTAAGCATTTTAGCTAAAAGAGTTAATTTTTAACGCTTTTTGCTAATTTATGTTGGTTAATTAATAGTGGTAGAATGCAGCGCTTAGTACCACTTGTGTAAAGTAGTGGTCAATAATTTATAAGGTCTGTTGTGTAATGCTGTTGATGATCGACAACTACGATTCGTTTACTTACAACTTAGTGCAATATTTTCAGCGTTTAGATCAAGACGTTTTAGTAAAACGTAATGATGAGCTAAGTATTGCACAAATAAAACAGTTAAACCCGCAGCACATCGTGTTATCGCCAGGGCCATGCACCCCTAACGAAGCGGGTATTTCACTAAATGTTGTTGAGCAACTAAAAGGGCAATATCCTATTTTAGGGATTTGCTTGGGGCATCAAACTATCGCACAAGCTTTAGGTGGAGATGTAATTCGTGCTAAAAAAGTAATGCACGGTAAAACATCACCCATAGTTCATACTAATAAAGGGGTGTTTAAAGGCTTAGCTAATCCGTTAACGGTATGTCGTTATCATTCTTTAGTGGTTAAAGCGCAAACTCTGCCTAAAGAGCTTGAAGTAACCGCATGGACTCAAACTGAGCAAGGCGAGTTTGACGAAATTATGGGGTTGTTACACAATGAACTTGCTATCGAAGGTGTGCAGTTTCATCCCGAAGCTATTTTAACTGCTCAAGGCTTAGAACTGCTTGATAACTTTTTAACTCGCTTCTAATGTTATAATACACATAGCATTTTATACTTTATTAATGGATGTCATGACTGAACTTGTAGCCCAGCAGCGTACTGCCAAAATACTAAGCCAACGAGCTCATGACTTATTGCTTGGGCACAGCTTTGCGCATCAGCAAATTGGTTTCATTCATACATTAGATATAGATTACGGCGAACCCATGAAGCAGCGTACCTTGCTGCAGGTTGAAGTGGCCGCACAGAATAAACGCCAGCAAAGCAGTACTGCACATCATAAGTACCGCGCTCAAGCCAGTGAGCAACTGCACAAAACAATTGAAACAGCTATATATAAGCAGCTCGAAGATATAGATGGCGTAATTCATAGCACCATAGGTATTGAAGATGGTATTGCCAATATACTCGATATATTAGCGGTAAAGTCAGCGTCGGTAGGGCGTTTAGAGCCATTGGTTAATGATATAAGCTGGTTGGGTAGGGAGTTAGTAACGCTCGTTAATTTACCTTACTATCGTAATCAACGTAGTAAAAACACGTCTGTAAAAGTAGATAAGCCATCGCTCGCCCTTCGTTATATTGGCCTTGATAACTTACAGCTAGTTATTCCTACATTTGCTGCCCGCCATTGGATGCCACATAGCACCGAACCATTTTCGTTATTAAAACGCCGGCTACGCGACAGCGCGATGGCAAACGCGATTGCAGCGCAAAAAATTGCACAAATTAATAATGTAAATGACGTTCATGCATTTACCCTTGGTATGCTTTTAGATGTAGGGCGAATTGCATTAGTGCGCTTGTACTTAAAAACGTTTGAGCAAATATGGCAACGTAAAGTACAGCTAGCCCGAAATGAAAACCAAAAAGATTTACACACCGCTTTATTAGAGCTTCAGCCCGACCCGCTATTTTTAACCACTCTACTTAGCAATAAATCGATAGAAGTAAGCGCTAAGGTAATAGACAAAATGGCTTTTAAATATTTACCGTTTAAAGGGGTAATGCAGCAGCTAGTAAATGGGGTAGATAAGGTCGATACATTACTGCCATTAACAGAAGTAATGCTAAAGGCACGGTGCTATTCTCAATATCTTAATTTAAAAGAACATCAACTTATTGAACCTGATGAAGCTCTAAGCTGGTTTTCGCACTTTAAGTTCACTAAAACGGAACTAAAAACCCTCCAATCGAGTAATTTTACCAATTTAGCTATTCAAATTGACTAAAAATCTGAATTTTTTGTTAATTTTTTTGCGACTAACCATTCATTCTCATCTTATTGTTATATTACATATTTGCCGATTAAAGCGTGTGCGCCTCTGTACTCATGCGGTTAGTTGCCTAAAAATAAGCATAAATAGCTATGCAAATAGTTATTCACTATCTATGAAATAATATCTTTAGCCCTTTATTTTCAAGGGATACATGAAAGTTTTTAACGAGACAGATATCAGTAATTCTGAAATAATGTGCGTCTGAAAATTGAACCACAAAGCAATTTTGCGCAATTATCAGGTTACTGATCTTGCCTATAAAGTTGGTTACAAATATTAACCAAACACCTATTTTGATGTTTTGTGTTGCTCACAATTAAGAGGAAATAAAATGACAGTCAATCGCGAATTATTTGATCACGTAATGGTTCCTAACTACGCACCTTCAAGCGTAATTCCTGTTCGAGGCGAAGGCTCTCGCGTATGGGATCAACAAGGTCGAGAGTTTATCGACTTTGCTGGTGGTATTGCAGTTAACTGTCTTGGCCATTGCCACCCTGCATTAGTAGGCGCATTAAAAGAGCAAGGCGAAAAAATCTGGCATCTATCTAACGTAATGACCAATGAGCCGGCACTTCGCCTAGCTAAAAAAATGGTTGATGCGACATTTGCTGAAAAAGTTTACTTTGCCAACTCTGGCGCAGAAGCAAACGAAGCCGCGCTTAAATTAGCGCGTCGTTTTGCACTTGATAAGTTTGGCGCAGAAAAATCACAAATCATCGCGTTCAACAAAGGTTTCCACGGTCGTACATTCTTTACCGTAACTGTTGGCGGCCAAGCTGCATATTCAGATGGTTTTGGTCCTAAGCCTGGCGACATTGTACATTGTGATTACAATGACCTTGCTGCATTTGAAGCACTTATCAGCGATAAAACATGTGCCGTAATGATGGAACCTCTACAAGGTGAAGGCGGTATTGTTTCACCAACTGATGAGTTTGCTCAAGGCGTTCGCGATTTATGTACTAAACATAACGCACTGCTTATTTTTGATGAAGTTCAAACAGGTGTTGGTCGTACTGGCGATTTATACGCATACCAAGGCTTAAACGTAGTACCTGATATTTTAACTTCGGCTAAAGCACTTGGCGGCGGTTTTCCTATTGGCGCTATGATCACAACAACTGAAATTGCACAGCACCTTAAAGTAGGCACACATGGTTCTACTTATGGCGGTAACCCGCTTGCCTGTGCTGTTGCAGAAGCGGCATTTGATACAGTAAATACCCCAGACGTACTGGCTGGCGTAAAAGAAAAAGCAGCATTATTTAATGAACTACTTAGCGCGGTTAACGAAAAATACAACGTATTTAGCGAAATCCGTGGCCAAGGTTTATTAATTGGTGCAGTAGTGAACGAGCAATACAAAGGACGTGCAAAAGAGTTTTTAGTGGCAGGTACTGAGCAAGGCCTTATGTCACTAGTTGCCGGTGCAGACGTAGTACGTTTCACTCCATCTTTAGTAATTCCTGAAGCGGACATTCGCGAAGGTATGGCACGCTTTGAAAAAGCAGTAGCAAGCGTAGTAAACGCATAAGCGACTTAAGCCAACCAATTACGGGCAAGCACCGCTTGCCCTGCAATTCCTATTTACCGTTATTTATAAGGGAGCAAGCGGACTCATGATGATCCTTCGCCCAATCCAGCAAAATGATTACTCAGCATTACTGAAAATTGCCCACGAATCTGGGCATGGTTTTACGTCTTTGCCATTAAACGAAGAACTATTGCAAAAGAAAATAGACCATTCTGTAAGTTCATTTGCTAAGCAAACGTCACAACCCGGTGACGAAGGCTACCTGTTTGTTCTTGAAGATAGCGAAACCGGTGATGTTGTAGGTACGTCTGCAATTGAAGCTGCGGTAGGGCTTGATGATGCATTTTATCATTATCACTTAAGTAAAGTGATTCACTCTTCACGCACGTTAGACGTATACAAAGCGGTTGATATTTTAACGCTATGTAACGACTACACAGGCGCTACAGAGCTTTGCACATTGTTTTTAAAAGATGGCTATCGTAAAAATTGTAACGGTAAGCTACTTTCAAAAGCGCGCTTTATGTTTATAAAGCAGCATCAAGAGCGTTTTGCACAAACAGTGATTGCAGAAATGCGCGGTGTGTCTGACGAAAACGGCAGTAGCCCTTTTTGGCAGTGGCTTGAAGAGCACTTTTTCTCAATGGATTTTCCAACAGCCGACTACCTAACAGGTATTGGCCAAAAGGTTTTCATTGCTGAACTAATGCCTAAATACCCAATTTATGTAAATTTGCTAAGTAAAGATGCGCAAGCCGTAATAGGTAAAGTACACGACAACACACGCCCAGCAATCGAGTTATTAAAAAGCGAAGGTTTTACGTTTAATGGCTACGTAGACATTTTTGACGGCGGCCCAACGGTTGAAGCAAAAGTAGATAACATTGCGACGATTCGTAATGCAAATAACTTTAACGTTGAAATTGGCGAAATGACTGGCGACACCATGGTGTTACTAGCTAACGAAAAGCTTGAAGATTTTAGAGCAACCGTTGCACCAATGACATTTGACGAGCGCGCAAAAAGCCTTATTTTATCGCAAGAAGTAGCAGATGCATTGCATTTGCAAACTGGCGATATTGTTAGTGCAACCACGATTTAATTTAGGAGAAAGTATATGACTCATCCTGCACAATTTATTAATGGTCAATGGTCACAAGGCCAAGGCACAGAATTTAATTCAGTAAATCCTGCAAATAACGACGTTATTTGGCAGGCATCATCAGCAACTGCGGCGCAAGTAGACACCGCAGTAAATGCAGCGCGCGAAGCGTTTTATGCATGGGCTGATAAAAGCTTTACTGAGCGTTTAGAAATAATTAAAGCATTCGCAGCGCAATTAAAAGAAAACAGCGAAGAGCTCGCTATTACTATCGCACAAGAAACAGGTAAGCCACTGTGGGAAACTCGCACAGAAGCGGGTGCTATGGTTGGTAAAATTGCCATTTCTGAAAAAGCATTTTTAGAGCGCACTGGCGACGTAGAAAACGCAATGCCACTTGGCCGTGCAATGATCCGTCATAAGCCACATGGGGTTGTAGCCGTATTTGGTCCGTATAACTTTCCGGGTCACTTACCTAATGGCCACATTGTGCCAGCGCTTTTAGCCGGTAACACGGTTGTATTTAAACCGTCTGAACTGACTCCTAAAGTTGCCGAGCTTACGCTTAAACTGTGGGAAAAAGCAGGCTTACCAGCCGGTGTAATCAACCTTGTTCAAGGTGAAGTAGAAACGGGTAAAGCCCTTGCTGCTCACAAAGGGATTGATGGCTTGTTCTTTACGGGTTCTTCGCGTACTGGTCATATTTTACATGAACAGTTTGCGGGTCAACCGGGTAAAATTTTAGCGCTAGAAATGGGTGGTAATAATCCACTTATTATTACTGACGTTGAAGACACTAAAGCGGTTGTTCACGATATTATTCAATCAGCGTTTATCTCAAGCGGCCAGCGTTGCACATGTGCACGTAAACTGTTTTTACCTAAAGGTAGCAAAGGCGATGTAATTTTAGAGCGCCTTATCACTGCAACTAAAGCGATTAAAGTAGGTAACTACGATGATGCAGACCAGCCATTTATGGGCTCTATGATCTCATCAGCGGCAGCAGCGGGCATGGTTAAAGCGCAAAACGAGCTTGTTGAGCTTGGCGCTCAAGTATTAGTAGAGCTTGAGCACACAGCTAATACTGGCTTTGTAACACCAGGTATTATTGAGTGTACAAATATTAGTGACTTCCCAGATGAAGAGCATTTTGGACCACTTTTAAAAGTATTCCGCTTTGACGACTTTGACCAAGCCATTGATAAAGCAAACGATACAACCTTTGGTTTATCGGCTGGTTTATTAAGTGATAGTGCAGCAGATTACGACCATTTTTTACGTCGTATTCGCGCTGGTATTGTTAACTGGAACCGCCCAATTACTGGCGCATCAAGCGCAGCACCATTTGGTGGTATTGGCGCATCGGGCAATCACAGAGCTAGCGCGTATTATGCAGCTGATTACTGTGCATACCCAGTTGCTTCAGTAGAGCTTGAAAAAGTAGCGATGCCAGCAACACTAAGCCCAGGCTTAAAAATAGATTAAGTAGTAATACTACTTAATCATTATAAAAGCAGCTTCGGCTGCTTTTTTTGTATTGCTATCGTACAAGGCTAGTAATTATCGACTCTTTCTGCTTAAATCAGCATAATTAAATATATTTAGGTGGTTCGCATAATGGTTTTAGATAGGCAAGGGTACGATGATTTGATCATGTATCTAACTCAAAATTTAGCATTGTTTGAGAAGCCAGGCGAAATAAAACCAGGCGCTCCAACAGTAATGGAATTAATCGAAGACGTTATTGCACAAAATGTGATGCTTATTTGCGAGCAGCACACAGACCTCAACACAGAGCAGCGTAGTCAAATTGTACGTGAAGTTGATGGCATAGTTTACGATTTAGAAGAAGTCCTCAGCAGCATCACCTCACAGCCTGTCACGGTTGAACAGCATGCCTTTATAGATGAATTTGCAGGTTTAGTGAAAAACCTCTTTGATAGCGCTTTAGCACAACAATCTTAGTCATTTTATAGCCCTGCGTTGCATTTTCATTTGCAACTACGGCTAAGTTGCTTACAATCAAGAAAATATTTTTTTGAGATATAACAATGCAAGCAAATGTAAAATGGGTTGAAGGCGATACGTTTATTGGCCGTTCTAATTCTAACCACAATGTTGTGTTTGATGGCGGCAGCGATAGTGCAGCACCAAGCCCAATGGAAATGGTTTTAATGTCAGTTGGCTGTTGCTCATCAGTTGATGTGGTTAGTATTTTAAAAAAAGCTAAACAAGATTTTTCAGACGTGCAAGTGCAACTCAGTGCAGAACGCGCCGAAACAGCACCGCGCGTGTTTACCAAAATCAACTTACACTTTGTTGTTAAAGGCAATAATGTGTCTGAAAAGCACCTTGCACGTGCAGTTTCACTCTCTGCTGAAAAGTATTGCTCGGTTGCATTAATGCTTGATAAAACAGTAGAAATTACGCATAGCCACGAAGTTGTGCAAGATCAAGCAAAATAACGCTTTTTCCACGAGGAAAATTCGTATAAAATCCGCGAACTTTTCATTCTGCAGGTGCAGAACCCACTAATTTATAGGTTGGTTTATTATGAACAAACCCTTCGATAAACTTAAACTTCATGGCTTTAACAATTTAACCAAAAGTTTAAGCTTTAGTATTTATGATATTTGTTACGCAAAGACCGAGCAACAACGTAAAGAATATATTGAATATATCGATGAGCAGTACAGTGCAGATAGACTAACCGATATTTTAGGTGAAGTTGTTGATATTATTGGTGCTAACATTTTAAATGTAGCGCGCCAAGATTATGAACCGCAAGGTGCAAGTGTAACTATTTTGGTTTCAGAAGAACCAGTAGAAGAGCAGCAAAATTACGATGCTGACGAAGCACCAGGCCCATTACCTGATTCAGTTGTTGCACACCTAGATAAAAGCCATATTTGTGTACACACATACCCAGAAGCTCACCCTGATGATGGTATTTGTACATTCCGTGCTGATATTGAAGTATCTACCTGTGGCATTATTTCGCCACTTAAAGCGTTAAACTTCTTAATTCATAGCCTTGAGTCAGACGTAGTAACAATAGACTACCGCGTACGTGGTTTTACCCGCGACATAAACGGTGTTAAGCACTACATTGATCATGCTATTAGCTCGATTCAAAACTTCATGACAGAAGATACAAAAGAAGCGTACCAAATGATGGACGTAAACGTGTATCAAGAAAACCTGTTCCATACTAAAATGATGTTAAAAGAAACCGACTTAAATACCTATTTATTCGGCCTTTCTACTGATGAGTTATCGGACGAAGAAGAAGACGAGATCCGCTCTAAGCTGACTCGCGAAATGCAAGAAATATTCTATGGCCGTAACCTGCCAGATACAGAATAATAGCAACGAATTAAATTAAAAATGGCGCTCAGTGAGCGCCATTTTTTTCTTTATTTTATAAGCAATAATTGTGTTTGTCGGCCATTTAAATACCAGACACCGCTTTTATCAAAAATAGCATCTTCCTCTAGCATTATTCTTATTTCTTTATTCCACTGCTTTATAAACACCGCATTGTTAAGCTCAATTGAGTAAGCCGTATTTAAATGTAGCGGATAGTCCCCATCTCCCGGTACACCTTGCTGAGAATCCCACATACCTAATGTAGTACCAGCAGCATGACCATGATAGCCAAGAGGATGAGTATAAATAGTGGGTTTTAATCCCTGAGCAATAGCGGCTTTTCGTGCTGCAGCTAAAACTTCATTACCGGTTTTTCCTACCGCAAATTGATTGGTAAATATATCTTGGAGTTTATTACCGCTTTTTAGTGCTTCAACTAAGTAACTAGGCGCACTCGTTTCGTTTTCTTTGAGTACATACGCATGCTGCTGCGTGTCGGTATTTAAGCGTAAATAAGTAATCCCAAAATCGACATGAAGCAAGTCACCGGCTTGTATAACGTTATCATCGTAGCCATTGGTAAAGCTTTCTTCATGATTAAACGACTTCGTATCGGCGCGCTGAATAGCAACGCTTGGATGAAACCATGTTTGTAGTTTTAGCTCTTTTACACGCTCTCTAAACCACCATACCAAGTCATCGCTAGTTGTTTCACCAACCGTAATTGTTTTACCCGAAAACCCCTCTGCAATAATATGATGGGCAATAGCCACAATATGTTTATACATTTTAACTTCTTCAGGAATGCGTTGCTCTAACCAGGCAACAGCAAGCGGCTCTGCAGAAATTATTTTATTGTGATAAGTGGCGGGCAAGTTAGCCATTAAGGTTTTGTAATCGCCTAGCACAAGGCCATCGGCATGTGCCCAGTCGGTAGAAGTATTAAGCGCAATGTTGCGAGGTTTGTATTGCTCAATAAGCGTATTGAGTGCCTGCCACTGGCTAGGTTGTGTTTGCTTATCCCAGCCTTTTTTAAATACATTACCTATTTTATAAGGCGCAATAGCGTAAGCATCAACCCCACCTTGTTTATTAAGTGCAAATAGCAAAATAGTGGTGCGTCTGGCTGAAAGCCATGTTGCAGGCAGCATTGTTTTTAATATTGGATCTTCATTGTATTCGCGGCTTATAAGAAGCCACATATCAGTGTTGTGCTGCTTCATTAACGAGGGCATTAAGCTATTGATTCTCAGCTCAGTTATTTTATCTATAAACGCTGCGCGCTCTTTCATTGATAGAATCGTTGGAGGTTCTGAAGCTTGAACTAAAGGGCTTACAAATAGTTTTGCGAGCAAACATGCGCTTATTAGTAATAATTTATTGTATTGCATAGTTGGGCTATTTTTAGGCTAATTTGTACTTAACATGCCAGAACCCACACTATAAAAAAATAATTTGAGACAAAGCGTACAAACAAAAAAGCCCAGCTAATTAAATTAGCTGGGCTTTTGAATATATAGCGTATTAATTAATCATGCTGTAAATAAGTGCAAATACAGCAAGTGAGCCAACCGCTAATATAAATAGCGTGCTTAAACGGTTGCGGTATTTATGAAGTGCAGGCACTTTATAAACTGCAATCATTGGCATGATGAATAAAATCATCGCGATGATAGGGCCCGATAACTGATCCATCATGTCTAAAATACTTGGGTTTTTAACAGCGCAAAACCAAATAGCTAAAAACATAATTAATACACCAATTTTATCAGCCGCTTTTGCGCTTAAGCTTGTTTGTTTAGTTACTAAACCCGTAAAGCTCTCACGTGCCCCTAAAAAGTGACCCAAAAACGACGATGTAATAGCAATAAAGGCAACAAGCGGCCCAAGTGTGGCAATAAACGAGTTATCAGTAATATTAGCAAGGTAGGATAAAACCGATACGTTAGCGGCTTTAGCCGCTGCCATTTGCTCGCCTGTAAGCGACAGCACGCAAGAGAACACAAATAACAGTACAAAGGTAATAAGTAGTAAGCTAGTGCGCTTTAAAATCGCCTCAGACTTATGTGTAGCTTGTTCACCGTAGTGACCGCGTTGCACGTTTACAAAGCTTGAGATAGCCGCTGCGTGGCTAAACGAAAACACAATAATAGGAATCGATAACCACAACGTTTTTCCAAAGCTGCCCATTTCAGGCATTGTCATATCTGGCATTTGCCAGCTTGGGATTAAATAAAGTGATAAAAAGAACAATATACCCACAAGCGGGTAAACTAAAATAGCAAAGGCACGCAGCATTAAGCGCTCGCCGCCCATCATTAAGCTAATCATACCTGCAACTAATACACCCGAAAGCAACACGCGAGAAGGTGATTCCATCCCCATTTGATTAACCATAAAGCTATCAACGGTATTGGTTAAGCCCACACCGTAAATAAGCAAAATTGGGAATATAGATAAAAAGTACAATAAAGAAATTAACCGCCCCGCAGTCACACCAAAGTGTTCTTCAACTACATCGGTAAAATCGGCATCTTTATTTTTTGATGAAAGTACAAAACGCGCTAATCCACGGTGTGCACAAAAGGTCATTGGAAATGCTAAGCATGCCAAAATAATTAACGGCCAAAAACCGCCAATGCCAATATTAATAGGTAAAAATAAAATACCCGCACCAACGGCGGTACCAAAAAGGCTTAAAGTCCACTGCGTATCGTGCAGATTCCATTTAGAAGTGGGTGTGTTTGAAGGTGTGTGTGCACCTGTTGTTGATGCATTTGAAAGCGTTGCATCTTGAGATGTTGTCATGTGTGTGTTTATCCATTATTTAAATAATAATCGCGCGCAAGAATATAGTTTTTAGCTAAAAATTTCATGTTTTGAGAGGATTTGTAGACTAATTAATTAGACCAAATTGAAGGGTAAGTGTCATGAATACGAAACAGCGGTGTAAAAGTGAGCAAACCCTTAAGCGGCAGCACCACATTATAATTTTAAAGTAGGTTGGTTTGAGCGCAGCGAAACCCAACACGCTATAGTGTCACGCGAGCAACAAAGGCGAGGTAGGCGGTTTTCATAACGTAAAAATAGGGGAAGGTCATTTTATTGGCTTTCATTTAAAAATCAGAATCTGCAGCGAAAAGCTGTTAAGTAGAAGCCATTGATCTGAACTTCATAAGAGATTTTTATTAAACTCCGTTATACTTCCTGTAATTGAATATGCCAAACGAAGTAAATAGGCCACTAACTGCAATGAGCAAAGAGATTCTCTTCCATACTACTTTTGCGCACGAAACCAGTAAAACATGGGTTGTATTTGTCCATGGAGCAGGTGGTAGCTCGGCAATTTGGTTTCGTCAGCTTAAAGCCTATAAAAAAGAATATAATGTGTTGTTGCTAGATCTTCGTGGTCACGGTAAATCGAATAACTTAGTACAAAACTTTGTTGATAATAATTATTCATTTAATAATGTCTCTAAAGACATCATTGATGTGTTAGATCATAACAATATCACCAGCGCACACTTTGTTGGTATTTCATTGGGCACAATACTCATTCGAAATATTGCTGAAATTGCGCCGCAATATGTTTCTAGCATGGTGCTAGGTGGAGCGGTTACTCGTTTTAATACGCGCAGTAATACATTGGTTTATTTAGGTAATACTTTTAAACACTTCTTGCCTTATATGTGGCTGTATCGTTTATTTGCTTTTATTATGATGCCGAAAAAGCGTCATAAAGAATCTCGACTTTTGTTTGTTCGTGAAGCAAAACGCTTGTGCCAAAAAGAGTTTATAAAATGGTTTAAATTAGCCATGGACGTAAATCCTTTAATGCAATACTTCAAAGAAAAAGACATTGATATTCCCATTCTTTACATTATGGGTAAGGAAGATCATATGTTCCTTGGGCCTGTTAAAGAAATGGTAAAGCGCCATAAAAATAGCGTACTGCAAACTATTCACCATTGTGGCCATGTTTGTAATGTGGAACGCCCTGACTTATTCAATCAGCACTCGCTTGCTTTTATCGCCCAGCAAAATCGTTAAGGGTTATCGGTTTTAAAAGCCTTCAATTAATGGCGGCCTAAAACCTTTATAACAGTCATCATTAGTAAATGGGAATAAGCCTTATTTTTTGTCTTTGCCCCTAAAATAAAAACATAGCCTTACTCCATACAACACTCTTTTACACATAGTAAAATACCCTAATTAAATATCATATTTATAATTGGCAATCACATACGCTGTTTGCTACTAATAGATATTCACAAAATAAAAACATTCTCTCGTGAAAATAGGGGGTGTCGCATGTCTTTGAGGATTTTAGAACTTGAGCAATTCAAAGCGAAAACTAATTCGAGGCGAGAAGCACCACTGGTGGCCAAAGTCTCTTTCAAATTTTTGGGCCAACGATGCAGGCTTGGTTTATCGAGTAGACGCTGATGGACATATAATAAGATCAAAGCCTAAGGAATTTTGCTCCATTTCAGATGGGCATAATATGTTATTCTCAAAAAAAAATAGTTGGGAATCTACGATTGAAGACTTCTTTGATAAACCTGATAACTCTATGGCATCGGTAGTTGAATACCTTGTAAGTCTTAATGAAGAAAAAAGCCTAAATATTAATCAAGATGAAAGTGAGCAACTGAATCTGTGTAAAGAGTGTTTATTATCTTTACTTGTAAGATCTCCTAAATATAGAAATGCAATTAGCGCTCTTATAGAAAGGTTAAGAGGTAAACTTTCAAAGTCAGAAATGAAATCACTCATATCTTCTAATATTAACCAGAAGTATAAAACACTTATTAATAACTCAAAAAATAAGGGTAAGCTAATAGTGTTGACTTCGGAAAAAGATGAATTCATATATGGAGATGGGCTTTTTAGTAATTTATCAATAAATACACAGAACTTTAATAATTTTTATTCATTGGTACCATTTACTCCATTTCTGTCACTCGCTTGGGTTGTCGCACGTGACTACGAGCCAAATTCAGAAGTAACAATTGCTACCTTAAATAGCGAACAAGTGCAGTTGATCAACGACACTACTCAGATTTACTCTAAAGAGTACCTATTATTTAGGGCGCAAGAGCCTCTATTGATAGAGGAATTTAAAGCCAAAGAGCATTATCACTATAATAGTACCCGAAACCCTATTGCGAACCTTATTGATATGCTAATTCAGTAGCTAAAGTTTCAGGTGTGTTTGATTTTCATTGTACCAAACAGCTTAAAGCATTATCGACTTCTCCTTATTCACTCGACACGCCTAAATGACAGCTATCACTTGTTTTACTGACAACTGATAGCTAACCACACAAAACTGCTCTTATCCCTCTATCACCGAAACAATAAAGTACGGATTTAAGTACTCATCTTTGGTGTTATAAATAAGCGGGCTGCCATCAAGTTGGGTCACTTTAGCACCGGCTATTTCAGCGATGGCATGGCCTGCGCCTGTATCCCATTCGCAAGTTGGACCTAAGCGCGGGTAAATATCGGCGCTGCCCTCAGCGACTAAACACAGTTTTAGTGAGCTGCCTTTAGACACCATTTCAACCTCGTCAAAGCGTTTTACAAACTCGGCTAAATCGGGTGATGGGTGCGAGCGGCTGCCTACAACTCGAATTAACCCTTTGTTAGGTTTGGTAGTTACCTTAAGCTCAATTCGCTCATCGCCTTTATCTTTAAATGCGCCAATGGCTTCGGCGGCTAAGTACGATACGCCAAGGGCAGGTGCATCTACTACGGCTAAAATAGGAATGCCGTTTTTAATTAGGGCGATGTTTACGGTAAATTCACCGTTCTTTTTGATAAATTCTTTAGTGCCGTCGATTGGGTCAACTAACCAGTAGCTTTTCCACGTTTGGCGTACATCCCAGCTTATGTCGGCGTTTTCTTCACTGAGTATTGGAATATCAGGTGTGAGCTGTTGAAGCCCTGCCACAATCAGTTTATGAGCTGCTAAATCGGCGTCGGTTACGGGGCTTTCATCGGCTTTGTACTCAACGTTAAAATCCTTTTCGTAAATTCCCATTATCGCTTGGCCTGCTTTGCGGGCAAGGATGAGGGTTTCTTCTAGCAGTTCGGTTTGATTCATGGGGTTAACCTATATTATGTGCTTTTGTTTTAGATACGTTATCAGTTGTGTAACCGATTGGTCTAGGGTGTTTTTACTTGTATCTAAAATTATTTCTGGATTGTTTGGCACTTCGTAGCTTGAATCGATACCAGTGAAGTGTTTTATCTCTCCAGCGCGGGCTTTTTTGTATAAGCCTTTTGGATCGCGGCTTTCGCATACATCCAGTGGGGTATCGATAAATACTTCGATAAATTCGCCTTCGTCTACTAAGTTACGCACCATGTCGCGTTCTGCTCTAAAAGGCGATATAAACGCAGTAAGTACTAACAAGCCAGCGTCGGTCATTAGTTTTGCGGTTTCGCCTACACGGCGTATGTTTTCAATGCGGTCTTCGTCGCTAAAGCCTAGATCTTTACACAAACCGTGGCGTACGTTGTCGCCATCGAGCAGGTAAGTGTGCGTATCTTGCTGGTTAAGCGCCGCTTCTAGTGCGTTTGCTACGGTGCTTTTGCCAGAGCCTGAAAAGCCGGTAAACCATAAAATAGCGGGCTTATGTTTTTTTTGCTCACTACGCTGTGCTTTTGTCGTTGCGTAGTTATGCCAAACTATATTTTCATCCATAGTGAGAGTCTCTTATGCTGTGAGCGCAGGTATTAAAACGGAAATACCAGCGGGATCAGGGTTAATACCGTGATTGAATAAATAATAGAAAGGGGTAAGCCCATCACTATGTAATCTTTTAAGCGATAGTTACCCGCGCTATAAACCATTAGATTAGTTTGATACCCAAATGGCGATATAAAGCTGGCTGATGCGCCAAAGGCAACCGCCATAATAAACGGTAGTGGGTCTACATTAAAACCAACCGCGAGCGAGTAAGCAACAGGGAACGACAAGGCAGCAGCTGCGTTGTTAGTTATAAGCTCGGTAAATAATACGGTCATTAAAAATATAGCTATAAACGCGCCGTACGGGCCAAAGTCGCCAAGTACCATAAACATGGCGTCGGATATTTGCCCGGCAAGTCCGGTGCCTATCATTAATTTAGCAAGGCCAATGGCGCTACCTACAACCACCAATAACTCGATAGGAAAACGGCGTTTTACTTCGTTAAGTTTTATGGTGCCGCTGAGCATTAAGCCAATCAGTAATACTAATAAGCCTTTAACTAGCGGCACTATGCCAATAATGCTTAAACCCAGTACTGCGGCAAAGCTTAGTAGCACAATATTTGATTGCTTAGGTGCAAGGTGGGCTTGTAAGTCAAACCCTGAAATATACACAAATTCGCGCTTTAAATTAGGCAAAGTGTAAAAGTTTTTGCCTGGTGCGAGTATAAGTGAGTCGCCAGCTTGTAATTGCACTTGCCCAAGGCCGCCTTGTAAGCGGTCATGTCCACGGCGAATGGCAATAACAGCAGCATGAAACTGCTCTCTAAAGCGGGCTTCTTTTACGGTTTTACCAATAAATTTTGAAGATTGACTTACGACTACTTCTACTAAGTGTTCTATGTCTTTTTGATGATTCTCGTGCACTACTTTTAAACCGTCAAAACGGGTAAGTAATGGCACCGATTTTATGTCACCTACAAACAGCAGCACGTCGTCTTTTTGAATAATTTGCTGCGGAGTGACTGCGCAAATGCGGCTCTCGTCGCGAATAATTTCAGCAAGGAATAAGTCTTTTAAATCACGCAGGCCGTTTTCTTCAACGGTTTGGCCTATTAATTTTGAGTTTGCTTGTACTTTACCTTCTAGGTAAAAAGGCACGACTTCTTGGTCGCTTTTACCGTTGTCGGGTAAGTATTTAAGCATTACTAAAATGGTAATTAGGCCTACGCTTAGCGCGCCTAAACCCACTAAGGTAAAGTCAAAAAAGCCTAGCGGTTTCATGCCCGCATCAACTGCAAAGCCATTGACGATTAAGTTGGTTGATGTACCAATAAGCGTAATAGTGCCGCCCAAAATAGCAGTGTACGACAGCGGTAATAATAGCTTTGAAGGGGAGTGATTAGGGTTGTCTTTTATCGCGGTAATAAGCGATGCAACAACGGCGGTATTGTTAGTAAACGACGATAAAAAGGCGGTTGATAACCCCAATTTTGTTACCGATTTTACTAAACTACCTTTAGATAGCGATTGCGCTAACTTTTGAATTAGGGTGGTTTTTTCTATTGCGGTCGATACTAACACCAATAGTACTAAGGTGATAAGCGACGGGTTAGCATAATTAATCAACATACTTTCAAGATCGATTAGCCCTGCTAAGTAGCTGGTGCCAATAGCGCTTACAAATAACCATGCTGGATTAATACGGGTGCCAAAAAGGCACCCGACTAAGGTAAGCATAATGCCTGTTAAAACGAGCTGTTCTACCATGCTTTTAAATTCCTAACAGGCTAAAGTTAACTTATAACTTAGAAATATCAAGCGCTTGCCAATGCGGGAAGTGCTTGCGTACTAAGCTGTTAAATTCAACTTCAAATTCGCTAAAGTTACTTTGCTTTGTTTGGCTTTGCAGTACTTGCTCAATCATACCGGCAGCAACAGTTAGGTTTGATAAGCGATCGATTAGGATAAACGAGCCTGTTTCGTGATTGCTGTGGTACTCGTCTGCCAAAATAGTTTCGGTTAGTTCAAGCGTTACAATCGCAATTTCGTTTAACTGCAGTGAGTCGCTAGTGCCGTGCTCAAGCGTGTTTACATCAATTGTGTAGTCAATCTTTTTAACAATAGCTGAGGTGTTTTTGCTACCTAGTTTTAGGTTATAGCTTTTACCTAACACTAATGGCGATTCATGCATCCACACAATTTTAGCTTGCAACTGGTTAGTTACAGCGGCCGTTGAATTTGCAGGTACGATTACATCCCCTCGGCTAATATCAATTTCGTTATTTAGGGTAACGGTAATTGCTTGGCCTGCTTCGGCGCTGTCTAGGTTGCCATCAAAGGTAACAATTTCTTTAATACTTGATGTTTTACCCGACGGTAATACTTTTATAGCATCGCCTACGTGCATCTTGCCCGATGTCAGTGTGCCCTGAAAACCACGGAAGTTTAAGTTAGGACGCACGACATATTGCACCGGTAGGCGCGCTTCAAAGCCTGTATCTGTTTCGGCTGCTGGCGAATCTTCTAATAACTCTAGTAGCGGCTTGTCGGTGTAATACGGTGTATGTGCAGAGCGCGTTACTACGTTGTCGCCTTTAAGCGCCGACATAGGCACAAACTTAATGTTTGATACGTTAAGTTGCTCAGCAAATTTAAGGTAATCTGCCTTAATTTTTTCATACACGGTTTCGTCAAAATCAACGATATCCATTTTATTAACGGCAACAACAAACTGTTTAATGCCCAGCGAGTCACAAATAAAGCTATGGCGCTTAGTTTGTACTTGTACGCCGTAACGCGCATCAACCAAAATAATGGCGACATCGCTTGTTGATGCACCAGTTACCATGTTGCGCGTGTATTGCTCGTGCCCAGGTGTGTCGGCAATAATAAATTTACGCTTAGCCGTTGAAAAGTAACGGTACGCTACGTCAATGGTAATGCCTTGTTCACGCTCAGCTTGTAGGCCATCAACTAATAAAGCAAGGTCAAGATCTTCACCTGCATTACCTACTTTTTCGTTATCTTTATGAAGGGCTGCTAGCTGATCTTCATAAATTTGGTGGCTGTCGTGCAGTAGGCGGCCAATCAGTGTTGATTTACCGTCATCTACGCTGCCACAAGTAAGCATGCGTAATAAGCTTTTGTCTTGTTGGCGTGCTAGGTAGGCGTCTATGCCTATTTCTTTTACTTCGTTAAATGTATCGTTATTTTGGCTAGACATTAAAAATACCCCTCACGTTTTTTCTTCTCCATTGAGCCGGCTGAATCATGGTCAATAACACGACCTTCACGTTCAGATGACGTAGATAGCAGCATTTCTTCGATGATTTCGGTTAAAGTACTGGCTGTTGATTCAACTGCACCGGTAAGTGGGTAGCAGCCTAATGTACGAAAACGTACAGATTTCATTTGCGGTACTTCACCTTCATTAAGAGGCATACGCTCATCGTCAACCATAATCAAAGTACCGTCGCGCTCAACTACTGGGCGATCTTTAGCTAGGTACAATGGCACCATTTCGATGTTTTCTTGATAAATGTATTGCCAAATATCAAGCTCAGTCCAGTTAGATAATGGGAAAACACGAATGCTCTCACCCGGATTAACTTGGCTGTTGTAGGTATTCCAAAGCTCTGGGCGTTGGTTTTTAGGGTCCCAACGGTGGTGTTTGTCGCGGAATGAATAAACACGCTCCTTTGCGCGTGACTTTTCTTCGTCGCGGCGTGCGCCACCAAATGCAGCATCAAAGCCGTATTTATCTAGCGCTTGTTTTAAGCCTTGGGTTTTCATTATGTCGGTATGTTTACCCGAGCCATGCGTAAACGGGCCTACACCCATTTCAATGCCTTCTGGATTTTTGTGTACCAGTAGATCAAAGCCATATTCTTTAGCTATACGGTCGCGAAACTCGATCATTTCACGAAACTTCCAGTTGGTGTCTACGTGTAATAACGGAAACGGAATTTTTGCAGGGTAAAATGCTTTACGCGCTAAGTGCAAAAGTACCGACGAATCTTTACCAATAGAGTAAAGCATTACTGGGTTCTCAAACTCAGCGGCGACTTCGCGCATGATTTTGATACTTTCAGCTTCAAGTTGCTGAAGGTGAGTTAAAGCCATTGTTAGTCGTCCTACTAAAATGATTAAAAGTTACAAATTTAAAATTCGGTTATGTATTTGATACATCTGTTAGCGGCTGTGCAAAGCTGCTTGTTTGCTCGTTTTTCCCAAACCACGCTAGTTGCGAGTGCAGGGCGGCTACTTCACCAATAATGAGTAGCGCAGGCGATATAATGCTATTGCGTTCAATTAAGTCGGCAAGTTCGCCTAATTGGCCTGTTACTACACGCTGATTTTTACGTGTACCGTTTTCGATAATGGCAACAGGGGTGTCGGCTTTGCGGCCATGTTTTAAAAGCTCGCTTTGTATGTGCGGCGATTTAATTACGCCCATGTAAATAGCCAGCGTTTGATTTGCTTTTGCCAGCGATTGCCAATCAAGTTCTTGACCGTCTTTTTTACAATGCCCAGTTACAAATTGAATGGCTTGTGCATGGTCGCGATGCGTAAGCGGAATACCCGCGTAAGCACTACAACCTGCAGCGGCTGTAATACCTGGAACAATTTGATAATTTACGTTGTTAGCAGCCAGTACTTGTACTTCTTCGCCACCACGGCCATAAATAAACGGGTCACCACCTTTAATGCGGCACACTTTTTTGCCTTGTTTAGCAAGGTCGACCAGCATTTGGTTGGTATCTTCTTGAACAACACTATGATCGCCTAAGCGTTTACCTACACAAATAAGGTCAGCATCACGGCGCACTAATTCCATAATTTCGTCAGAGACTAAAAAGTCATAAACGACGACGTCGGCTTGTTGCATAAGTTGCAGTGCTTTAAGTGTTAAAAGCTCTGGATCGCCAGGACCTGCACCTACTACATATACTTCGCCTTCAGGTTCTGCTTTCGCATCGAGCATTTGCTCTAGTTGCTGCTGTGCGGCTTGGGTATCGCCGGTTTGTACTTTACTCACGACAGATGAGTCGAACACGCCTTCCCAAAATTGGCGGCGGTCTGAAAAATGCTTAAAGCGTTTTTTTACTTTGTCTCTAAAGCCACCGACAAGTGTTGCAAGTGGGCCAATATGATGTGGAATAAGTGTTTCGAGCTTTTCGCGTAAGCGACGTGCAAGTACGGGCGCTGTGCCAGCACTTGATATAGCAATCGTAATTGGGTCACGGTCAACAATGGATGGGAATATAAACGTACATTTAGGTTGGTCATCAACCACGTTTACAAACACATTGCGGGCATTGGCAAGTTCAAATACGTTGTTGTTTACTTCATCGCGGTCGGTTGCTGCAATAACAAGCATTTTGCCATCAAGGTGCGATTCATCAAAATAAGCATCAATAAGCGTTACTTCATTATTATGTGCATGCTCTTTTAGTTCGTCGCAAAACCAAGGTGCTACTAAAGTAACGCTTGCTCTCGCTTTTAAAAACGCGCGACATTTGCGTAAAGCGACCTCTCCACCGCCAACAACCAATACTGGTTTGTTGTCGAGTTTGGTAAAGATAGGTAAATACTGCACGTTAATAAGACCCCTAAACAAATTCAAATATAAGAAAACGCTTTATTCTGATATGCAGAATATAGCGGCTATCAATAAGTAAAAAATAATTAAAACCAAGTTGATATAACCAAAAGTTATAATAGGTGGGCTTTTTAGGCCTAAGAGCTAGTTAACAAGGGATTGCGCCGAGTTACAAGTAAAATAACCAGCTTATAGTGTTTGGTTATGAGCTATAGCGAGTTTGGTTTAATTTGTTAATATGGAGGCATATCAAATTTTGTACTTATACCAATTGCATTAAATTAGTGATCTATTATAGCGACGAGAAAATAGCTCAATTACAAGGCTAAAATTATGATACATAGTTGTTCTATATAAATAGTTTTTAACGTAGTTAGTGCGTTATTTAATACGCTAAAATGATCATGTTTTTAATAAAATTGGTATTACATAAGCAACGGAGCTCTAATGACACAACACCAAAAAGATGCCGCATTAGCAGTCGCACTGATGGATTTAACAAGCTTAAACACCAGCGATACCACCAAAAGCATTCAAGCACTTGTTGATAGCATAAATCCTACCTTAGGCACGCCTGCCGCTGTATGTGTTTATAGCGACTTTGTTGATGATGCAAAAATAGCACTCGCAGCGCGTGAGCTTAACCATGTTAAAGTCGCAACAGTTACTAACTTTCCAACAGGTGATGCACCACTGAGTGATGTAATTAACGAAACACTTATTGCAATAGAGCGCGGCGCTGACGAAATTGATTTGGTTATTCCTTATAAAAAGTTAATCGCGGGCGATGCTCAAACTGTAGTTAACTATGTAAGCGAAAGTAAAAAAGCATGTGGGTCGCGCGCGCAACTTAAAGTAATAATAGAAAGCGGCGAGCTAAAAACCGACGCGCTTATTACTCAAGCCACGGAGCTTGCAATTGAAGGCGGTGCTGATTTTGTAAAAACCAGTACGGGTAAAGTAGCTGTAAATGCCACGCTTGAATCAACAAAAACTATGCTAACAGCCATTAAAAACTCAAATAAACGTGTGGGCTTTAAAGCGGCCGGCGGTGTTAAAACAGTGGCCGATGCTAGTGATTATTTAGCGCTAGCACGCGCAATAATGGGTGATGATTATTTGCAAGCAAATACATTTAGGTTTGGCGCTTCAAGCTTGTTAAGTGACGTTTATAAAACCATAGGGAAATAATCAGTATCTTTGGATTGTAGGTTTATCTAACCGATTAAATTATTAGCAGTTTAAACAATAATGTAATTAATTAATTAGATTTTCCAATGTGGGTATCTTTTAGGCTTGTGTTAATGAACTGCGTAAGTATAATAGGCATCCACTTTGCAGGGGCGTAGTTCCAATTGGTAGAACAGCGGTCTCCAAAACCGATGGTTGGGAGTTCGAATCTCTCCGCCCCTGCCAGTTTTACTTGTTATTTGAGTAGTCTGAGATTAAAAACCGGTTTAAATTAAGTCTGTTTTTAAGTTTAGATTTTAATGGATTAACCCTGCCGTAGTGTAGGGTTGTTGTGTCTGTAGTTAAGGTAATAATATTATGAGCACGAATGTAGAAACACCATCAAGTGCGATGGAGTCAGTAAAGTGGTTAGTAGCAATCGCGCTACTTGCAGGCGCAGTTGTTGGTAATCACATGTATGCAGATCAATCTGTATTACTACGTGCTATTGGCGTTGTTGTTGCAATAGCGGCCGGATTAGCAATTGCCTCGCAAACATTTAAGGGACGTAACTTTCTTGCTTTCGCTAAAGAAGCTCGAATTGAAGTACGCAAAGTTATTTGGCCAACGCGCCAAGAAACTACCCACACGACATTAATTGTAATGGTTGCAACAGTGATTATGGCACTTATCCTTTGGGGATTAGATGGCATTTTATTCCGCGCTGTAGGCTTTTTAACTGGATTGGAGATCTGATCCCATGTCGGATGAGAACGAGAACAAAGAAATTAAGTTACGTTGGTATGTAGTACAGGCCTTTTCTGGTTACGAAAAGCGTGTAGCTCAAACGTTAATTGAACATATTAAAATCGAAGGTCTAGAATCGAGCTTTGGTGAGATATTAGTACCAACTGAAGAAGTTGTTGAGATGCGCGCTGGCCAAAAGCGTAAATCTGAGCGTAAATTCTTCCCAGGTTATGTATTAGTACAAATGGATATGAATGACGCAAGCTGGCACTTAGTGAACAGCACAGAACGCGTTATGGGCTTTATTGGTGGTACGTCTGATCGTCCTGCTCCTATCAGCCCTAAAGAAGCTGAGCGCATTCTTAATCGCCTACAAGAAAATGCTGAAGCACCTAAACCTGCTACATTATTTGAACCAGGTGAAGTTGTACGCGTTACAGATGGTCCATTTGCAGATTTCAGTGGTGTAGTTGAAGAAGTTGACTACGAAAAGAGCCGCGTAAAAGTATCTGTACTTATTTTTGGTCGTTCTACGCCAGTTGAGCTTGAATTCGGTCAAGTTGAGCAAGATAAGTAATTGATTAAAAAAGCTTCGCTAATTTTTATTTAAATTTTGGCATGAAGCTTGAAAAAGGCCGCTGATTAACTTATAATCAGCGGCCTTTTTGTATTAAGGTAAAATTTATTTTTTACTGTGCAAAAAGTACGAAACCAATTTTTAAACTGGGAAGCCGTTAGAGTACGCGTCCTCGCGCGCACAAGGCTGAGACCCACCAAATGAGGTATTTATAATGGCTAAAAAAGTTGAAGCTCTAATCAAGCTACAAGTTGCCGCTGGTATGGCTAATCCTAGTCCTCCAGTAGGTCCTGCACTAGGTCAACACGGTGTAAACATCATGGAATTCTGTAAAGCGTTTAACGCACGTACAGAGTCTATCGAAAAAGGCGCTCCAGTTCCTGTAGTGATCTCTGTTTACGGTGACCGTTCATTTACGTTCGACATGAAAACGCCACCTGCTGCTTACTTACTTAAGAAAGCTGCTGGTATCAAGTCAGGCTCAGGCCGTCCTAACACTGATAAAGTAGGCACAGTAACTCGTGCTCAACTTGAAGAAATTGTTGAGACAAAACGAACTGACCTTACAGCTGCCGATATGGACGCAGCGGTTCGCACTATCGCAGGTTCTGCGCGTGCGATGGGCTTGAACGTAGAGGACTAAGAAATGGCTAAATTAACTAAACGTATGCGTACTATCCGCGAAAAAGTGGAAGTAACTAAAGATTACGAAATCAATGAAGCAGTTGCTCTTTTAAAAGAGTTAGCGACAGCTAAATTCGTAGAAAGTGTTGACGTTGCCGTTAACCTTGGTATCGATGCTCGTAAATCTGATCAAAACGTTCGTGGTGCTACTGTACTACCTAACGGTACTGGTCGTGACGTTCGTGTTGCTGTATTCACACAAGGCGCTAATGCAGAAGCTGCAAAAGAAGCCGGTGCTGAATTAGTAGGTATGGAAGATCTTGCTGAACTAGTTAAAAAAGGCGAGATGAACTTTGACGTTGTTGTTGCATCACCAGACGCTATGCGTGTTGTTGGTCAACTAGGTCAAATCTTAGGCCCACGTGGTCTAATGCCAAACCCTAAAACTGGTACTGTAACGCCTAACGTTGCAGAAGCAGTTAAAAATGCTAAAGCAGGTCAAGTACGTTACCGTAATGACAAAAATGGCATCATCCATACTACTATTGGTAAGGTTGATTTCACTGCAGAGCAGTTACAACAAAACCTTGAAGCTCTAATTGTTGCGCTTAAGAAGGCTAAACCTTCTCAAGCTAAAGGTGTTTACTTGAAGAAAGTAACTATCTCTACAACAATGGGCGCAGGTGTTTCTGTTGACCAAAACACTTTAAGCACTATTGTTGCTTAATTGAGTGTTTACATGGCGTGAAATTTGTACTATAATTTCGCGCCATTTTGTTGATTAATTTATTAATTTGCAAAGTAAAGAATTCGGGTTGAAGTCCATAATTTCGTTAAGCCTTTGGGGTTAACGATAAATTGGGCTTCCGTCCAAGACCGTAGGTGGCTTCGGCCTTAATATTCACCTACGTAGACGGTGTAGACCCCAGATAGATTTTTCCTAATCCTTCTGGCTCTCGCCGTAAAAAGCATCTCTACCTTGTTTGGTAGGGAAGAGTAGAACAGGGGAATCCGATAATCGGTACCCCCATTAAACCAGGAGTAACACCCATGGCTTTAAATCTTCAAGGCAAAAAAGCAATAGTTGCTGAAGTCAACGAAGCAGCCAATGGTGCTCTATCTGCAGTTGTTGCAGATTCTCGTGGTGTAACAGTTGGCGCAATCACTGCCCTTCGTAAAGAAGCTCGTGCAAATGGTGTTTGGATGAAAGTTGTCCGTAACACTTTAGCAAAACGTGCTCTTGAAGGAACAGATTTTGAGTGTCTTTCTGATTCATTTGTTGGTCCAAGCTTAATCGCTTTCTCATCAGAGCACCCAGGTGCTGCTGCGCGTATCTTTTCAGATTTCGCGAAAAAGAATGAGAAATTCGAGCTTAAAACGGCCGCTTTTGAAGGAAATGTTGTTGATGCAGCAATGCTTGCTACATTACCTACATACGATGAAGCTGTTGCACGCTTAATGAGTGCTATGAAAGAAGCGTCTGCTGGCAAATTGTGTAAAACAATTGAAGCAGTACGTGTACAGAAAGAAGAGCAAGCTGCTTAATTTTAAGCTGTTTAATCTCACTTTCGGTGTAAAATTTATTTGGACTTAATGTCCGTTAATTATTAGGAAATTTGTAATGTCTGTATCTAAAGACCAAATCCTTGACGCAATTGCTGAAATGTCAGTAATGGACGTTGTTGCTCTTATCGAAGCAATGGAAGAAAAATTCGGCGTAACTGCTGCAGCTGCAATGGTAGCTGGTCCAGCTGCTGAAGCTGCTGAAGAGAAAACAGAATTTGACGTAATCCTTACTGGCGCTGGCGCTAACAAGGTTTCTGCAATCAAAGCTGTTCGTAGCGCAACTGGCCTAGGCCTTAAAGAAGCGAAAGCTCTTGTTGAAGCTGCTCCTACACCTGTTAAAGAAGGTGTATCTAAAGAAGAAGCTGAAGCACTTGCAAAAGATCTTACTGAAGCTGGTGCTGAAGTTGAGGTTAAGTAATTTAGCTTTTGCTAAGTTCGCTGCCTGAGAAATCAGGCAAGGGCTGGTGATTATTTAATCACCGGCCTTTTTGCGCTATAGAGTGATGCACTCTTTTAGTTCAAATAAAATCTGATTTTTTCTTTACTTTCAACGCTTTATAGTTTGCTAGTGTTAAAGTGGGATCTAATTAGAACAACAGTTAAATGTTGTAAAATCTTGGCATAGCTGCCAGTTAAGTCTGTTCTTACAAGAACAGGTCGGGTCAAAGATCAGCAAGCTGAGGAACCCCATGGCTTACTCTTATTCTGAAAAGAAACGTATCCGTAAGGATTTTGGTAAACGTCCACAAGTTTTGGATATACCTTTTTTACTGTCTACACAGTTAGAATCGTTTAAAAAATTCTTAGTGCCGGACGCTGATGGCGATCATGGTTTGGAAGCTGCCTTCCGTTCTGTGTTCCCTATTAAAAGCTACTCGGGAAATTCTGAGCTTCAATACGTAAGTTACCGTATTGGTGAGCCAGTTTTCGATGTAAAAGAATGTCAAATTCGCGGTGTGACTTATTCTGCTCCACTTCGCGTGAAACTGCGTCTTGTTGTTATGGACAAAGAAGCACCAGGCACAGTTAAAGACATTAAAGAGCAAGAAGTTTACATGGGCGAAATTCCGCTCATGACAGATACCGGTACTTTTGTAATCAATGGTACAGAGCGTGTTATCGTTTCTCAGCTACACCGTAGCCCTGGTGTATTCTTTGATAACGACCGCGGTAAAACCCATTCATCGGGTAAAGTATTATATAACGCACGCGTTATACCTTACCGTGGTTCATGGTTAGACTTCGAATTTGATGCAAAAGATAACTTATATGTACGTATTGACCGCCGTCGTAAATTACCGGCGTCTATCATCCTACGTGCACTAGAGTATTCTAGCGAAGAAATCCTAGATATGTTCTTCGATAACACTACGTTTGAAGTAACGAATGGTAAAGTTCTTATGGAACTTGTACCTTCGCGTTTACGTGGTGAAACTGCCGCTTTTGATATCAAGAGCGAAGACGGTGAAGTATTTGTTGAAAGCGGTCGTCGTGTTACGGCTCGCCACATCAAGAGCATCGAGAAGAAAGGCATTAAGCAATTAGAAGTACCACATGAGTACATCATTGGCCGTATTGTAGCTAAAAACTATGTTGATGAGTCAACTGGTGAAGTTATTGCAAATGCAAATGACGAGCTAACTCTAGAGCTAATGGCTGAATTGGTTAAAGCTGGTCACACTAAAATTGATACTTTATATATCAATGAAGTGGACAGCGGTGCTTACATGTCAAATACATTGAACATTGACTCTTCAAGCAGCCGTTTAGAAGCACTAGTAGAAATTTACCGCATGATGCGCCCAGGCGAGCCACCGACGAAAGACGCGGCTGAAGCCTTATTCCAGAACTTGTTCTTCTCTGAAGAGCGTTATGACTTATCTACTGTAGGTCGTATGAAGTTCAATAGCCGTGTTGGTTACGATACAGACACAGGCCCAGGCACATTAAGCAAAGAAGACATCGTGTCTGTTATGAAAGTATTAATTGCTATTCGTAACGGTCAAGGCGATGTTGATGATATCGATCACTTAGGCAACCGTCGTATACGTAGTGTTGGCGAAATGGCTGAGAACCAATTCCGTGTTGGTCTAGTACGTGTTGAACGTGCTGTACGTGAGCGTTTAAGCTTAGGTGACCTTGACGCGATAATGCCACAAGATCTTATTAACGCTAAGCCTATTTCGGCAGCGGTTAAAGAGTTCTTCGGCTCGTCTCAGTTATCACAGTTTATGGACCAAAATAACCCACTATCAGAAGTTACGCATAAACGTCGTATCTCTGCATTAGGTCCGGGCGGTCTAACTCGTGAACGCGCAGGCTTTGAAGTACGTGACGTTCACGTAACTCACTATGGTCGCGTATGTCCAATCGAGACTCCTGAGGGTCCAAACATCGGTCTAATTAACTCGTTGTCTACGTACGCACGTACAAATGACTACGGTTTCTTAGAAACACCTTACCGCAAAGTGGTAGATGGTGTTGTAACTGATGAAGTTGATTACTTATCAGCCATTGAAGAAGGTCAGTTTGTTATCGCACAGGCGAACTCAAACTTAACTGAAACCAATGAGTTTGTTGATGAACTTATTCCATGTCGTCACAAAGGTGAATCTACCTTTATGGGTCGCATGGACCAGCAGTATATGGATGTATCACCACAACAGGTGATCTCTGTAGCGGCAGCACTTATCCCGTTCCTAGAACACGATGATGCTAACCGTGCATTGATGGGTTCAAACATGCAACGTCAAGCAGTACCAACATTGAAAGCGGATAAACCGTTAGTAGGTACTGGTATTGAGTTAACACTAGCGAAAGACTCTGGTGTAACTATCGTTGCTAAACGTGGTGGTGAAGTAATGTATGCTGACGCAAGTCGCATCGTTGTAAATGTACATGAAGAAGAACGCATCCCTGGTGAAGCGGGCATCGACATCTACAACTTAACCAAATACACACGTTCTAACCAAAATACATGTATTAACCAAAAACCAACTTGTATGGTTGGCGAACCGGTTACTCGTGGTGACGTGTTAGCAGATGGTCCTTCGACTGACTTAGGTGACTTAGCCCTTGGTCAAAACCTTCGCGTGGCATTCATGCCATGGAACGGTTACAACTTCGAAGATTCAATCTTGTTATCAGAGCGCGTAGTTGAAGAAGATCGTCTAACGACTATCCATATTCAAGAACTACAGTGTGTTGCCCGTGATACTAAATTAGGTCCTGAAGAGATCACTGCAGATATCCCGAATGTGGGTGAGTCTGCGCTAGGCAAGCTTGATGAATCAGGCGTTGTATATATTGGTGCTGAAGTTAAAGGCGGCGATATCCTAGTAGGTAAAGTGACTCCTAAAGGCGAGACACAGCTTACACCTGAAGAGAAGCTACTACGTGCTATCTTCGGCGAAAAAGCGTCTGACGTTAAAGACAGCTCTTTACGTGTACCAAACTCTGTAACTGGTACTGTAATTGACGTGCAAGTTTTCACCCGTGATGGTGTTGAAAAAGATAAACGCGCGTTAGAAGTTGAAGATATGCAGCTTCGCGAAGCGAAGAAAGACTTCAACGAAGAGTTCCGTATTTTAGAAGCAGGCGTTTTAGACCGTGCACGCAAGCTACTTATAGCTGCTGGTTTTGATGAAGAAAAACTTGCATCTCTTAATGCTGAAAAAGTACTTACGCAAAGCCTTGCTGAAGAAGACAAGCAAGCTGAGCTTGAGCAACTAGCTGCACAGTACGATGAGCTTAAAGCTGAATACGATAAAAAGTTTGAAAACAAACGTCGTAAAATTACCCAAGGTGATGATTTAGCACCAGGCGTACTTAAGATTGTTAAAGTATACCTAGCTGTTAAACGTCGTATCCAACCGGGTGATAAAATGGCGGGTCGTCACGGTAACAAAGGTGTTATCTCGACTATCGTACCAGTAGAAGATATGCCTTACGATGACAAAGGTCGTACGGTAGATATCGTATTGAATCCACTAGGTGTACCATCGCGTATGAACATCGGTCAGATCCTTGAAACACATATGGGTCTTGCTGCACGTGGTATCGGTGAACGTATTGAAGAGATGATGAAAGAACAACGTGAGCTTCATGAGCTACGTGAATTCATCAAGCAAGCTTACGAAATTGGTGAATCTCGCCAAGTTGTAGACATTGCTAGCTTCACTGATGACGAAATTCGTCGTCTAGCTGAAAACTTAAAAGGTGGTTTACCAATAGCTACTCCTGCATTTGATGGCGCGAAAGAAAGCGAAATCAAAGACATGCTTGAGCTTGGTGGATATCCTCGAAGTGGTCAGGTTACACTTTATGATGGCCGTACTGGCGATCAGTTTGAACGTCAAGTAACTGTTGGTTACATGTACATGCTTAAACTTAACCACTTGGTTGACGATAAGATGCACGCACGTTCTACTGGTTCTTACAGCCTTGTTACTCAGCAGCCGCTGGGTGGTAAAGCACAGTTCGGTGGCCAGCGTTTTGGTGAGATGGAAGTATGGGCACTTGAAGCTTACGGTGCTGCTTACACTCTACAAGAAATGCTAACAGTGAAATCGGATGACGTGAACGGTCGTACTAAGATGTATAAAAACATCGTTGATGGTAACCATAAAATGGAACCAGGTATGCCAGAATCGTTCAACGTATTGTTGAAAGAAATCCGCTCACTGGGTATCAACATCGAGTTGGAAGAAAATTAAGCCAATTAGATGCTGCAGTTAACGCTGCAGCATCTGTTATGGCTGAATAGAATGTAGGGACGAGACTATCCGTCCTCAAGATTAACTCCGACAGGAGAGCTAAGGTGAAAGACTTACTTAAGTTTCTGAAGCAACAAAATAAGACCGAAGAATTCGATGCAATTCGCATTGGTCTTGCTTCACCAGACATGGTTCGTTCATGGTCATACGGTGAAGTAAAGAAACCTGAGACTATTAACTACCGTACTTTCAAGCCTGAGCGCGACGGCTTATTCTGTGCCCGTATTTTCGGCCCAGTGAAAGATTATGAGTGTTTATGTGGTAAATATAAACGCCTTAAACACCGTGGTGTGATCTGTGAAAAGTGTGGCGTTGAAGTAACACTCACTAAAGTGCGACGCGATCGTATGGGTCATATCGACCTTGCGAGCCCAGTTGCACATATATGGTTTTTAAAATCATTACCGTCACGTATTGGCTTAATGCTAGATATGACGCTTCGTGATATTGAACGTGTTCTTTACTTCGAATCATTCGTAGTAACTGAGCCTGGTATGACAACGCTTGAGCGTGGTCAACTATTAGGTGAAGAAGAATACTTAGATTCACTAGAAGAGCACGGTGATGAATTTGAAGCGAAGATGGGTGCTGAAGCAGTTTTAGACTTGCTTCGTGAACTTGATCTTGCTCAATTAATTGCTGAGATGCGTGAAGAGTTACCAACAATTAACTCTGAAACTAAGCGTAAAAAAATCACTAAACGTCTTAAGTTAATGGAATCGTTCCACCAATCAGGTAATAACCCTGAGTGGATGATCATGACAGTACTTCCAGTATTGCCACCTGATCTACGTCCATTAGTACCATTAGACGGTGGTCGTTTTGCGACATCTGATCTAAACGACCTTTACCGTCGTGTTATTAACCGTAATAACCGTCTTAAGCGTCTACTAGATTTAGCAGCACCAGACATTATTGTACGCAACGAAAAACGTATGTTACAAGAAGCGGTAGATGCGCTACTTGATAACGGTCGTCGTGGTCGTGCAATTACAGGTTCTAACAAACGTCCTCTTAAATCTCTTGCTGATATGATCAAGGGTAAGCAAGGTCGTTTCCGTCAGAACTTACTTGGTAAGCGTGTAGATTATTCAGGCCGTTCTGTAATCACAGTAGGTCCTACACTTAAGCTTCACCAATGTGGTCTTCCTAAGAAGATGGCACTAGAGTTATTCAAACCATTCATCTATGGCAAATTAGAGCGTCGCGGCATGGCTACGACAATCAAAGCAGCTAAGAAGATGGTTGAACGTGAAGTTCCGGAAGTATGGGATGTACTTGACGAAGTAATTCGTGAACATCCAGTATTACTTAACCGTGCACCAACACTTCACCGTTTGGGTATCCAAGCGTTTGAACCTGTGCTTATCGAAGGTAAAGCGATTCATTTGCATCCATTAGTATGTGCGGCCTACAACGCCGATTTCGATGGTGACCAAATGGCGGTACACGTACCGTTAACAATCGAAGCACAGCTTGAAGCTCGTGCCTTAATGATGTCAACAAACAACATTCTATCTCCTGCGAATGGTGAGCCAATCATCGTTCCTTCACAGGATGTTGTATTGGGTCTTTATTACATGACTCGTGACCGCATTAACGCTAAAGGCGAAGGCGCGATATTTAAAGATCCAAAAGAAGCAGAAAAAGCATACCGCAGCGGCAATGCAGACCTTCACGCAATCGTGAAAGTACGTATTAGCCAATCAGTTAAAAACGAAGACGGCATAGTAGAAGACACTGTTACTGTTATCGATACAACTGTTGGTCGTGCAATTCTGTCTCTAATTTTACCTAAAGGCATGCCGTTTGCGTCAATCAACCAGCCGCTAGGTAAAAAGCAGATTTCTGGCTTATTGAATGAGTGTTACCGTCGTCTAGGTCTTAAAGATACAGTTATCTTTGCTGACCAAGTTATGTACACCGGTTTCCATTATGCAATGAAGTCAGGTGTTTCTATCGGTATTGATGACTTAGTTATCCCACCGATTAAAGCACAGATAATTGAATCAGCTGAAGCTGAAGTGACTGAAATCAACCAACAATTCCAATCAGGTCTTGTAACGGCTGGTGAAAAGTACAATAAAGTTATCGATATCTGGTCACGTGTAAACGAAAACTTATCACGTGAGATGATGGCTAACTTGTCAAAAGATACAGTTATCAATGCAAAAGGTGAAGAAGTAGAGCAACCGTCATTTAACTCAGTGTTTATGATGGCCGACTCAGGTGCTCGTGGTAGTGCTGCACAGATTCGTCAGTTGGCGGGTATGCGTGGTCTAATGGCACGTCCAGATGGTTCAATCATCGAGACGCCAATCACAGCTAACTTCCGTGAAGGTCTAAACGTACTTCAGTACTTCATCTCAACGCATGGTGCGCGTAAAGGTCTTGCCGATACAGCACTTAAAACAGCAAACTCGGGTTACCTAACGCGTCGTCTAGTAGACGTTGCACAAGATTTGGTAATCAATGAAGATGACTGTGGCACAGAAGATGGCTTAACAATGAAACCGCTTATTGAAGGTGGTGATGTTGTAGAAGCACTTCGCGAACGTGTTCTAGGTCGTGTTGTTGCAGAAGATATTGTAATTCCAGGTACTAATACTGTACTTGTTGAACGTAATGTTATGCTTGACGAAAAACTGTGTGACCTTTTAGAAGAGCACTCAGTAGATGAAGTTCGCGTACGTTCTGTTATCACATGTGATAATGACTTTGGTGTTTGTGCTAACTGTTACGGTCGTGACCTAGCACGTGGTCACATCATCAACGCTGGTGAATCAGTGGGTGTTATCGCGGCTCAATCAATCGGTGAGCCGGGTACACAGTTAACAATGCGTACCTTCCACATCGGTGGTGCGGCATCTAGAGCATCTGCAGAAAATAATGTACAAGTTAAAACTAACGGTACATTAAAACTTCATAACTCTAAGTACGTATTAAACACAGACGGTAAGATTGTTATTACCTCTCGTTCTACGGAAATTACTATCATCGATAGTCATGGTCGTGAGAAAGAGCGTTATAAAGTACCTTACGGTGCGGTACTAACAGTGCAAGACAATGCAGAAGTTCAAGGTAATGACATCGTCGCCACTTGGGACCCGCATAGTCACCCAATCGTTCTTGAGCATAAGTCAAAAGTATCGTTCAGCGATATCGATGATTCAAATACTGAAGCACAGACTGATGAACTAACCGGTTTAACCCGTGTAGTTGTAAAAGATCTTGCTAAAGTAAATACGAAAGAACCAAAGCTTATCATTGAAAGTGAAGAGCGCGGTCTGCAAGAAACACGTCTTCCTTCATTCACTACGATTGAAGTTATTGACGGCGTTACAGCAAACCCAGGTGACGTGTTAGCACGTATTCCGCAAGAAGGTTCGAAAACTCGTGATATCACGGGTGGTCTACCACGCGTAGCCGACTTATTTGAAGCTCGTAAGCCAAAAGATCCAGCTATATTAGCTGAAGTAACTGGTACAATTAGCTTCGGTAAAGAGACTAAAGGTAAGAAGCGTTTAGTTATTACTCCAGCTGAAGGTGATCATTACGAAGAGATGATTCCTAAGTGGCGTCAACTTAACGTGTTTGAAGGTGAGCAAGTGTCTAAAGGTGAAGTTATTGCCGATGGTCCTGAATCACCGCATGACATCTTACGCCTACGTGGTGTGACTCATGTTGCTAACTATATCGTTAACGAAGTGCAAGAGGTTTACCGTTTGCAAGGCGTTAAGATCAATGACAAGCACATTGAAACAATTATCCGTCAAATGTTACGTAAATGTACCATTATGCACGGCGGTGATACTGACTTCTTAGCCGGTGAACAAATCGAAGTGGCGCGCGTTAATATCGCAAACCGTGATCTTGAAAAACAAGGTAAGATACCAGCTAAGTTTGAAATCCAGTTAATGGGTATCACAAAAGCATCACTAGCAACAGAATCTTTCATCTCTGCAGCGTCTTTCCAAGAGACAACACGTGTTCTTACAGATGCGGCAGTGAATGGTAAGAGCGATGAGCTTCGCGGTCTTAAAGAAAACGTAATTGTGGGTCGTTTGATCCCAGCCGGTACCGGTTTTGCGTATCATCAAGAACGTATGGCTCGCCGTAAACAAAGCAAAGTAGTAGTAGAAGAGCAAACAGTAAGTGCAGAAGAGGCGACTCAAGCACTTACAGACGCTCTAAATGCTGATTTGTCTGGAAATCAATAAACTGTTCTTAATCAATAGATTAAGTGATCGTAAGGCAGTTATATGCTGTCTTACGATTAGTTTAGGTTGACAGGTTAAACTTTGCTCATTAAAATTCCGCCACCCATTTACTTGTGTGCTTAATGCAGGCTCGTAAATAAAGGGCGGATTTTTTTATTTTTTTCAGTAGTAATTTTAATTTCAGGAGCTATTTAAATGGCAACTATTAACCAGCTAGTGCGTAAGCCACGCCGTAGCAAGGTTACGAAAAGTAACTCAGCTGCACTAAAAGCGTGTCCGCAAAAGCGCGGTGTATGTACTCGCGTATATACAACTACACCTAAGAAACCAAACTCGGCGTTACGTAAAGTAGCACGTGTACGTTTAACTAACGGTTTCGAAGTAACTTCATACATTGGCGGTGAAGGTCATAACCTTCAAGAGCATAGTGTAATCCTAATCCGTGGTGGTCGTGTTAAAGATTTACCAGGTGTGCGTTTTCACACTGTTCGTGGTGCACTTGACTGTGCAGGCGTTAGCGATCGTCGTCAAGCTCGTTCTAAATACGGTGCAAAACGCCCTAAAGGGTAATTGTATTCCGTTAGTAAGGCCAAGCACTAAATATTTATAATTATTGTTTTGGGTGATTGACTCGAAAGAGCAAACCTGAATAAACCGGAGATACAAAATGCCTAGAAGACGCGTAATCGGTCAACGTAAAATTCTTCCAGATCCTAAGTTCGGATCGGAACTTCTTGCTAAATTCGTTAACATCGTGATGTTAGACGGCAAGAAATCTACTGCTGAAAAAATTGTTTATGGTGCGCTAGACGTGGCTGCTGAGAAATCAGGCAAGTCGCACCTAGAAATCTTTGAAACTGCACTTGATAACATCCGTCCACAGGTAGAGGTTAAATCTCGCCGTGTTGGTGGTTCAACTTATCAAGTACCAGTTGAAGTACGTCCAGTTCGTCGTAACGCATTAGGTATGCGTTGGTTAGTAGACGCTGCACGTAAGCGTGGCGAAAAATCTATGGGCTTACGTTTAGCTCAAGAAATCGTTGACGCTTCTGATAATAAAGGCACTGCGGTTAAGAAACGTGAAGACGTTCACCGTATGGCTGAAGCGAATAAAGCATTCGCTCATTACCGTTGGTAATCTGTCTTTAACCTTTAAGAGGATCATATGGCACGTACAACTCCACTTGAGCGCTATCGTAATATAGGTATTGTTGCTCACGTAGATGCAGGCAAAACCACCACAACAGAACGTGTTCTGTTCTACACAGGTCTTTCTCATAAGATCGGTGAAGTACATGATGGCGCTGCAACTATGGATTGGATGGAGCAGGAACAAGAGCGTGGTATCACAATCACTTCTGCTGCAACAACGTGTTTTTGGAAAGGGATGGATGCTCAATTTGACGCCCATCGTATCAATATTATTGATACTCCAGGACACGTAGATTTCACTATCGAAGTAGAGCGTTCTTTACGCGTACTAGATGGTGCGGTAGTTGTTCTTTGTGCTTCATCTGGTGTACAGCCGCAAACTGAGACAGTTTGGCGTCAAGCGAACAAATACGAAGTTCCGAGAATGATCTTCGTAAATAAAATGGATCGCACGGGCGCAGACTTCTTAGCAGTGGTCAGCCAGGTGAAATCTCGTCTTGGAGCAACGCCTGTTCCAATTCAGTTGCCTGTAGGCGCTGAGGACGACTTTAAAGGTGTTATTGACCTTATAAAAATGAAAGTGATTAACTGGAACGAAGCGGACCAGGGTATGACTTTCTCTTATGAGGCAATACCGGCAGAACTTCTGGAATTAGCTGAAGAATGGCGCGCTCATTTAGTTGAAAGCGCTGCTGAAGCAACAGAAGAACTAATGGATAAATACTTAGAAGGTGAAGAGTTAAGTGAAGCAGAAATTAAAAATGCTTTACGCCAACGAACATTAGCAAATGAGATTGTTCCAGTTACTTGTGGTAGCGCATTTAAAAACAAAGGCGTTCAAGCTGTGCTTGATGGCGTTGTTGAATATATGCCGTCACCAGAGCAAGTGAAACAAATCCAAGGTATCTTAGAAAATGGTACTGAGGAAGAACGTCCAGCTAATGATAAAGCGCCGTTTGCTGCACTCGCATTTAAGATTGCAACAGACCCGTTTGTTGGAACCTTGACCTTTTTCCGTGTTTACTCTGGTACTGTTAAACAGGGTGACACGGTATATAATCCAGTAAAAAGTAAGCGTGAGCGACTTGGCCGTATCGTACAGATGCATTCAAACTCTCGTGAAGAGATCAAAGAAGTTTTCGCAGGCGACATCGCGGCAGCTATTGGTCTTAAAGACGTAACAACAGGTGAAACACTGTGTGATCCGAATTCTATTATTACGCTTGAGCGTATGGAATTCCCAGAGCCAGTAATCTCTATTGCGGTTGAGCCCCGCACTATAGCTGACCAAGATAAGATGGGTATCGCACTAGGTAAACTAGCTGCTGAAGATCCTTCTTTTCGCGTACAAACTGACGAAGAATCAGGCCAGGTTATAATCTCTGGCATGGGTGAACTTCACTTAGATATCATCGTCGACCGTATGAAACGTGAATTCAGTGTTGAATGTAACGTTGGTAAGCCGCAGGTCTCATACCGAGAAGCTATTCGTTCAACTGTTAAGGTTGAAGGGAAGTTTATACGTCAGTCAGGTGGTCGTGGCCAATATGGACACGTTTGGATTAAACTTGAACCGATGGATATTACGGATGATGAGTCACCAATTTACGAGTTCGTTAACGAAACCGTAGGTGGTTCAGTTCCTAAAGAATTCGTTCCTGCGGTAGACAAAGGTATCCAAGAGCAAATGTCTCAAGGTGTACTGGCAGGCTACCCATTACTTGGCGTTAAAGCGACTTTATATGATGGTTCATTCCATGATGTAGATTCGAATGAAATGGCATTTAAAATAGCAGGTTCACTGGCAATGAAAAACGGGGCGCTTGAAGCTAACCCTGTACTTTTAGAGCCAGTAATGAAGGTTGAAGTACTCACTCCTGATTCAAATATGGGTGATGTAGTTGGCGACTTAAACCGTCGCCGCGGCATAATCGAAGGCATGGAAGATGCATTAGGTGGACTTAAGCAAATTAATGCGCAAGTTCCTCTTTCTGAAATGTTTGGTTATGCAACTGCTTTACGATCTGCAACACAGGGCCGTGCCTCATACTCTATGGAGTTTGTGAAGTACGCTGAAGCCTCTAAAAATGTCGCAGATACAATAATTTCAGCTCGCGCTGTTATATAATTTTAGCTTGTCTGGCTCAATAGTGAGTCAGGCTTTAATTTCTTTATTAGGAATTTTTTAAGATGGCAAAAGAAAAGTTTGAACGCGTAAAACCGCACGTAAACGTTGGTACAATCGGCCACGTTGACCACGGTAAAACTACACTAACTGCAGCAATCACTAACGTACTTGCAAAAGTATACGGCGG